>CAXSEE010000071.1:8735-19123 GCA_964235615.1 uncultured Acetobacteraceae bacterium | reverse complement strand
ACTGGTCCTGCATCCCGAGATAGATCAGGTTCGGATTTTTGGTCCAGAAGATGCCCTTGTACAAGCTCTCCGGATAAAGCCGGTTCCTGGTCTTCAGTCGCAAGCTGTCCGGCAGGAATGGAAAATGATGCTGGTAGCCGGTGCAGAGGATGATGGCATCGACATCCAGGCTAGATCCATCTGCAAAATGCGCGGTCTTGCCGGTCACCCTGGTCAGCAATGGGCGTTCCTCGAAACCTGCGGGCCAGGCAAATCCCATCGGGCGGGTGCGATAGGAGAAGGTGATCGAGCGGGCGCCGTACTTATGGCACTGGGTGCCGATATCTTCCGCGGAATAGGAGCTGCCGATCAGCAGCACGTCACGGCCCTTGAACTCGTTGGCGTCGCGAAAGTCATGCGCGTGCAGCACGCGGCCGGGAAACCGCTCGAAGCCCGGGAAGGCCGGCACGTTCGGTACTGAGAAATGACCGGAAGCGACGATGACGGCGCTGAATTCCTCCGCGTAGCGATGGTCCCGCCGCAGGTCCGTCGCGGTGACCGTGAAGCGGGAGGTCTCGTCGGACCAGGCGATGTTGCGCACCGGACTGCGAAACCGGACATGACGCCGCACATCGCTGCGCTCGACCCGGCCGGCGATGTAGTCATGCAGCACCGCACGCGGCGGGTAGGAGGGGATCGGGTGGCCGAAATGCTCCTCGAACGAGTAGTCCGCGAACTCCAGACACTCCTTGGGCCCATTCGACCACAGGAAGCGATACATGCTGCCGTGCACCGGCTCGCCATATTCGTCGAGCCCGGTGCGCCAGTCATAGTTCCAGAGCCCGCCCCAGTTGTCCTGCTTCTCGAAGCAGACCAGTTCGGGAATGTCCGCACCCGCGGCCCGCGCGCTTTCGAAGGCGCGCAAGGCAGCCAACCCGCTCGGTCCCGCTCCGATGATGGCAACTCTACCGGTCATTGTCTTTTTTCCTCATTCAGGCACGCACGCGGGTCTTCTTCGGATCATAGGCGGGAAAGGCAGCGACGGTAGCGCCGATGCGCTTGCTATGCCCATCCAGCTTGCCGATCTCGAGCCTTGTCCCGACCTCGCCGAAAGAGACATCCAGCCGCGCCAGCGCGATGCTGCGACGCAGGATCGGCGAACGCGTCGCACTGGTGACCACGCCGACCTGGGCACGCCCGCGATAGACCGGATCGCCATGCCCGATCGTCTCGTTGCCCTCGATGTCGAGGCCCATCAGCCTACGTTGCGGCTGGCCACGACGCTGCTGCAGCGCGTTGCGGCCGATAAAATCGTCAGGCTTTTCGGCGGTCACGGCAAAGCCGATGCCAGCCTCGAACGGATCGATCTGGTCGTCGAACTCCTGACCGGCGAAGATCAGCCCAGCCTCGACCCGCAGCATGTCGAGCGCCTGCAGGCCGATCGGCTGCAAACCCTGCGGCCGACCCGCCTCGAACACCGCGTCCCACAGAGCGACCGCCCGGTCGGGATGACACCAGATCTCATAGCCAAGCTCACCGGTATAGCCGGTACGCGAGACGACTACCGGAACGCCGCCGATCCTGCCGATAGTAAACCGGAACCATTTCAGCTCCGCCAGGCTCGGCTGATGCGCCGGCGTGGTGACGAGGTCTGCGAGGATATCGCGGCTGCGCGGTCCCTGCACGGCGATATTGTGCAGCTGGTTGGTGGACTCTCGAACCGTTGCGCGCAATCCGTGACGGCCGACGAGTTCGCGCAGCCAGATGCCGCAATAGCTGTCGCCGCAGATCCAGCGGAAATTGTCCTGGCCGAGACGGAAGATGGTGCCGTCGTCGATCATGCCGCCATGCTCGAAGCACATCGCGGTATAGACCACCTGCCCGACCGCCAGCTTACGCACGTCGCGCGTGGTGGCCAGTTGCAGCAGGGCTTCGGCATCCGGCCCGACCACTTCGAACTTGCGCAGCGCCGACAGGTCCATCACCGACGCCGCCTGGCGGCAGGCCCAGTATTCCTCGATGGGGCCTTGGCCGCCGTAAGCATTCGGCAGCCAGAAACCGCGATATTCCACCAGATGCCGGCTCAAGGCGGCGGTGCGTGGGTGAAACCCGCTTTCGCGGGTGAGGACGGGGCTCGCGTCATGCGTCATGCGGTGGGCGATGCCTCTCGGGATGTTCGCCTGCCCGTCATGGATGCGGACATGGATGTCGGTGGGAGTCCAGCCATTCGCCGGATCGATGTCGTCGGCGCAGGACGAGGAGGCGCACACCAGGTCGGTCAGCGCGCGCAGCAGCACATAATCGCCGGGACGCGACCACGGCTCGTCCATCGTGATGGCGCCGCAGGACGACACCGCGGTGTTGTAGAAGAAGTTGATCGCCGGCCAGCCCTGTCTCGCCGCAACCCCATGCGGCGCCAGCGACCGGTTGAAGTTATCGGTGCAGTTGTCGTGTCCGGGATAGCCCATGTCGTCATAATATTTTGCGCTGCAGGCGAGCATGAAGCTGTCATGCCGTCCGACGGTATCCACCACCACTTCCACCAGAGGCTGCAGACGCGCGTCAAAGAAGCGCGAGTGCAGGCCGGGCGCGGGCACGGCGTTCCCCATCAAGGTGCGCGTGGCGGCCGGGTCGAGGCCCCACTCGTCCCCTTCCGCGAGGGCAGCGGCATCGAAGGCGAGGAAATCGGAGCATTGCCGGCCTTCGACATCGATGATCTGGATGGTGTCGCCCTTGCGCACGCGATAGGCGCTGGCGGTGCCGGCAACAATGCGATGCTCCTGCTTCACGGCAGCAAGCGGCGGCGGCAGGCGCCCGCCGGCGTAGGGCTGCAGGGTCACATCGAGGTCGGTCGGCGGGTTCTGCGCGTCCGGCGCCATCGGCAGGCCCGGGGCGGCAATCAGCCACGATGCCGGCTGCGACGCCTCCAGCGTGATGCGGGCGCCGGCCTCGCAGGCCTCATCGAACAACACGCGCCCCGACAGCACCGCCCGGTCCCTACCCGAGGCAAAGCCGGCCGCCGCCCCATTCAGCCCCGCCAGGGCGCTCTCGATCTCGGCATCGTCCAGGACAGCCTCGGGCTCGCAGTCAGCCCCCAGGGCGAGCAGAAGTGCTGACTGCAGCCCCTCACGGTTGGTGATGGTGACGATATCGCCCGGCATCACCTCCAGCGGTCGGCAATCGCCACCGGGCACCGCGAAACGCAGCATCAGGGCTTCCTGCAGACCTGCCAAACCTGTTTTTCCCCTTCCTCGTCCGATCATGCTGTAGAAGATCGGCAGAGAGACAAGCAAGGGTGCCGATTGGCACTATAGTCCGGGGTCGTGCCCATGGAGCATGCATATGCATGCGGTCTACAGGCCGGGCTGCCTATTGCGACGGCAACGTCACCAGATGCCGCTTGGTTCGTGCGGCTTGGCCAGGTGGCACGCACCATCGGCAACGGCAATTTCCACGAGCGGCTGCTGGAGCTGCTGGGCCTGCTGATCTCCCATGACAGCGCCTGGATCATCCGCTACTCGACCCGCTCGGCGCCGGACGTGCTCAGCACGATCGGGGTCCGTCCGCATGTGCTGGACTGGTATCGCGAGACCTACAGCGCCTACGACCCGTTCGCCCGTTTCTGGCGCGGCACGTCCCGACCGGGAGTGATCGTGCTGGGACAGGCGCTGACGCCGTCTCCGGAAAGCGACATCTACTCCATGCTGTTCCAGATCAAGGCCGGTTTCGCCGACGAGCTCGCGGTGATGCTGCCCGTGGTCGGCGGCTCCTGCCTGGCCTTGTTCATCCAGCGCAACCAATCCAGTTTCACCGAGGCCGAACAGCAGCTCGCGCGTCTGGTGTATCCGGTGCTGGACGGGATGCACCGGGCGCATGTGGGGCGGCTGTTCCTGGAGCTGAAGAATGTCGCCGACCATCCCGGCGCGCATCCGGAACTGCCGACCCTGATCGTCGACCGCGACGGCCGCGAACTGCACGCCAACCGTCTGTGGCGTGAGGCGGAGCGGCGCATGGGCGGGTTGCAGGCCTTGATGCAGCGGGCCGATACCGAAGGCGCACGCCATCTGGAAGGCGAGGCCGGCGAGATCCTGCGGGTCGAGAGCTTCGACGCGGATTTCGCCCTGGCCCCGGCCGGGCGGATGTATGTGCTGGACGCGGCCGGAGCCGGGAACGCTTCCGGCGAGACGCTCTCCACGATCGCCGGGATGCCGCCGATTACCCGACGGGAGCGCGACATACTGGCGCTGATCCTGCAGGGCTGCACTACCGGCGAGATCGCGCAAAGGCTCGCCATCGGCAAAGGCACCATTAAGAACTACCGGATGCGTCTGTATCGCAAGGCCGGCGTTGGTTCAGAACGCGCGCTGGTGGCGTTGTTCATGCCCCTACTGGGCCGCTAATGGATAAAATCAGACGCAAGACTCCCGAGTCAAACTCCGGGAACAGCCCAAACATCCAAAGTAGCGGCCCCGCGCCGAATTTCCTTTACCGTTGTGTATTCTGAGGAGTTCCAGAAGGCGTGAATGGCTTCCAGGGAGGGGAACTCGAACAAGGCTATTCCGCGTCCCTCCTGTTGTCCTTCGAGGAGCTCAGCCGTTCCGCCTCTCACGTGTTTCCCGCCAAAACTCGCGATGAGCGGCATCACCGCCTCACGGTATTTCCCAAATTGGGCCGCATCTATAATCGTGGTTTGCACAATCATGTAAGCCGTCATCGCCCTCTTCTCACTCCGGCGGATGCGGCAGCGTGTCGGGAAGGAACCGTGCCGGGTCCATCGTCTGCAGAAAGTTGTCGCCGCCCTTGTCGCGTGCCGACTGGGTGGCCTCGCAGGCGGCCAGCGTGGCCGGCCCGAATTGCCGCTTCGGGTTCTGCGCCTGCCGCACCTCTATCCAGTCGCAGCCGCTGGTGAGATCCAACGCCAGCAGATGCAACGTCGCCTCCACCGCCTCCCGGGCGCGTGTCGTCTTGAGCCGTGTCTGGGCCTGCAGATCCTCGACCGTGGCGACGATCGCATTGCCCTCCGGCGGCACCGGGTTCATCAGCCCCTGGACGTCCTGGAAGATGTCCGCTGCCAGATAGCCGCCGACGAACTCCGGAAAATGCGCATATTGTTCCGCCGACAGCACCTGCTTCGGCGTGACGACCGTGAAGAAACTATTCTCGAACCGGTACAGACGCTGCGTGATGGCGACATCCATGTTGGCCATGGCGATGGTGAAGGCCTCGACCTCGTTCGCCATCGGATACGGGTCCCAGTTGGCATCCGACAGCACGTAGCCATGCAGCCCGTGGTCGGCCGCACTCCCATGCACGTAGAATTTCATCATCTGCGGCGTGGCAAGCTCCCAGTCGTCTCCAGGCGAGACGCCGACGCGCGTGGCCGGATTGTGATCCGAGCTGTTCATGGCAATCAGCACGGTGCGCCGCAGCTCGTTCCACGATTGCCATGCCGAACCCTGGCGGACCGACGAGGCGCGCAGGCTCTCCGGATCCTGGATGATGCGGCCGGGATCGTTGTCGAACAGATAGCTGCCCTTGATCAGCAGCATGATGCGCGCGGCATCCCAGTTCAGCCACGGATAGGGACGCGCCGCCTGCACCGGCGACGACAGCGGCGTGATGCTGCTGTTCATGCCTTCGAGGTCGGTCGCCAGTGCGATGTCGGCCCAGTCGAGCGCGCGACGGCCCTGGTACAGCGCGAGAGCGGCCTGTGCGACCCCGTAGGCGTTGGTGCTGATCAGCGCCGCATCGTCGGCACCGAACGGCGCCAGCGGCTTCAGCCCGGCGTGGCGCAGCGCGTCCGCCGCACTCATGCGCACGCCGTCGTAATAGGCGTCGCCGCTGCCGACCATGGTGGCGCCGATGGCGGCCAGCACCGCGAGATCGCCTTCGCCGAGAGTGCCCTTGGACGGCGTCGCCGGCGTGACGCGCTTGTTGATCAGGTCCAGCAGCATCTGCGTCAGCGGCGGGCTGGCGGCCTCGTAGCTCATGGTGTTGGCGCGTATGGTCATGATCGCGCGTATCAGTTCCTCGCTCTCGATCTCCGGTCCGCCGCCGATCAGCGGCAGGCCGCTGAAGCGCTCGAGCTGCACCTTGTAGAGCAACGCCTTGTTGGCCGGCGCGAGCGGGTCGCCGGAGAAGATCGAGACCTCGCGCTGCTCCCCGGCGCCGCGGTTGAACCAGTAGACCGGGACCCCCTCGCGCGCGGCTTCCAGCAGAAGCTGGTAGGCGTCCGCGGAACGTTGCCGTGCTGGCGCGGACAACGACACCGCGGCGCCGTCCCGCGCCACCGCGACCAGTTGCTCGAGGCTCAATCCGTGCCCCGTGAGAACGACTGGCCCCGCCGCGGCCGAAGGCGCGATCGGGGTGAAGGCAACAGCCTGGCCGATGCCGGCGATCCAGAGCGCCAGTGCCGCGACCGCCATCGCGCAAGACCGCCAGAGGCTAGAACATGCATTCATCGTTGGTGCAATTCGCATGATGATGAGAAGGCGGCCAGGATGCACGATCCTGGTCACATTCATAGCAGGTAACAGCCGATCTCCGGAAGAAACTTTCTCGCCAGCTCCGTGGGTCTGTTGCGGTTCCGCAATGCAGCGAATAGTTATGGGTCGGCCGGCAAAAGATATCGTTCCTCCGACCGCAAGGTGGGTCAGAGTTGGCGCTGCATACGCAGCTTGCAGGTCCGCACGGGAGGAATATTTGCAGCAGGACGTCCTGATCACGGAACCGGTCCTCGAGGATTGCGTGCTGGACGGCCGGACCCTGTCGCTCGACCTGCTTTACCGGATCGCCATCGGGCAGGGCCGGATCGCGCTGGACGAGGCCGTGCTGGAACAGGTCGGCCTCTGCCGCGCCGTCCTGCTCGACGCCATCGAGTCGGGACAGGCGGTGTATGGCACCACCACCCTGGTCGGCTCGTTCAAGGACCGCGCCGTCGATCCGCGGGAGATCGACAGTTTCAACCAGCGGCTGATGAACTCGCATCACCTGGGCATCGGCGAGCCGCAGGACGAGCGCATCGTCCGCGCGGCGCTGGCGGTCCGGCTGAACACGGCCATGACCGGAGCCGCCGGCGCGTCGCTCTCGCTGCTGACGGCGCTGCGTGACCTGCTCAATGCCGGCATCACCCCGCTGGTCCGGGAATATGGCTCGATCGGTTGTGCCGACGTCGGGCTGATGGCGCAGATCGGCTCGGTGCTGATGGGCGGCGGCGAGGTGATCCGCCACGGCCGCATCACGCCTGCCGCCGAGGCATTGGCGCTGGCGGGCCTGCTGCCGGTCAAGCCGGGACCCAAGGACGCCATGGTGCTGATCTCGTCGAACGCGCTGACCATAGCCTCGGTGGCGCTGTCGGTAGGCGGGCTGCGCCGTGCGTTCTTCGCCGCCTTTGCCGCCTATGGGCTGTCATGTGCCGGCTTCGGCGCCTTCCGCACGCCCTGGCTCGCCGCCGCGCGCATCGGCAGCGACTCCGAGCGGCGTGCGGCGGTGTTCTTCCTCGAAAGCTTCCGCGACGACCAGTGGATCTCTCGCGGCAACATCCAGGACCCGCTGTCGTTCCGCTGCATGCCGCAGATCGCCGGCGCCGCCCTGAGCGCCCTGGAGCGGGCCGAGGCCGTGCTCGAACACGCGCTCAACAGCAGCGACGACAACCCGGTCGTGACCGACAACGACGTGCTGACTTCCGGCGGCTCGCTGCCGCTGGAGCTGACCTTGGCCGTCGAGAGCCTGATGCTGGCCGTCGCCCATCTCGGCCGCGCCGCCTTCAACCGCATCCTGGTGATGTGCCGCGACGACATCTCCGGGCTGCCGCGCAACCTCACCCCTCACGACGGCTCGGTGATCGCCTTCGGGGCCGCCACCAAGCAGGCGGCGGACCTCTGCGTCACCCTGCTGCACGAGAGCATGCCGGTCTCGATCTACCAGACCACGGTGGCCAACGGCATCGAGGACGAGGCCACCAACCTGCCCCTGGTGGCGCGCAAGCTGAAGCGCCAGGCCGACCTGTTCGGCAAGCTGATCGCCCATGAGGCGGTGGTGGCAATGCAGAGCGTCTGGCTGTCGCAGATCCCGACCACGCTCGACGGGCTGGCCGGAGAGGCGGCGCGGCGCATCGAGGCGGTGGTGGCGCCGGTCGACGACCTGCGCCTGCTATCAATGGATTTCATCTCCGCCGAGCGTTCGCTGCTCGACCGGGACTGGCTGGACCAGATCATGGGCCGCTTCTCCCTGCGCCTGTCCGGATGGGCCGCATGACCGCCGACCTTGTCGTCGCCGGCACCGTGGTGACGCCGGACGCGATCATCCCGCAGGGCTGGGTGTCGGTCCGGGACGGCCGCATCGCTGAGGTTGGCAGCGGGCCTCGACCCCTTGCACCTCGGACACGCGATTATGGCACTGCCCTGGTGCTGCCGGGCGCCATCGACGCGCAGGTGCATTCGCGTTCCCAGGCCGGCCAGGAGGATTTCATCTGGACCACGCGCGCCGCCGCGGCCGGCGGCGTCACCACGATCATCGACATGCCCTATGACGACGGCTTCCTGGTCTGCGACGCGTCGCGGCTGTCGCGCAAGGCCCGCGAGGCGGCGTCGCAGGCACGGGTCGACTTCGGCCTGTACGGCACGGTTGATCCGGCTGGCGATCCGGCCGCGGGACCCGGCGCAATCGCCGCCATGGCCGAGGCCGGCGCAATCGGGTTCAAATTCTCGACCTTCGGGACCCACCCAACGCGTTTTCCGCGTATCCCGCCGCCCCTGCTAGCCGCCTGCTTCGCCGAGGTGGCGAAATGCGGCCTGATCGCCGGCGTTCATAACGAGAATGACGAGATGGTCCGTGCCGCGATGCAGGCGGTCGAGACGTCCGGCATCACCGACTGGCGCGCGCACGGCCTGTCACGCCCATCCCTGGCCGAGGCACTGGCGGACGCGGAGGTCTATGAGATTGCGGCGGCCACCGGCTGCTCGGCACATATCGTGCACTCCTCGATCGGGCGCGGCTACGAGCTCTGCGCCGCCTACCAGGCGCAGGGCTTCGACACCACCATCGAGGCCTGCATCCATTACCTGGTGCTCGACGAGGAGCACGACGTGGCACGGTTGGGCGGCAAGGCCAAGGTCAACCCGCCGATCCGCTCCCGGCGAGAAGTCGAGGCGCTGTGGCAGCATCTCGCCGCCGGCCGCGTCACCATCGTCTCCACCGACCATGTGAGCTGGAGCGAGGACCGCAAGACCGATCCCGACATGCTGCGCAACGCCTCCGGGGCGCCCTCGCTGGAAGTGCTGGTGCCGCTGCTGCTGACCGAACTCAGCCGTCGCGGCCTGCCCTTCACCTGGGCGGCGCGTCTGCTCGCGGCCAATCCCGCCCGGCTGTTCCGCATCAACCGTCGCAAGGGCGCCCTCACGCCGGGCTGCGACGCCGACATCACCATCGCCGAAGCCCGGGAGTATCACTACGACCCGCGCGCCAGCGGCCATTCCTTCGCCTCCTGGAGCCCCTACGAGGGCAGGCAGCTCGACTGGCGCGTCTCGGCCACCTTCCTGCGCGGCGAACTCGCCTATGACGGGCACGATGTCCTGGCCGCTCCGGGAGGCGGCCAGTTCGTCCGGCCGCCCGCATGAGCACGAACTCCCTGCGTATCGACGAGCAGCGCCTGTGGGCGGATATCATGGCGCTCGCCGAGCTCACCGAGCCGGGCCGGCCGTTCACGCGCCGCTCCTTTTCCCCGCTGTTCCTGGAAGGACGGACCTGGCTGCGCGAGCGTTTCGAGGCGGCGGGGCTGGCGTGCCGGATCGACAGCGGCGGCAACCTGATCGGACGCAGCAGGGGGTCCGACCCTTCCGCGCCGACGATCATGCTGGGCTCGCACTCCGACACCGTCCCGGACGGCGGACGCTTCGACGGCATCGCCGGCGTGCTGGCCGGGCTGGAGGTGCTGCGCGTGCTGGAGGAAAGCGGCCAGACCCATCGCCACGCCATCGAGCTGGTCGATTTCCTGGCCGAGGAGCCGAGCGACTTCGGCCTCTCCTGCATCGGCAGCCGCGCCATGTCCGGCCGGCTGACACCCGCGCATCTGGATTATCCGGCACCCTGGGGCGAGCGTCTGGCCACGGCCATCGAACGCATGGGCGGCACCATCGCCGAACTGCACACCGCCGCCCGAGGCGACATCGCCGCCTTTTTCGAGCTGCATATCGAGCAGGGCGTCATCCTGGAGCAGGACGAGATCGCCATCGGCGTGGTCGAGGCGATCGCCGGCATCACCCGGATCGAGATTTTGTTCGATGGCCGCGCCGACCATGCCGGCACCACGCCGATGGACCGCCGCCGCGATGCCGCAGTGGCCGCGGCCTCGGTGATCGGGTTCGTGGCCCAGCACGCCTCCGCCTTGGCCGCATCGGGCCAAGGTCATG
>CAXSEE010000071.1:0-8635 GCA_964235615.1 uncultured Acetobacteraceae bacterium | reverse complement strand
GGCGTGGTCGAGATCAGCCCGAACGCCGCCAACGTGGTGCCACGCAGCGCCCGCCTGGTGGTCGATCTGCGCGTGTCGCAGCGCCCGGTCGCGGAAGGCTTTGTCGCAGCACTACGTGCGGCCACTGCCGCCGCCGCCGAGGCCGCGCGGGTATCGCTGCGACACTTCGAGATCGTCTCCGACACCCATCCCGTCCCCTGCGATCCCGGCTTGCGCGTGCTGCTCGCCGATGCCGCCACCGGATTGGGCCTGTCGCGGGTCCCGATCGTCTCCGGCGCCGGCCATGACGCCGCCCACATCGCCGCCATCGCACCATCGGCGATGATCTTCATTCCCTGCCGCGACGGCCGCAGCCATGATCCGGAGGAGTGGGCCGAACCGGCCGCGATCGCCGCCGGAAGCGCCGTGCTGCTGCATGCCGTGCTGGCCCGGGACAGGATCATGGAGCAGGCGAGATGAGCCGCTTCCTGGGTGTCGAGGATGTCGAGCGCGCTATCGCCGGCGGCTCGATCTTCGCCTGCGGCGGCGGCGGCTGGGCCGACCACGGCCGGATGCTCGGCACTGCGGCGGTCAACGCCGGGCGCCCGGAACTGGTCGGGCTGGACGAGATCCCCGACGACGCCTTCATTGCCACGGCAGCGGCCATCGGCGCCCCGGCCGGCACCACCGCCTGGGAGATGCACGGCGTCGATTACGTCAATGCGGTGCGGCTGGTGCAGCGAGAGCTCGGATCGCCGCTGCATGGCCTGATGGTCGGGCAGAACGGCAAGTCGAGCACCCTCAACGCCTGGCTGCCCGGCGCCGTCCTCGGCACCAAGGTGGTCGACGCGGTCGGCGACATGCGCGCCCATCCGACCGGAGACATGGGCTCGATCGGCATGGCCAACTCGACGGAGACGATGATCCAGTCCGCGGTCGGCGGCAACCGCGCCCGCGGCTCCTACATCGAGCTGGTGGTGCGCGGCGCCACCGCACGCATCTCGCCGATCCTGCGCACGGCCGCGGACATGTCCGGCGGCTTCATCGCCTCCTGCCGCAATCCGCTGCCCGCCCGCTACGTGCGGCGGCATGCGGCCCTCGGCGGCATCTCCCGCGCGCTGGACCTCGGCGAGGCGATCCTGCACGCCGGACCCAGCGGCGGCACCGCCGTGATCGACACCATCCTGCGCGTTCTGGACGGCAACCTGCTCGGCCAGGGCCGCGTCACCCGCAAGGCGGTCAAGTACACAGCCGCGGCCTTCGACATCGGCACCCTCACGCTTGGCGAAGGACCAACTGCGCTGACCCTGCATGTGATGAACGAATACATGGCGGTGGATGACGCGCACGGCACGCGGCTCGCGACCTTCCCCGATATCATCACCACGTTGGACGGGAACGGCGCTCCGGTCAGCGTCGGCGACATCCGCGAGGGCATGACCCTGCTGGTGCTGCATGTCGACAAGCGGCGTTTCGCGCTGTCGTCGAGCGTCACCGATCCCTCGGTCTATCCGCCGGTGGAAGCCGCCCTCGGCATCGATCTCGCCTCCTACGCGCTGGCCCCCTGATGGCGCCCGCCTGATGTCCAAAGACGACTTCACTGTGACCGGCGGGTCCAACCTGCGCTGCCGCGGCTGGCGCCAGGAAGGGTTGCTGCGCCTGCTGGAAAACGTCCTCGCCGTCGCCGAGGACCCGGACAACCTTGTCGTCTACGCAGCCCTCGGCAAGGCGGCGCGGGACTGGCCCTCGCATGCCAAGATCGTCGAGACGCTGACCACCATGCATGAGGACGAGACGCTGATCGTCCAGTCCGGCAAGCCGATCGGCCTGCTCCGCACGCATGCCAAGGCGCCGATCGTGATCATGGCCAACTGCAACATGATCGGCCAGTGGGCGACCGCGGAGCATTTCTACAAGCTGGCCGACCGCAACCTGATCTGCTGGGGCGGCCTCACCGCGGGCGACTGGCAATATATCGGCTCGCAGGGCGTGGTGCAGGGCACCTACGAGATCTTCGTCCGTATCGCCGAGCGTCATTTCGACGGCAGCCTGGCCGGGCGCCTGATCCTGACGGCGGGGTTGGGCGGCATGGGCGGCGCGCAACCGCTGGCGGGAACGCTCGCCGGCGCCGTCATCCTGTGCGTCGAGATGGACCCGGCACGGATCGAGAAGCGTATCGCCAACGGCTATCTGCAATGCCGGGCGGCAACGCTCGACGAGGCGCTGTCACTGGCGCAGGCAGCCATGTCCGAGAAACGCGCCCTCTCGATCGGCCTTGCCGGAAACGCCGCGGAAATCTTCCCCGCGATCGCCGCGCGCGGCATCACGCCAGACGTGGTGACCGACCAGACTTCCGCGCATGACCTGGTCTACGGCTATGTCCCGGCCGGCATCCCGCTCGCCGACGTGCGGGCGCTGCGCACGCAAGATCCGCAGGCGCTGATGGCCTTGTCCGCGGCCTCGATCGCCGTCCACGTGCGGGCCATGCTCGATTTCCGCAGGCGCGGCGCGATCGTGTTCGACAACGGTAACCTGATACGCACCCAGGCGCGCAACGCCGGTGTCGCCGACGCCTTCGACATCCCGATCTTCACCGAGGCCTTCCTGCGCCCGCTGTTCAGCCGGGCGATCGGGCCGTTCCGCTGGATCGCACTGTCGAACGATCCCGCCGACATCGCCCGGATCGACGATCTGCTGCTCGAACGCTTTGCCGATCGCCCGCTGGTGGTGAACTGGATCAGGCTCGCGCGCGCCCATGTGCCGTTCGAGGGTCTGCCCGCGCGCATCGCCTGGCTCGGACACGAGGAACGCACCGCAGTCGGACTCGCCGTCAACAAACTGGTGCGGGAAGGGGTGTTGAGCGGCCCGGTCGCCTTTACCCGCGATCATCTGGATGCCGGCGCGATGGCCCATCCCAACATCATGACCGAGAACATGCGTGACGGCTCCGACGCGATTGCCGACTGGCCGTTGCTGAACGCGATGGTGGCCTGTTCCTCGCAGGCCGACCTGGTGGCGATCCATTCCGGCGGCGGCGGCTATTCGGGTTACATGACCAGTGCCGGGATCACGCTGATCGCCGATGGTTCCCCCGAAGCCGACGAGCGTCTGCGCATCGCACTCACCAACGACACCTCGACCGGCGTGATGCGCTATGCCGATGCGGGTTATCCCGAAGCGCTGGACGAAGCAGAGTTACGCGGCATCCGGCATTTCCGTCTCGACACCAGCCGTTGACATTCTTCAGAAGGGAGCCGGCAGGCCCGCCAAGGATACGCGCTGCCGTCTCCCGGGATCGTTCCTTACTTGTGAGGGAACGTCGAATATCATCGTTGGCCGGGTCTTGAGATCATAGGACGGCCATACCGACATTCCCGAGTGGTTCGGATTACCGGTGCGCGCAAAGGCTACCCACGCGCCGCTCATCTGGTCTTGAAGCGCGTAGCGCGATGGGCTGGAGCCCGTGTCGCCGTTGGTCTTGTTGTCAACGTCGTGAAAGACGAATGGGACGTCGAGGCAATGACCTGCGCCTATCCGGCCATCCAGGATGGGCGTCCGCCAGGCGAAGAGATACATGTAGGCAGGAGCGGCAGCTTGCGCGACCTTGCGTTCCGCCTGGCCGATAGCTGTGATGCGCCACTGGTCGGAGGTGGCAAGGAAGAAGATGTCGCTTGGGCTTGCGGCCGGAAAATCAAGCCGATATCCGGCTACCAGCCGATTGACCTCGGCGTCGGGCATGTGGAATGCGACCGCCAATCGTTTCCGCAGGCTTGCCTCGTCCAGGGTGAACATCTCCGGCCCGGCACCAAGCATTCGGAAAATGACGGTCGTTTCCGTCTGGGTGGTTCCGATGATGAGTGGGACATCGGCCGACAGAGCGAGCGCCGATGGATCGGAGGGATTGTACGGCAAGGCCCGACCATCGCGCACGGGTCCGAAACTGACGATGTTCCCTGCTCCCCTTGCCGCCAATGCCTGAACGGCCGCGAGAAGCCGCGCTGCCGGAAGGCGCCGCAGGCTGGCTGCATCGGCCGGGCGCACACCGAGTTCAGCCAGCACGGATGCGGCGTAGCGGCTGGCAGCCTCGGGCGTCTTGGCGATGGGATAGGCCCCGCTCTCAACAATCGCCTTCTGGAAAAGTCCCTTTGCCGCGGGCATCGCCATGACGGCGCTGACCTTGGCGCCGCCGCCCGATTGTCCAAAGATGGTGACGTTTTCTGCATTACCGCCAAAGTTCGCAGCATTGTCGCGGACCCACTGCAGTGCCGCCACCAGGTCCAGCAGGCCGGCATTGCCCGACTCCGCGAACTCGGAACCCGCCAATTCCGCCAAAAACAGGTGTCCGAACAAGTTGAGGCGATGATTGACGCTCACGACCACCACGTCGCCGAACTTTGCCAGGTTTTCGCCCGGATAGGGTCCCGCCGAACCGAACGCGAAGGCGCCGCCATGAATCCACACCATCACCGGACGCTTGGCCGTGTCGGTGGCGGGTGTCCAAACATTCAGGACCAGACAATCCTCGGCCTGTCGTTCGGGCGCCACCTTCGGGTCGGTCGGCCAGAAGACACCCAGATCGCCGGTATACGCGCCACCGCCCGACTGCGGGCAACGGGGTCCCAGATGCGTCGCGTTGCGGACCGATGTCCACGGAGCGGGCTTGGAAGGTGCGCGAAATCGCGCGTCTGCACTGGTGTCGGCGCCGTAGGGGATGCCAAGGAAACGACTGATCCCGTCACGCCTGATGCCTTGCACGCGGCCATAGGATGTATCCGCAATGCAGGAAACAGCTTTAGTCTCCCCGGCCGCCAGAGTAAGCAACCCTCCTGCGCAGCCGACGAGCAGCTCGCGGCGATACCATGAAGAAATTGACGAAATCATAGTGGACCGAACTCCGCAATCGACTAAAGGCACGGTAACCAACGGCGGCCGAAACTATTTCGCACAGATCATAAAATTTTCTTGCGCCTCACAGTTTGAACATGAACAATGTTGGTTCACAAGCTTTGCCGCGATCCCGCCAGCAAGGTCTGTAACTGCGGCGCAGCTTCGCCGTCCTGGTTCAAGCCGGCCCGTGCGGTCGTTCCCTGGGAGAGATGTCATGCAGTCGATCGGTCTGCGGATTTCGTTGACGGCTGGCGTGGCCATGGTAGCGCTCGGCATCCACGCTGGTCGCGCGGAGGCGCAAACCGCCACGACAACGGGAGTTGCGACCCCGTCGCCCGCATCGCCGCCGACCCACAAGCCGGCCGCCAGAACGCCCGCCGATCTGACACCATCGGTTGCGGTCAGCGGCAACGGCGCGCCAGCTACTCCGGCGCGCAAGACGGATCAAGGCGAGGAGGTGACGGTGACCGCGCAGCGGCGCAGCCAGAACCTGCAGGATGTGCCGATCTCGATCCAGGTGCTCACCGGCAAGACGCTCCAGCAATTGAACGTCGAGAACTTCGACGACCTGGAACGTTATCTGCCCAACCTGACGTCGGGCGGCTTCGCACCGGGCCAGCAGGAAATCTATGTCCGCGGCTTGAGCGTCGGCGGCGATCTGGGCGGACAGGGTACCGCCGGCGGTTCGTTCCCCAACGTGGCGCTCTATCTGGACGACCAGTCGGCGCAGCTCCCCGGCCACAACCTTGACATCTATGCCATCGATCTGCAGCGCGTGGAGCTGCTCGAAGGTCCGCAGGGAACCTTGTTCGGCGCCGGCGCCCAGGCCGGCGTGCTGCGCTACATCACCAACAAGCCCGACCTGGACAAGTTCAGCCTGACCGTCGATGGGGGCGCCGGGGGCACAGAGCATGGCGACGCCAACGAGAACGCCGACATCATCCTCAACCTCCCGTTGATCCCGGACAAGCTGGCCGCGCGGCTGGTGCTCTATGATGACACACGCGGCGGCTATATCCGCAACGTGCCCGGCACCTTCGTGCGCGAGAAGACCGATCTCGGCATCCATTATGCTGGCTACACGAACAACATTCCCGGCCCGCCAACTGCGACCAACTCGATCAGCAACACCGGCCGGACCGGGAGCAACATCAATCCCGCGACCTACCAGGGCATTCGCGGCGAAGTGCTCTACCAGTTCGATGACGACTGGAATGCGCTGGTGACGGAGTCCGCCCAGCGTTTGCGCACCGATGGTGTATTCTACGAGGAGCCGCAGACGTCCGGCAGCAATCCGCAGACGCTGGCACCGCTCTCGGTGGAATTGTTCGAACCGTCCTACAGTCGCGATTATTTCGAGAACACCGCCCTGACCATCAACGGGCGCGTCGGCTTCCTCAAGGTCGTCTATGACGGTGCCTACCTGATCAGGAACACGAACCAGGTTCAGGACTACACCAACTATGCCCGCGGCGTGTTTGCGGACTATTACCAGTGTCAGCCTGAGAACCCGGCGAAGGGCTTCCCCAAGTCGCAATGCTACTCGCCGGGCACGACCTGGCAGGATATCAGCCACAGCAGCCATCTGAGCCAGGAGGTGCGCGTCAGCACACCCGATAATTGGCGCGCGCGCGCGATCGCCGGTTTCTTCTACGAGGACTACCAGATCGACGACCAGGTCGACTTCAACTATCTCACGGCACCCGGCTTCACGCCGGTCGGACCGCCGCCAGGCACCACCGTGAACAACTCCGGCACCCGCTCGGCCAACACCGCATTCTTCAACGACATCACCGAGGGCTACACCCAGTATGCGATCTTCGGCTCCGCCGATTACGACATCATTCCCAAGGTGCTGACCGCGACCTTCGGCACCCGCTGGTTCGATTTCCACAATTACGAGAAGGGCGCGGCAGCCAGCAGTTTCGGCTGCAGCGTCTCTTATACCGCTGGGGCTCCCTGTCTGGCCGGCGCGACCAATCTCGACGCCAACCACCTGGAGTCCGCCTCCTACGGCTTCCGCAACCGTGCCAACCTGACCTGGAAGATCACGCCCGACATCCTGGTGTACTACACCTATTCGGAAGGCTTCCGGCCGGGCGGCTTCAACCGCAGTGCACCGACAGCCCCTGGCTTCGTTGGTCCGATCTCCTACACGTCGGATGGCCTGACCAATAACGAGGTCGGCTACAAGACGCAGTTCTTCAACCATCGATTGACTCTGGACGGCGCCTTCTACCAGGAGGACTGGACCAACGTGCAGGAGGGCGTGTTCGACCCCTCCGCCTTCGGCAACCTGGCCTTCACCGCCAACGGCCCGAACTACCGTGTGCGCGGCACCGAGTTGCAGGCGACCGCGAGGGTGACGCACGAGCTGACCCTGACCGGCGGGTTCGCGGCGAACGATACGAAACAGGAGAACTCGCCGGCAGTGCCCAACTCGAGCGGCATTCCGTATGCTCCCTCCGAAGGCGCCTTCGGCGAGGCCGGCAATACGCTGGCGCTGTCGCCGGCCCTCAAGGCCAACATCCGCGCCCGCTATCAGTTCGAATACCGCGGCTTCCTGCCATACTTCCAAATCGGCGCGACCTACCAGTCGCACGCGCACTCCTCGGTCACCTCCTTCAACAACTACGAATTGAAATCCTATTCGATCGTCGATGCGTCGGTGGGCGTATCCAAGAGGAATTGGCGCGCGGACCTCTTCGTCAGCAACCTGACCGACCAGAAGGGACAGGAGTTCATCAGCTCGGCGCAGTTCGTGCAATCGGTCATCATCACCCGGCCGCTGACCGCTGGCTTGAAGCTTTCCTACACCTTCGAGTAGTCGATCCGTCCTGTCTGTCTTACTTGGCCCGTTCGACCATCCCTTCATCTTCTGTAATTGCATCGAACTCCGCAATCTCATACCCTGATCAATCGAGCGTGGGGTATGGTCATGCAGAGCAGGCGTCTCACCGAACATTTGACTGTATCGTCACAACTTCAGGCGAGTGATTTCGACGGGCTGGCCCGGCAGGGAGTGCGGCTGGTGATCAATAACCGGCCGGACGGAGAAGTGCGAGGTCAGTTGCCAGCAGCGGAAGCCGCCCTGCTCGCCGCCCAGGCTGGCATCGGCTACCGCCATATCCCGATCACCCTTGCCACATTGACACCCGACGACGTGGAAGCCTTCGGTCGCATAATCGACGCAACCAAGGGACCGGTTCATGCCCATTGCGCGTCCGGAATGCGCAGCACGACCCTCTGGCTGCTCGACCGCCTTCATCGCGGGACCATGACACGATCGGAAGCCATCTCCTGGGCGACGATGCACCAGACCGACATCCAGCCAGGCCTGAGCTGGCTCGACCGGCAGCCGAGGGACTTTGCCCCGTAGGCAGACTCTCCTCATCGATGGGCTCCGCTATGGCATGAACCCATCGGTGGGCACGCCTGCCTGAGCCACTGTGCCGTTACATCCGGCGCCTCTTCACCCATCCGGATGCGTATCGTGCGACACATGCACGTCACCCGGGGCATCATGCAGGCCGAGTGGATCGAACGGCAGCGTCTGGTCCAGCGTGGGGAGATCGCCTAGGCTCCAGCCGCCGCCCAGAGCGCCGATCAGGCTTACCGTGGCCTGCAAACGTCGTGTCTGCACCTGCACCTCGGCGATCTCCGCGGTCAGGGCCGCGATTTGCGCCACGGTGGCATCGAGGTAGTTGTCCAACCCCCCGGTGTAGAGGGTGAGCGTGATGCCCTGTGCCTCGCGCGCCGCGCGCGCGGC
>CAXSEE010000070.1:8915-19198 GCA_964235615.1 uncultured Acetobacteraceae bacterium | reverse complement strand
GTCTGACACATCGGGCACCAGTACAGCGTCCGCCCCGCCATCGGCTCCGCCAGCACCGGCGTCCCGCACACCCGGCAGGGCCGCCCGGCCCGATGCGCCACGTAGCTGGCATCCTCCCGACGCGCCTTTCCCGAAGCATGCCCCCGGTGCGCGGGCTCGGTCGTCACGATCCGCCCAGTCTCGACCCCGTTCCGTAGCAGCGCCGCGAGATCCGTCCACAGCGCGTCCCACACCGCTGCCGAGATCTCCCGTCCGGGCCGATGCGGATCAACCCGCGCCCGGAACAGGATCTCCGCGCGATAGATGTTGCCGATCCCCGCCACGATGTCCTGCCGCATCAGCAACAGTCCGACCGCGGAGCGCGACGCATGGACCTTGGTGAACGCCCGCCCCGGATCGGCATCGTTTCGCAAAGGATCTTCGCCCAGCCGCTGCATCGCGACCGCTTTCTCCGCGGACGAGATCACCATGCACGCCGTCGGCCCGCTCAGATCGGCCACGTTGCTCCGTGTCAGCAGCCGCAATCGCACCAGTCCCCGAGGCTCCGGAGGAAACACGACCTCCTCGCCCGCGGCAACCCGCGACACACGACGCCCGAAACCCGACAGCCCAGGCCCAGCGAACCGCCACATCCCATACAGCCGGCGCTCCCTTGATCGAGGTCAGTAAGGAATTACTCGCAGGCCGTTGTCGCGGCTTCAGCTTCGGCACGAGAGACTTCGATGCCGTGTGCGACGGCATGCAATGAGGGCAACACCTTGGAACGATCCGGCGCTGACCGGAAGAACATCCAAGCCCTGCATCGCCGGCTTGAGCTTGTATCCCATGCCGAATCGCGAGACTTCCGCAACCGACGTTCCACGTCGATACGCGAATGAACGAGCAACATGAGCGGTAATTCACGAGCCAGTTCAGCCGAAGTTGGTAAGTCGTCCTCGAGCCGTTGTGGAAGCCCTGTCGAGACCCGATAGCCCGCGACGCCAACGGATTTGGCCGCATCCCGCAGCGCGTATTCAACCACTACGTCGTTCCTGCCCTTGCAGAGGATCATGCCGATGGACGGCGCATCGCTTTCGTGCCGCAGTGGTTCGTCGACAGCCGCAAGATAAAAGTTCATCTTCCCCGCATATTCGGGCTTGAGAATTCAAACTTGAGGTAGCAGCTGGTTCCTGGCGAGTTGGCGACCTGTTTTTATGAGGTTGCGTATGGCGGTGGACAGGTTGCGGTGCAAGCGGTGCGGTGTGTCGGACTACGCCAGGAGCGGCAAGGCGCGGGGTCACCAGCGCTATCGTTGCCGGGGGTGCGGGTCGCATTTCACCGACACGCCTCATCGTGGCAAGCCGCCGGCGATGAAGGCGCTGGCGGTTCTGCTGTATGGCATGGGCAACATGAGCTTCAACGGCATCGGACGCCTGCTGGGCGTGAGCGACGTGGCTGTGCTGAACCGGATGCGCGCTGAAGCCGTCAGTCTGCCGGAGCAGGAGGTTTCGGCCGCCACCGTGACGGTGGAGGTGGATGAGCTGTGGCATCATCTGAAGAAAAAGTCTGCCAAGCTCTGGATCTGGCGTGGCTATGACATTGGTAACCGGCGCCTCGGCGAAGGCGCGCATATAACTCAAGTTTCGAGGCGATAGGCCGGTCATGTCCGGGAACTCCCGGCACAAGTCGTTGGCTATCGCTGGACCACTTTGGCGCCTCAGCCTTCGGCTGACATCCATGCCAGGATCTCGCGGCCGATACCCTAGCAGAGCAGGATGAGCTCCCGATTGACAGCAACCGCCGCGTGCAGACGCGTTTGGCGAGTCCGGTCCTTCAGGGTGGCTAGGAGAACCGCGTAGTCATCGGCTGGCAGAGGGGCGCCCAGATCGCTCATACGGACAACTTACAAGACCTTCTGGAAACATAAAGCCACACAACGGCTTACCCGGTGATTTACGTTATGGTCTAAGACCTAGTGTTATGAACCAAACGCAGGATTCACCATCGGGGTGGATTATGCGATTTGGCCTTCATGGCACAGACCGTCAGCCCCGTTCTCAACTCCGCGGACGGCGAGCGCTTGGCCGCTGTTGTGGAGGATCGCAACCGCCCGCAGAAGCATGTCCAGCGGGCTAGGATAATTCTGCTTTCGGCAGAGCGATTGACCGTGCTGGAGGTGGCCGTTCGTGGCGGCGCGAGCCGGCCGTCGGTATGGCGCTGGCAACGCAAGCCTGGACGCGCGCCGTTGCCACCGGCGGCGATTGCCGAAATCCTGGCGCTGCCCTGCGGCAGACCGCCTAAAGCCGCAACCCACTGGACCGGCCGCATGGTGGCCAAGGCGGTCGGTGTCAGTCTGGGCGCGGTTCAACGTATCTGGCAGGCCCATCGTCTCCGGCCGCACCGTATCAGGACGTTCAAGAAATCCAACGATCCGGCCTTCGCCAAGGAGGTGCAAGACATCGTCGGTCTCTACATGAACCCTCCCACCCACCCCGTCGTCGTGTCGATCGACGAGAAACGTCAGATCCAGGCACTCGATCGCACCCAGCCCAGCCTGCCGCTCAAGCCCGGACGTTGCGGCACCATGACCCATGATCACAAGCGTCACGGCACCGCAACCCGGTTCGCCGCTCTCAATGTGCTCGATGGCACCGTCGTCAGCCGCCGCATGCCCAGGCACACCCATCAGGAATTCATCAAGTTCCTCGGTGCCGTCGAATGCGCCGTCCCGGCAAACAGGTTATCCACGCCATTGCCGACAACGCCACCCACAAGCACCCGAAGGTCCGCGAGTGGCTGGCCGATCATCCGCGCTGGACAGCCCATTTCACGCCGACCTCCGCCTCCTGGATCGACGCCGTCGAAAACTTCTTCTCCGTCATCACCAGAAGACGCATTCGGCGTGACGTGTTCACTTCCGTCGCCGATCTCCAGCACGCCATCCGGAGCTACATCCGCGAGCATAACCGCAATTCGAGGCCCTTCGTCTGGACCAAGCCTGCCGATGTCATCCTCGCAAAAATTATCCTCCCGCCTGTAGCATCCGATTGAGTCAGAACACCAGGTTCGACCTAAGCGATGGCGCCGTTGAGCTTGTTCGGGAAGAACAAGAAGTTGGATGCTGCGCCGCCACCGTAGACGATGTTCAGTACCTGAGCTGTAGTGCGACGGAACGCCAAGCTATTGATGTCGTTGGCGACGAAGCTGTAGTTGTTGCCGGGGATCAGGATGCCCTGCTCTGCCGGGGCGCCGGGAACGACCTGAGCCGAAAGCGTGCCGCGCAGGTTGGAAATCGCATCGAACGCCTGACCAGCTCCAAGGTCGCCAAGCAGCGTTCGGATAGCCCCGGAGTGGTAGGCTTCAACAGCCAGAATCCCGGCTGCCGCCTCAAGATAATCGGGATTCGTGATGTTGCGTGCTGCACCAGCGTAGGCAGTCACACCGACATCTTCGAAGATCGACGCTCCCAGCAGGAAGCTGATGTCATCGGCAAACGGATCGAAGGTCTGGCCCGATGTGATCAGACCGGCTGCGATGGCGAGGCCGGTGAAGCTGCTTGATAGGTTGATCGATGGTTCGGCAACCGCCGCGGCGCCAAGCACATCGCGGATGAAGCGGACATGCGCCAGTTCGTCAACCGCGATACGCTGAGCATACTGCTGTATTGCCGGGCTTTTGAATGGGACAGCGCTGCCCCCGGTAACAGTACCCTGCACACCGACGCCAGTCAGCGAGACGCTCTGCCCGAGGGTCTGTCCGATAGCCCGGAGATAGAATTCAGCCTCGAGATATTCGAGGTTGAGAGCAAAGTTGAATATATCGACGTCATTGTCAGGAGTGGTCGCGCGAGCGGACGTCGTGCCAAGCGCCAACCCACTGGCGCTCAGGGCACTCACCGCAGCGATGCCGGCAATACCGGTGCCAGTGCGGCGGAGCATGCCACGGCGACCAGTCTCAAGCCCGCTTGGGGCAAGTTGTTGGTCTTCTACATTGTCAAGCATCTGGACATTCCTTGTTCAAGCCAGTCGGACAGAACCAAGAGGCTATGTTGCCCTTACGGCCCGATTGCGCTTCTGGATGAAGCGAAGGCAACTTATTTGAAACCACTGGGCGTACGTCAGTGCCCGCCACTACAGGTACCGGTGGTTCTGCCGCCTCAACCTGACCGACCCCGTGCCGGACCACTCGACTTTTTCCAAGAACCGCCACGGCCCGTTTCACGACAGCAACCTGCTGCGCAAGCTGTTCGAGGCGAGCGTTCGACGGTGTATGGCCAAAGGTATCGGCGACGGCAGGGGGTTCCTGTTGATGCCAGCATGATCCGTGTTGACGCCAGCCGTCAGGAGGGCGTGGCCAGCCGCGAAGTAGCAGAAAACCTGTTTGTTTTGGATGACGTTGCGTTCGGAACTGCGACGGATGTCGCGCCCAAATTGGCTTCTCCAGTCGATCCAGCGGCACGCTGGACCGCTGCCTCGGGTGAACCAGACAGCTATGCCTGCGACAACTATCTAATCGATCTCGAGTGCGCGGTCAGAGACTATTAAGGTAGCTTGGTCTTCCGCCAGCCTTCACGCCCGATTTGAGGTCACCGTACAGTTCGGCTAATCGGCTGCTGCCGGGCTTTGCTCCAGGTTTCGGGTGAGGCGGTGCCAGCGATTGCTCAGCGTGCCGAACGTGGCCTCGATCCGCCAGCGCAGCGGCAACGGCCTGAAGCCCTTCTCGGCGCGCTCGCGGGTCGTGACCTGGACATCCACGTCGTGGTCCGTCGCGGCCTGCGCCATGCGTGGGCTGACATAGATGCCATCGACCTTGACGCGCTCGACAGACCAGCCGTCTTGGGCCGCAAGCGACAGCAGCGCGGTCACCGGCTGCGTGTCGTGCATGTTGGCCGCCGTGACCAGGGTTGCCAGCACGAAACCCAGCAAACACGTCAGTACGTGACGCTTGATGCCCCACACGAAACGCTTTGGCTGTCAAGGATGGTCGTCGTCGGCTCAGGCTTTCGCCCCTCCAGATACCGTCGGCACGGAAGCGGTCATGCCAGGTCCGCACGGTCTGCCAGGCGCCGAACTCCTTTGGCAGGAAGCGCCAGGGGCAGCCCGCCTTTTCGAGATACAGGCAGGCGTTGATCATCTCGCGAAGGTCAAACTTCAGCGTTGCGTAGCTGTGCAGCACCGGCTCGACCGTGTGCCACTCCGCATCTGTTAGATCGCCCGGGTAGCGCCGGCCGTCATCCTTGTATCGCTCCCGCGCTTCGTCAGTCCACATCGCACGCCTCCTTGCAACAGGATAACGCTCGACTGGCTCAAATGGTCAAACAGGCTCTTAGACCGCAACTTTGTCTGAAAGTCCGACTGGAAGCGATCTTTAACTAGGTCCTTTGCATGGCGTAATACGCCACGAAGAACAGCGCCAGAGAAAGGACGTAGAGTAGGGTGATCCAGGCCGCATCTGCCGCGATCCCGCGCCCTACCAGATGCACTCGCTCCTGCATCGACGTCGCCCCACCCAGTACAACGATGCCTAGGGTCGCTATGACTACTAGGTGACCGAATATGTCAATCTTGCCGAAAGGTGGCATTGCCGCAATGAAGATTAATGCATAGCCCACACCGCCCAGGCGCAGCAGGCCACGGCCAGTCACCAGATAGAAGGAGAGCGTGAATTCGATGAAGCCGGCGATAACGACGACGATCCTGTCGGGCAGGCCAAGTCCGATACTGGGATGCATCGCGATTACCGCGTCGGTCCATTGCGGATAGAGGAATTTCTCGATTGCGGTCCAGGCGAGGCTGAACGCGAGGCCGCCGACCAGCAGCGGTTCGCGCATGCGCGCCAGCACCGAACTAGGGAGCGAAAGTAGACCTAGATAGATAGCAAGGCACAGCAGGAATACGTAATCGGTCAGGTGGAACAAGCCATACTGCCGGACCGCGTCGAGGTAGAGGATCAGGATGCCGAGTCCCGACAGCAGGCACGTTGGCCGCCAGATCAGGAACAGCGCAATCAGGAACTGCACGACGGGGACCCATGTCGCATGAGTTATCAGTTCCGGCGTCAGGATCATCGTGCCGGCTATCGAGGCGTAGATGAAGTAGGCTCCCGCTGCAGCACGTATTATGCGCTGCTCGATCGGGCGGCGCGACGGGTCACTGCCGAGGCGCTTTGGCCATTGCCGGATAACCCATCCATCAAGACTGAAGCCGAGGAGCACCATCAGGATGAAACCGGCAAGAACCATCAGGAAGATACTGGAGAGGACGCTACGAAGCGGCAATGGCGTGTCATGCACGTTGGTCACCGTGCACCATTTGACGTGGGCATGAGCCATGGTCGGCAGGCCGATTACGAACAAGAGTCCAGACGATGCTGGGACTACTACCCGCTGAGCCAAGGTCCCACGCAGCTGCGTCGTTTGGGTCATACTCAACTTATCAGACGTTCAAAGCGCTTACTCCTGAGAACGCCCTGCAGATGCATCTGTCAGATCTTGAGCCAATTCCCATTTCTGAGGAAATTTCAGCTTTTGTATCTTGAGGCGTAGGTTCTAACTCTGTCGCGGTCTTGGGTGCTGGCGCCTGGAACAGGGAGCCGCAGCCTCGGCAGGCGCCCTCCGGCCTGATGATGCGCAGGACCCGGACCTGGGTGGGGATCCAGTCGAGCATCTCGTTGCTGGCGGCGCCCGCGTCATGCAACGTGCCGCCACACTCGGGGCAACGAGCGTGCGGCACCGGCAGCACCGTCTCGATGCGGAGGAGGTGCGCGGGCAGCAGCGCCCGATGGGGCTTCTTGTCGCGAGGCTCCGCCGCGGCCTCCGTCGGCTGGAGATCGGGGTTGCGGGCCTCAACGCGTGCCAGATCAGCCTCGAGATCCTCCAGGCCGAACGCCATCTGGTCCGAGTCGAGCCGTTTCGGGCGGTGGCCGAACTGGGTCCGCAAAAACTGCTTGATAATCGACTGCAGGCGCTCGATTTCGATCCGGCTCTCGACCAGCGCGGTATGATCGAGCCAAGACCTGAGTTCCGGAACGGCTTGCTGTCGCGTTCCCGGTCCGTGCCGCCAACCGTGCTATCCTGCCCGTTCTATAGCGAACGCCAGGTCGTGCGGAGTGCACGTGATGCGCCGCATGCTGCCGCCGGATCGTCGGCGAGCATCTCGGCCGGCTCTATCGCCTGGTCGCCGGTCTGCCGCGCAGCCAGGCTCAACTCGCATCGTGCGAAGCCGGAGGTAAGCAGCTCATCCACCGCCGCCTGCAGGGCATCGTAGCTTTCGAAGATGCCGACAGCTTCATGCTGCCCTCCGAAATCAGGCACCGTCGAGGCTACGGCAGCGGGCTGGGATGCTGTCTCGGGAACCATGATCGTCTCCATGGCTGTGAGGTTTGGTGATATAGCCGCTACGGTATATCAGCCTCCTTCGAGCGGCTGCGGCTTGAGACCATTGCGAAGCAGGCCGCTGCGGTCCGTCGCCAGATCATGCTGCGGGACGCCGTCGCGCTGTTCGTTGAAGTCGTGCACGCTAGTCGCACCAGCTGGCTGAACCCGCGCAGCAGGCTGGATAAACGGGGTTGCCGTCAACAGAGGAAGCGCCACCAGCATGAAAACCTTGTCGGGATCTTCGTAAACATCGTTATCGTCATTCGTCTCCATGTCATCGTGTGTGTCGCCAACTTCGCACTGACAGGATGTTCGTTTCAATGGATTGAATAAATCACATCAATCGTTCTGATCGATGATTTGCGCGACCTGGATCTCATCCTGGGAGGCGTCCACGTAAGGAACTCCCTTCCTCCTCGCTCGTCTAGTTGGATGGCTCGGACTGCCTATGGCTTTGGTCTTGATCCCTGGTCCTGGAGAATGAACTTGTTCAATATGTTCAAGACGAAGCCCGACTTGATCGTGCATACGCAGGAACCATTCAACGCCGAGCCCTCTCTCGCTCATCTGCGTACTTCTTCCATTACCGCTCTACCCGATTTCTACGTGCGCAGCCACGGTGCCATTCCACAGCTCGATGAAAAGACCCACCGGCTGCGTGTCATGGGCCAGGTAGCGACACCGCTCGATCTTTCCGTCCCGGACCTGCGCGACCACTTCACCCTCAGCACGGTGACCGCAGTGATGCAGTGCGCCGGAAACAGGCGTCTCGACATGCAGGCCGTGAAACCGACTTCCGGTGACCCATGGGCTCCGGGCGCCATCGGCAATGCTGAATGGACCGGCGTTTCGCTCGCCGACGTGCTGCGCGCTGCGGGGGCGAAAACGGATCCGGGCCTGCATGTCGCATTCGAAGCCTGCGATGAAATCGATATGCCGGATGAGGCTCGTTTCAACTTCGGCGCTTCCATCCCGATCGCGAAAGCGATGTCACCCGAAGTGCTGCTCGCCTTCGAGATGAACGGCGAGCCTTTGGCGCCGGAGCATGGTTTTCCGCTTCGCCTGGTCGTTCCTGGCTTTGCGGGCGTGCGGAGCCCGAAATGGCTGACCGCCGTCATTGTCCAGGATCGGCCTTCCGATAACCACATGCAGCAGCGGGACTATAAGCTGTTGCCGCCCGAGGTAACCGAAGAGACGGTCGACTGGCAGAAGGGCATCACGATCTACGACATGCCGCTCAACTCGGCGATCTGCGAACCGGCTCCACGCGCAGAGATGAAGGCGGGCCGGACCATCTTGCGCGGCTACGCGATCGCAACGGCACGCGACATCGTGCGTGTCGACGTGTCGATCGATGGCGGCCGCAGCTGGCATCAGGCCGAACTCGAGCATGACGCAAACGCGCCCTGGAGCTGGACGTTCTGGACTGCGATCCTCGATCTGCCGAAGGGCGAGCATGAGCTGGCGGTGCGGGCCTGGGACTCCGCCGGTCAGACCCAACCCGCGCAGCCCGACGACACCTGGAACTTCAAGGGCTATCTGAGTGCGGCATGGCACAGGGTGCACGTGTCGGCAAGCTGAGCCGGCGCGCGTCGCATGATCGGTCCGATCCTGGCACGGCGCGATGCCGCGGGCTTCTGGCTCGGGGTGGTGCTGACCGGCATCGGCACCGGGCTCAGCGCTGCAGCTCACCGGGCCGCTAGATCTGGTGCAGCACACGCTCTGGGGCGGCAACGGCATCGATCTGCTGGGGGGTACAACAAGATCGGCAGGCTAGTGGCACATCATGCTGCTGCCCTGCGCCGGCATGGGAGCGTCGCTCGGCCAGGAGGGTGCGCCGAAGCAGACTGGTGCGGTGCTTGCCAACCTGATGTCGGACCGGGTTCATCTGTCTGACGATCAGCGCCGGCTGCTGGTCGCCTGCGGTGCCGGAGCCGGGATGGCTGCAGCCTACGGTGGTGTCCATCGCCTTCCCGCAGTTGCTCGGCAACGGGCGCGACATCGCGCAGCTCGCCTTCACAGGCCAAGTCGCTCCGTTGCTGCTGTTGGCGCTGGTCGCATTGAAGCCGGCGGCGACCTTACTGTGCCTGGGCTGGCTCAGGTGCACCGGAGCCGAATTTGGCCTCAGCCTCCAGACCCTCGCACAACATTTCGAGCTGTCGAAGACGACGGCGGTCTGCATTGACCAGGATCCCTCATCCGACGGCATCCATCGCCTCGCGACAGCGATGCGCTCTGAGCCCGCCGAGATCCGCCAAGCGGTGCATCGCCGGCTTCAGCCCGAGGTTGGTGCGCTTCGAGCGACTTCGACGCCGATCCAGGTCTGCCTGACGTGCCGGTCGCTTCATCAGGCTGCAAGCGCCGGATCGGTCTTCGTCAAGGCGTGGTTCGAACTCTGGGAGATCGAATGCAGGTTCTGCGGCACCCCCTTTCGTCATCGGGAGGCCCGAAGCTGCGACAGTTCAATCCCGCGCGCGCGATGCCGCACTGGTTCGCCCAGATCCGCCCAGCCGCCCGCAGCGGCGCCAATCGGCTCCGGACCTTTGCGCGGTGGCCACACAACGCTTTGGCATCGTGCAGATCGGCGATGGCTTGCACCAAGCTCAATCCAAGTCCCTGGCCGGTTGTGGTGCGGCTGCTTTCCATGCGGAAGAAGCGCTGCAGCACCTTGCTCCGGAAAGCCTTCGGTATGCCCGGCCCATCGTCGCAAATCATGATCCGCACACCCCCCGCATGCGCTTCGCCTGCTATCTGCAATCTGCTTCCCGACGGGCAGTGGTTGATCGCGTTCTCGATCAGGTTGGAGATTGCCTGAGCTAGCAGCTCGCGATCGCCGCGCACCAGCAGCCCAGCGGCAAAGGTCTGGTCGAGCCGTTGCGCGCGCTCCTCCGCCACAGGTAGGTAGGCCTCGGCCAGATCCTCGAGCAGC
>CAXSEE010000070.1:0-8815 GCA_964235615.1 uncultured Acetobacteraceae bacterium | reverse complement strand
TCGCGTTCAGGCTCATTGCCAGATGGTCGAACTCGTCGTCCCGGCCACGCAGGGCGATCCGTCGGCCGAGGTCGCCGGCCATGATCTCGCGGCTGGTGCGGCTGATCGCCTCGATCCGATGCAACAGCCCGGAGCTGGTGACGAGACCACCCAGCACCGCGAAGGCGATCGTCGCCGCCAGGCCGGCGAGGAAGCCCTGGGCGATCACCGTCTGCATCTCGCCCAGTTCAGCATCGCTCAGAGCAACAAACAGATAGTAACGTTGCGGTAGGATGATGACACCGCATCCACGCAGCCCATCGTTGCGGTCGAACCGGCGCCGCGGGCGGTAGCGGGACGGAGTATGGACCAGCAGGATCAGTCCATCGCGGGGAGCCATCGCGGGCATGTTGCCGGCCAGCACGCGACCGTTGCTGTCCTGCAGCAGGTAGCTGATGCCGGCCGCGCTGTTGGCCATCTGGCGGACGATCGCGGCCAGCTTGTCCGGACAACCGCTGGAACTCCGCGGCACCTCCGTCCAGGCCCGCGCGTAGATCCATGCCCGGTTGCCGGATCGCAGTTGCACCCGGACGCGGCCGTACTCGCACCCCTCGTATTCATCAGCGGAAGCAAGCTCGGATCCGCTAAGCCTGAACACACGTCCGACCACCTCGTCGGCGGCGTTCCCGGTAGGATCCACGATCGGGTAGGACGTCGCCTGGCTTCCATCCAACACCTCCGGGTCAGGTATCTCGATCGAGGACTGCGTGTAGCCGGTCAGCACATCAGGCTCGCCGACCAGGCGACGGCCGAAGCAAGCAAGCTGAACACGCTCGTCTTGCAAGGTGCCATAGGAGAATAGAAGGACATCCTCGGCTTCGCTCACGCAGCGCATCTCCACGATCTCATCCGGCACCCATGTCCGGGCGGCTCGTCTGCGCGAGGCGGCGGGTGGCGTCCGGTCCTGCATGGTTTAGGTTATACTCTCGCGCCGCAGCAGTGGAGCCTTATGCGAACGGGCGCAACGCAGCCAGCAACTGGAGAACTAGTCAATGCCGCAACAGAGGGGGCCGCAACAGACGGGGCCGCAACAGACGGGTCCGCAACAGACAGGTGGGACATCCGCCACGGGTCGATTTGCAGGCTTCAGCATGCTGGTGACCGGAGCCAGCTCCGGGATCGGGCGGGCCGTGGCGGAGGCGCTCGCCAATGACGGCGCCGCCGTGGCGATCAACTACCACTCGCACCGCGAGCCGGCCGAAGCCCTGGCGGAAGCCGTCCGCGACAAAGGCGGCAAGGCGGTGGCGATCGGGGCCGACGTCTCGCAGGAAGCCGACGTCATCCGCCTGTTCGACGAGACCGTGGCGGCGTTCGGGCGGTTGGACGTGCTGGTGGCCAATTCCGGGATGCAGAGGGACGCGCCCATCGCCGACATGTCCCTGGCGGACTGGCGCGCCGTGATCGACCTGGACCTGACGGGACAGTTCCTCTGCTGCAGACAGGCCGTGCGCCAGTTCCGCCTGCAGGATGCTGCCGGCCGCCCGGCGCGCGCGGCCGGCAGCATCGTGTCCATGAGCTCGGTGCACGACCGCATCCCGTGGGCGGGGCACATCAACTATGCCGCATCCAAGGGCGGCGTACGCATGATGGTGCAGACCCTCGCGCAGGAGGTCGCCCCTGACGGCATACGCGTCAATGCGGTCGCACCAGGTGCCATCCGCACGCCGATCAACCGCGCGGTATGGGAAGACGAGGCGTCCCTGGCCAGGCTGCTGGCGCTCATACCGTATGGCCGCATCGGGGAGCCCGAGGACGTGGCGCGGGCCGTCTCCTGGCTTGCCTCCGACGAGGCGGATTACGTCACCGGCACCACGCTCTATGTCGATGGCGGCATGGTCCTCTATCCGGAGTTCCGCGACAATGGCTGACCGCCCAATCGATCTCCCAGTCGATTACCTAAGCGCAAATCCGGTGCCGGAACGGTCGATCGGGGATCACGGCATCATCGGCAACCTTGCCACGGCGGCCCTCGTGGCCCGTGACGGCACGATCGATTTCCTGTGCTGGCCGAAGCTCGACAGCCCGTCGGTGTTTGCCGGCCTGCTCGATCCGGACAAGGGCGGCGAGTTCGAGCTGTCGCCGATGCTGGAGCGCGCGCGTGCCACGCAGATCTATCTTCCCGGCACGAATGTCCTGCTGACAAAGTGGCTCGCGACGGAGGGCAGCGCCCAGGTGACGGACCTGATGCCGTATCCGGGTCCGGACGAGGCCTCGGTCGATCTTCTGATCCGCCGCATCAAGGTCACGCGTGGCACGGTGCGGCTGCGGCTGCGTTGCCGCCCACGGTTCGACTATGCCCGTATCGTGCCGGAGGTGAGCCGGACCCACGGCGGCGTGGCCTTCATCGCCGGCGCCGCGGGGGAGCTGCATCTGACCGGGTCGGTGCCGCTGGAGTTGGGGGATGGCGAGGCCACGGCGGACTGGACGATGCAGGCCGGCGAGGAGGCCTTCCTGGTCCTGGGATCGAAGGCGTCGGCGGGCATCGACCTTGAGGCCGTCGACCGCATCACGACGCTCACGATTTCCGCCTGGCGCCGCTGGACCCGTCTGTGCAAATACCAGGGCCGATGGCGCGAGCTGGTGTTGCGATCGGCGCTGGTGCTCAAGCTGCTCACCTCGAGCGAGCATGGGTCCGTCGCGGCGGCGGCGACATTCGGGCTGCCGGAAGCTCCCGGCGGGATGCGCAACTGGGACTACCGGGCGACCTGGATACGCGATGCCTCCTTCACGGTCTACGCGTTCATGCGCCTGGGCTACCTCGACGAGGCGGAAGCCTTCCGCCGCTGGGCCATGGAGCGGGCTGAGGCCGTGTCCGGGCAGTTGAAGATCATGTATGCGCTGGACGGCGGGGACGCTGCCGACGAGCAGGAACTGCCGCATCTCGCGGGCTACGGCGGCGCCCGTCCGGTCAGGATCGGCAACGCCGCCCACTCCCAGAAGCAGCTCGACATCTACGGCGAACTGATGGACAGCGCCTACCTGGCGAACAAGTATGGGACGGGTGCGAGCCGCGAGGAGTGGGTCAGCCTCAGCGCCATGATCGAGCATGTGCGCCGGCACTGGCGCGATCCGGATGCCGGGATCTGGGAGTTGCGTGACGTGCCGCGGGAGCTGCTGCACTCGCGGCTGATGTGCTGGGTTGCCCTGGACCGCGCCGTCCGCCTGGCGGAAAAGCGCTCGCTGCCGGCCCCGATCTCCGCCTGGATCCAGGAGCGGGACGAGATCAGCGCCGACATCTGGACGAATTTCCGCCATCCCGAGCATGGCTATTTCGTGCAGTCGAAAGGTGGCACGGAGCTCGATGCGGCGTTGCTGATGATGCCGCTGGTCCGGTTCGTCTCGGCAACGGACCCGGTGTGGCTGGCCACGCTGGATGCCATACGCGACCAGCTTGCGGATGACAGCCTGGTCTATCGCTACCGGGCGGACGACGGGCTGAAGGGTGGTGAAGGGGCGTTCACCACCTGCAGCTTCTGGTATGTCGAGTGCCTGGCTCGGGCGGGGCGGCTGGACGAGGCCCAGCTCGTCATGGAGAAGGGCCTGCGCTACGCCAACCATCTCGGCTTGTTCTCGGAGGAGCTGAGCGCTCTTGCCGAGCCTCTGGGCAATTTTCCGCAGGCGCTCACGCATCTGGCGTTCATCAGCGCGGCCTACTTCCTGGACCGGCGGCTGACGGATCCGACCGGTGGTCTCTGGCAACCCTGACGGCTCGAGCGGCCGCGAAGGTTGAGTCCTGCCTTGCAAATCTAAGATGACCGGTCATATCATATCCCATGGCCAGATCGACCCAGGATGTGCGCGGACGGCTGCTCGAGGCGGGGGTGGAAACCTTCAGCAAGTCGGGCTTCAACGGTTGCAGCGTGCAGGACATCACCGAGGCCGCAGGCGTGCCGAAGGGCTCGTTCTACAACCATTTCGAAAGCAAGGAGGCCCTGGGTGCGGCGGCGCTGGAATATTACTGGGCCGACGGCGGTGCCTGCGACCAGTTGAAGGCCCTGAACCAGCCCGGCACGTCGCCGCGAGAGCGGTTGCGCAGCTATTTCGAGCAGGCCGCGGCCGAAATGGCTCGGCGCGGCTATACCGGTGGTTGCCTGGCCGGGAACCTGGCAGCCGAACAGTCCGACCACAGCCCGCTGATCGCAGCCCAGCTCTCCTCGATCTTCGCCAACTGGACCCGGCGGCTCGCGGAATGCATCGGCGAGGCCCAGGCTGCCGGGGAGATCCAGTCGGTTGCCGACCCCGGCCTGCTCGCAACCTTCGTTCTGAATGCCTGGGAGGGCGCCATGCTACGCGCCCGGATCGAGCGTGGCGACCGCCCGCTCCGCCAGTTCATCGATATCCTCTTCACCCAATTTCTCCGCTAGGCCGTCACAGGCGGCCTTCTTTCGACGGGATTTAAGATGACCAGTCATCTCAATTTTCATACATTCACGGACGGTCGCGGCCCGGCAGCAGTCGGCGGCCGCAGGCGGCTTGTGGCGGGAGGAGTTGCTGTCGCCATAGTATTGCTGGCCGGCAGCTCAGTCATGCTGGCGCCCAAATTCCTGCACGTCGGCGCCACGCCTGCCGCCCCGGCGGGGCCACCGCCGTTGCCAGTGACCGTCAGCGCGCCGCTCACCCGCGACATCGCGAGCTGGACGACGTTCACCGGCCAGTTCTCGGCGGTCGAATATGTCGAGATGCGTGCCCAGGTCAGCGGCTATCTGACAGAGATCCACTTCACCGACGGCCAGATCGTCCACAAGGGCGACCTGCTGTTCGTGATCGACCCGCGTCCCTACGAGATCACCCTGCAGCAGGCCAACGCCCAGTTGCTGACGGCGTCCGCCGGGCTCGACCTGGCCAACCGGGAGATCGCGCGCACCGCCCGGTTGCAGCATGAGGATTTCGCCTCGACCGAACTGCTCGACCAGCGCGTGCAGCAGCAGCGCGGTGCCGAGGCCACGCTGGAGCAGGCCAAGGCCGCCGTGCGCTCGGCCCAGCTCAACCTCGAATTCACCCGCATCACCGCGCCGGTAGGCGGCCGGATCAGCATGCACCGCGCCTCGGTCGGCAACCTGATCGCCAATTCCTCGACGCTGCTGACCACGATCGTCTCGCTCGACCCGATCCATCTTGATTTCGACATGAGCGAGAGCGACTACCTGACCTATCAGCGCTTCCTGCAGAGCCAGCATGGCGGCAGCGCCGGCCACCCCATAGACCGGACCGTCGAGGCCAGCCTGAGCGACGAGCAGGGCTGGCCGCGACGCGGCACGCTGGACTTCATCGACAACCAGATGGACCGCAGCAGCGGCACCATCCATGCCCGCGCCACCCTGCCGAACCCGGACCTGTTCATCTCCGCCGGCCAGTTCGCCCGGCTGCGTCTGCCGACCTCGTCGGCGAAACCGACCCTGCTGATACCCGACGAGGCCGTGTCCACCGACCAGTCGCGCAAGCTGGTGATGACCGTCGGCCCCGACGGCGTCGTGGTGCCGAAGCTGGTCGAGCTGGGTGCTCTTAGCAGCGACGGCCTGCGGGTGGTGCTGTCCGGCCTGTCGGCGGATGACCGCGTCATCATCAATGGCCTGATGCGTGCCCGCCCGGGCAGCAAGGTCGCCCCGCAACCGGGGCATATCGTCGCCCCCGTGGTCCAGGGCTAGGAGACCCGCGCCATGCGTCTCTCCCACTTCTTCATAGACCGGCCGATCTTCGCCGCCGTCATATCGGCCTTCATCACCATCGTCGGCGCGGTCAGCTACTTCATCCTGCCGGTGGCGCAATATCCCGAGATCGCGCCGCCGACGATCCAGATCACCGCGAGCTATCCCGGCGCCTCCGCCGAAGTGATCAGCCAGACCGTGGCCACGCCGCTGGAGCAGCAGATCAACGGCGTCGAGAACATGCTGTATTTCAGCAGCCAGTCCACCGGCGACGGCAAGCTGGTGCTGACGGTGACGTTCAATCTCGGCACCAACCTCGATACCGCCCAGGTGCTGACGCAGAACCGCGTCGCCATCGCCCAGCCGCGGCTTCCGGACGCGGTGCAGCGCCTCGGCGTGACGGTGCAGAAGAACTCGCCGGACATGCTGATGGTGATCCACCTGATCTCGCCTGACGCCTCGCGCGACCAGCTCTATCTGTCGAACTACGCGACGCTGCACGTGAAGGATGCGCTGACACGCGTGCCCGGCGTCGGTGATGCGACCGTGTTCGGCGGCCAGGACTATGCCATGCGCATCTGGCTCGATCCCGACCGGGTCGCGGCGCACGACATGACGGCGGGCGAGGTGGTGGCGGCACTCCAGGCGCAGAACGTGCAGGTCTCGGCCGGCGTGCTCAACCAGCCGCCGGTGATGGGGCCGGGGGCATTCCAGCTCAATGTCGAGGCGCTGGGCCGGTTGAGCGATCCGGAACAGTTCGAGGACGTCATCATCAAGTCCGACAATGCCGGGCACGTCACGCGCGTGCGCGACATCGGCCGGGTCGAGCTCGGCGCGCAGGACTACGGCGCCCACGGCTATCTGGACAAGCTCCGCGCGGTGCCGATCCTGATCTACCAGCAGCCGGGATCGAACGCGCTGTCCACCGCGCGGCAGATCCGGGCCACGATGCTTTCGCTGTCGCACGATTTCCCCCAGGGCGTGCAGTACGACATCGTCTACGACACCACCCTGTTCATTGCGCAGTCGGTGCATGAGGTGGTCATGACCATCCTCGGCGCCGTGGCTCTGGTGGTCATCGTGGTGATCCTGTTCCTGCAGACCTGGCGCGCCTCGCTGATCCCGATCGCGGCCATCCCGATCTCGCTGATCGGCACCTTCGCGATCCTGTCGGCGGTCGGCTTCTCGCTCAACACGCTGTCCCTGTTCGGGCTGGTGCTGGCGGTCGGCATCGTGGTCGACGACGCCATCGTCGTGGTCGAGAATGTCGAGCGCAACCTGCGCCTCGGCCTCGCGCCAAGCGAGGCCGCGCACCGCACCATGGACGAGGTCGGCGGCGCGCTGATCGCGATCGCGCTGACCTTGTGCGCGGTGTTCATCCCGTCTGCCTTCATCAGCGGCATCTCGGGGCAGTTCTTCCGCCAGTTCGCCGTCACCATCGCCGCCTCCACCGTGATCTCCTGCCTGGTCTCGCTGACGCTCAGCCCGGCCCTGTGCGCGCTGCTGCTGCGGCCTCATGCGGCACACGAGCAAACCCATCCGCTGCTGCTGCGTCCGCTGTTCGCATTCTTCGGCGCCTTCAACCGATCCTTCGAGTGGCTGTCGAACGCCTACGGCAGGCTGACCGCGCGTCTGATCCGCATGACCGCCGCGATGCTGGTGCTCTATGCCGGGCTGATCGGCCTGACCGGCTACCAGTTCGGACGCGCGCCGACCGGCTTCATTCCGGACCAGGACCTTGGCTACCTGATCACCATCATCCAGTTGCCGCCCGGCGCCTCGCTGTCGCGCACCGACGCGGTCGTGCGCCGTGCCATCGACATCATGAACGCGACACCCGGCGCGCAGCATTCCGTGGCCTTCTCCGGCTTCGATGCGGCCAGCTTCACCAACGCCTCGAACAGCGGCGCGATCTTCACGGCGATGACGCCGTTCGGCCTGCGCCACACCCAGGGCCTGAGCGCCACCGTGGTGATGAACAGCCTGCGCCAGCGCCTCTCCAGCATCCAGGACGCCTTCATCCTCACCATCATGCCGCCGCCGGTGGCAGGAATCGGCACCGCGGGCGGCTTCAAGATGATGCTGCAGGACCGGCGCGGCGTGGGACCGGAAGCGCTGGAAGCGGCCGCCCAGGAGCTTGCCGCCGCCGCCCGCGCGACGCCGGGCCTGACGGGAGTGTTCACCCCGTTCGACACCCACACCCCGAGCGTCTATGCCGACATCGACCGCGAGCGGGCGCAGAAGCTGGGCGTCACTCCGGCCCAGGTGTTCGAGGCGATGCAGATCTACCTCGGCTCGGCCTACATCAACGACTTCAACTATCTTGGCCGCACCTATCAGGTGACGGCCCAGGCCGATGCCCGGTTCCGCAACACCACCGACGACATCGCCCGCCTGAAGACCCGCAATGCCAGTGGTGCGATGGTGCCGATCGGCTCGGTCGCGCGTATGCACGACACCACCGGACCCTACCGGGTGCCGCGCTACGAGCTGTATCCGGCGGCCGAGGTGCAGGGAGGCGCGCTGCCCGGCTTCTCCTCGGGTTCCGCCCTGACCGCGATGGAAAAGTTGGCCGCGGGGCATCTGCCGCCCGGCATCGGCTACGAATGGACCGACCTCGCCTTCCAGCAGCGTCAGGCCGGCAACACCGCGATCCTGATTTTCGGCGCCTCCGTGCTGTTCGTGTTCCTGGTGCTGGCGGCGCAATATGAGAGCTGGACGCTGCCGCTGTCGGTGGTGATGATCCTGCCGATGTGCCTGCTGGCCTCGGTGACGGGCCTGCTGTTCCGCGGCATGAACGTTGATATCCTGGCCCAGATCGGCTTCGTGGTGCTGGTCGGGCTGGCGGCCAAGAACGCCATCCTGATCGTCGAGTTCGCCAAGCAGGCCGAGGACGAGGGCGCCAGCCCGCGGCAGGCGGCGGTGCAGTCCGCACGCACCCGCCTGCGGCCGATCCTGATGACGTCGTTCGCCTTCATCCTCGGTGTGGTGCCGCTGGTCGTCGCCAGCGGTGCGGGGGCGGAGATGCGGCAGTCGCTCGGCACCGCGGTGTTCTCCGGGATGCTCGGCGTCACCTTCTTCGGGTTGGCTTTCACGCCGGTGTTCTACGCGATGATCCGGCGGTTGTTCGC
>CAXSEE010000069.1:0-19287 GCA_964235615.1 uncultured Acetobacteraceae bacterium | reverse complement strand
GGCTGCCGGTCTCGGGGCTGGCGGCCTCGCCGCATGGTGGCATCGGCAGCACCCGGCCGCCGGACCGGCGGCGGCCGGCGAAGCACCGCAGATGGTTTCGGCCATGCTGGTGCGCGCCGAGCCGTGGCAGAGCCTGGACAAGGCCTACGGCCAGGTGCGTGCTGTCCAGGGGGCGGACCTGGCGGCCCCGGTGTCCGGAATCGTCAGCGAGATCGACTTCCAGTCCGGCGACATGGTGCGGGCCGGAACGGTGCTGATGCGGCTTCGGCTCTATGACGATCCGGCTAAGTTGCAGCAGCTCCAGTCGGAAGTGGCGCTCTACGACGCCGATCTCGCCCGCGACCAGAGACAGTTCCAGGCGCAGGCGATCAGCCGGGCCACGCTCGACCTGGACACGGCCAACCTCCACAACTACCAGGCACAGGTCGCGGCCCAGATGCAGTTGATGGATGAGAAGGTGATACGGGCGCCGTTCGACGGCAGGCTCGGCATCCGCCAGGTCAACCTCGGCCAGTACCTCCCGGCTGGCAATCCGGCGGTCAATCTCGAATCGCTCGATCCGATCTACGTCGATTTCAATGTGCCGCAGCAGCAGGTGGCAGGCATCCGTCCAGGCCAGCCGGTTGCGGTCAGCGTCGATGCATGGCCGGGCCGCAGCTTCCAGGCGAAGGTGCTGGCGATCGACAGCCGGATCGACGGACAGAGCCGCCTGGCCACCATCCGGGCCAGCCTGGCCAATCACGATCAGGCCCTGCTCCCGGGCATGTTCGCGATCGCCCGGCTGGCCCGCGGCGCGGCGCGGCAGGTGCTGGCCGTGCCGCACGCCGCGATCAGCTTCAACCCGTATGGCGACTTCATCTACGTGCTGGCCCCACGGAGCGGGGACATCCTGGTCGCCGCATCGCGGGTCGTGGTTCTGGGGGAGACGCAGGGCGACCGCGTCGTGGTGCTCTCGGGCATCAAGGCCGGCGACCGGATCGTCACCGCGGGACAGTTGAAGCTGCACGGCGGATCGCTGGTGCGGATCGACGACAGCGTTCAGCCGGGCAACGACCTCAATCCCTCCCTGCCGAACGAGTGAGCACCCAGCGCATGCGCCTGACCGACCTGTTCATCCACCGCGCCGTCCTGTCCTGCGTGGTGTCGATCCTCGTCCTGGTGCTCGGGCTGCGTTCCGAGCATTCGCTGCCGATCGAGGAATTTCCCCATACGGTCACCGGCCAGATCGAGATCCAGACCGCCTATTACGGCGCCGACGCCGCGACCATCGCCGGCTTCGTGACGACGCCGCTCGAGAGCAAGATCAGCCAGACGCAGGGGATCGACTATGTGACGTCGAGCTCGACCAACGGCCTCTCGGACATTACAGTCTATCTAAGGCTGAACTACGACCCGGCCCGTGCGCTCGCCGAGATCCAGACCTACGTGACGGCCGCGACGGCGCAGTTTCCCGCAGGCGTGCAGCAACCCTCCATCACGCTGCGCGCCTCGGGCGAGCCGGTGGTCTCGTTCGCCATCTACAGCGACGTGCTGTCGGCGCCGCAGGTCAATGACTACGTGCAGCGCATCGTCATCCCCCGCCTCCAGTCGGTGCCGGGCGTGCAGAAGGTCCGCTCTTCGCCGGACTTCAATATCGTCATGCGCGCCTGGCTCGACCCGGAGCGCCTGGCGGCCTACGGTTTGACGCCGGGCGACGTCTGGACCGCGCTGTCCAACAACAATCTCGTCACCGGCGCCGGCAACACGCTCGGGACCTCCACCGTCGTCTATCTCGCCATCACCTCCAGCCTGCAGAGTGCTGCCGGCTTCAGGGACCTGGTCGTCCGGCAGACCGGTCTCGGCCTGGTCCGGCTTGGCGACGTGGCCGAGGTCGGCTTCGGCAGTGATCCCGATGACGCCGTGGACATCAACAACGGGTGGCCGAGCGTGCATCTCAGCGTCCGGCCGACGCCGACAGCCGACGCCCTGACCGTCGCCGCCGGGATCGAGCAGCAGCTCGCCGGGCTGGGCCGCCAGCTTCCGCCCAGTTTCCACATCATCGCGGTGGAGGACACCGGAGACTATATCCGCGCCTCGATCCGCGAGGTCGTCGTGACGCTGGCCGAAAGCCTCGCGATCGTGGCGCTCGTGGTGTTCGTCTTTCTCGGCTCGCCGCGTTCGGTGCTGGTCCCGCTGGTGACGATCCCGCTGTCCCTGACAGGCACCTTCGCCATGATGTCGCTGATGGGGTTCTCCATCAACCTGCTGACGCTGCTGGCGCTGGTGCTGGCGATCGGGCTTGTCGTCGACGACGCCATCATCGTGGTCGAGAACGTCAACCGGCACCTGGCACTTGGCCTGCGGCCCGTCGCCGCGGCCTCGGCGGCGGCGCGCGAGCTGATCCAGCCGATCCTGGCGATGACCGTGGTGCTGATCGCGGCCTACGTGCCGCTCGGGATGCAGGGCGGCCTGACCGGCGCATTGTTCATCGAGTTCGCCTTCACCCTGGCCGGGGCGGTGACGGTGTCGGCGCTGCTGGCCCTGACTTTGTCGCCGATGATGAGCTCACGGCTGCTGCGCGCCCGCACGACGGACGGGGGCCGGATGCCTCTTCCGGAACGTCTGGAGCGCGCGAGCGAGCACGCGCTCGACGGCGTGCAGCGGGGCTATGCGGCGGCGCTGCGCGCGACGCTCAGGGTGCAGCCGCTGGTGCTGCTGGCCGGCCTCGCGGTGCTGGGCAGCAGCACGTACTTCTATGCCCATGCGCGCCACGAACTGTCGCCGGCCGAGGATACCGGAGAGCTGGATGTCTCGGGCAACGGCGCCGCCGACACGACCTCGGATGCGCTGCAGCGCTACGACGCGAAGATCATCGGCATCTACAAGTCGGTGCCCGAGATGATCCACTACTATCTTGTCCCCGAGGCGCCAGCCATCGAGGGCGGCCTGGATCTTACCGACAGCGGCCGGCGCAAGCGCAGCATCTTCACCATCGGCGACGAGGTGCAGGCCAAGTTCGCGCGGATCGCCGGGCTGGACCTGGCAATCTATGTCCCGCCCTATCTGCCCGGCTCCGACGGCCTGCCGATCGGGTTCGTGCTGCAAGGCAACGGCAGCTTCGAGCAGTTGGACGAGATCTCCGACGCGTTCCTGGCCAGGGCGCGGGCCAGCGGGCTGTTCAGCTATGCCGACAAGGACCTCAAGATCGACCAGCCGCAGGCGACGATCGTGGTCGATCGTGCCAAGCTCTCGGGCCTGAACCTGACGCTGAGCGATCTGAGCCTCTCGCTGAACACCATGCTGGGCGGCAACTATACCGGCTTCTTCGCCGCCGATCAGCGCTCCTACAAGGTCGAGCCTTCGGTCATGCGGCGATACCGGCTCAATCCGGACCAGATCCTCGACTATCCGATCAAGTCGATCAACGGCGTGCCGGTGCCGCTGCGCTCGGTGGCGCGGATCGAGAACAGCGTCGTTCCTGAATCCGTCAGCCATTTCCAGCAGCTCAATGCCACCACCATCAGCGCCCTGCCTGCGCCCGGTGTCACCCAGGGACAGGCCTACGCCTATCTGCAGCGGCTCGCGGCCCAGATGCTGCCCACCGGATACGGGACCGACACCGTCGGGCCGTTGCGCCAATTCGTCCAGGAGACCGGAGGCTTCGCGGCGACGTTCGCCCTCGCGCTCGTCATCACCTACCTGGCCCTCGCTGCCCTGTTCGAGAGCTTCCGCGATCCGCTGATCATCCTGGTCTCGGTGCCGATGTCGATGGCCGGCGCGCTGCTGTTCGTCTGGCTGGGCGTCGGCGGAGCCAGCATCAACCTGTTCACCGAGATCGGGCTGGTGACCCTGATGGGCCTGATCAGCAAGCACGGCATCCTGATCGTCGAGGTCGCAAAGGAGAGCCAGGCGATGGGCCTGGACAAGCGGGAGGCGATCCTGCGCGCCTGCACGCTCCGGCTGCGGCCGATCCTGATGACCACGGCGGCGATGGTGCTGGGCGTCATGCCGCTGGTGCTGGCGACCGGTGCAGGCGCCGCGTCGCGCTTCGTGATGGGGCTGGTCATTGCCGCCGGCCTCTCCATCGGCACCCTCTTCACCCTGTTCGTGCTGCCGGCGGTCTACATGCTGCTCGCGTCGCGACGCCACGCAGTGGGCGTTCCATCCCGGTCTGCCGTCGCCGCCGAATGACGCCTCCCCCTCAACATGACATCGGGGATCATCGACCATGCTACTTCGTCGGATACATGCATGCCCTACGCAAGCTCGCTCATCGTGCCGCCAGGTCGAAGGCCAAGGCTCTGCCCTGGACCCCCCCGCGAAGCCTTGACAATCCAATCATATAAATAAATTGGTTTCCAAAGGCCGAGGCCTTTGGCGGGTCTGGGCAGAGCCCAGCCTTACCTTCCGATTGTCCGGGGTTGCCGGGATGTCGTGGTGCCGACTCGACGTCCTGCCTGTTCCTGTTCGGACTGCGGAATATGATCGCGATAGCGGCTCCAGTGCGAGAGGATCTCGTGTACCACGGGAGCGCCGGCGCGGTAGTTGGACTCGAACGCTTCGAGCTGGCCGGGTGCCTCGTCGCCGACGCTCGCCATTGGCGACTGGCCCGGCAACGGCTCGGTGAAGTTGCTCGCCGTGCGCAGCACCATCACCCGGTTCGGATCCACCAGCCCCTGCTCGCCCAGGACATACAGCGTGCCCATGAAGGTCTGGCTCTCCATGTTGCTCATCGCGAAGCGGCCCTGGCCGTGCGTCCATAGCGTCACCCAGTCCTCGGCCCACTTCGTGCGCATGGCGCCATGCCAGTAGCGGACGCTGCCCAGCGTATCACCCAGGATGACGGCGGGCGGCTTCTGCGCCTCCGGAAAGCCCTTCCATTGCGCACGCACCGCCGCCAGCGCCGGGGTGTCGAGCAGCAGGACAGTCTTCGTAAGCTCGTAAGCCCAGTGCGTCAGGCCGGCATTGAGCGGGTAGACCATGCTCAACACATCCGGTGTCTTCGCGGAGCCGAAGCTCCTGGGGTCGCTCGGCAACTGGCCCGGCCGCTCGCTGCCGATGGCGAACAGGCCATTCGGCCAGCCCGCGGGGATCTCGCGGTCGTCGATCTCCCGCATCTCGTCGCCGTTGATCACGTAGGATGCCCAGGCGGCCGTGCCGATCGTCGCGAGCCTGGGATCGGTGCCGGAAATTCCGGTGAACAGCCAGTAGGTGCGCCGGAAGTCGAAACGCCGGTCGAGCACGAACGCCTCCAGCGCCTCACCGCTGGAGTTGACCATGCGGCCGGCATTTCCCGGGACAAGGCCGTATAGCCCTGCCTGGTTGCGCCGCACGGGATGCAACGCGCCACGGATCGGGATCACCTGGTCGAGATGCTCGCGCTCGACCCAGAACTGGAACTCGCCCGGCGCATCGCCGGTATCGCGGCCGGTCTCGAACGACGCCACCACGACCATCCTGACCGGGATCGGCGCGGGCTCCGCGGCCCTCGATGGGTCCACGGAGGCGATCAGGAGGCCAAGAACAAGCCCGGCCGCGAGACCGGAGGACATGGCTGGAGACAGCATCGGCAACGGCTCCGTCGCGAAGTCCGGATCGTGTAGGCTCGGCGGCGAACAATCAAGAATGGACACGATAGATGAGCGACCAGCAAGGCACCGGCCCCCGCCTCCCAGGTATGCGCATCCAGGCCCGCGAGACCCTATCCGAGAGCTGGTTCAAGCTGGAGCGCGTCACGTTCGAGCAGCGCCGCCGCGACGGCTCGTATCAGACCCTCGACCGTGAAGTCTATCATAACGGTCCGGGTGCTGCCGTGCTGCCGATCGACCGCGCGCGCGGCATGGTGCTCCTGGTCCGGCAGAACCGTATTCCGGCCTGGGTCAACGGGGACGAGCCGCTGCTGGTCGAGCTTTGCGCGGGCATCGTCGATGCAGGCGACAGCCCAATCGATACCGTCCGCCACGAAGCCGAGCAGGAGATGGGCTACCGGCTGCGAAACATACGCAAGGCGTTCGAGCTCTACATGAGCCCGGGTGCTTCGGCCGAGAAGCTGCATCTGTTCGTCGCGGCGTATGGACCCGACGATCATATTGGGGCAGGCGGCGGTCTGCCCGCGGAAGGCGAGCAGATCGAGGTCGTCGAACTGCCGCTCGCCCGTGCCTGGGAAATGGTCGCCTCCGGACAGATCGTCGACGCCAAGACGGTGCTGATGCTGCAGCATGCCCGTCTCGACGACGAGCCGGCGTGACCTGCCCGCAACGCGTTCGCACCTGCGACATCTTGCGCGGGCACGGCTTCACCCCCTAGTAGACGGCAGCCGGCCAATTCGGCCGGCGGATGACGTTCTCAGGGCGGGGTGCAACTCCCCACCGGCGGTGTTTTCGCCCGGCGTGATGATCATGCCGGCGGATCAGCCCGCGAGCGCCCGCCCGTTTCGGCGGGGTCAAGCAGACCCGGTGTGATTCCGGGGCCGACGGTATAGTCCGGATGGGAGAGAACGCCGCCAGGCCCGGCCTTCGCAAATGCGCGGGATCGGGCGTGGACGGTCGTGCCCTGGGTGGCGTCCGCAAGGACGGGACGATGCAACGGCCAGGTGCGCAAGCGCAGGATGACGAGGATGAAGCCGGCGAGGCAATCGCGCGCGGCTTCCGCGCGGCGATCGCCGAAGCCTCGCGTTTCATGGGCGCCACCATGCCCAACCCGCCGGTCGGCTGCGCCATCCTCGACCGCAACGGGGCGATCCTCGCCGTCGCCGCCCATCATCGCGCGGGAGAGATGCATGCCGAGGCCCTGGCCCTCCAGCACTGCCGGGAAGGCCTGACGCTGGATCGCGCCACCACCCTCGTCGTCACGCTGGAGCCCTGCAACCATGTCGGCCGGACCGGTCCCTGCACCGAAGCGATCCTGGCCAGCCCGGTCCGCACCGTCTGGATCGGGGCGGCCGATCCGAACCCCCATGTCGTCGGTGGCGGCGAGCGGCGGCTGCGCGAAGCCGGGGTGAGCGTCCACCGCTGGGACGCCCGGACCGGATCCGGGCGTGACTGCGCCGCCCTGATCGCCCCCTTCGCGATGCGGGCGAAGGCCGGCCGCCCGTGGATCACGGTCAAGCAGGCGCTGGACGCCGACGGCAGCATGATCCCGCCCAAGGGTGCCAGGACCTTCACCGGCCAGGGCGCCTTGCATCTGGCGCATCGGCTGCGTCGCGCCACCGATGCGATCATCACGGGCATGGGCACGATCCTCGCCGACAGCCCGCACTTCACGGTCCGCCATGTCCCCGATCATGCCGGACGGCGGCGTTTCCTCGCGGTGGCCGACCGGGACGGAGGGCTGCCGGAAGCCTATCGTCACGAGGCGGAGCAGCGTGGGTTCCAATGGCGCACGGCGCCGGACCTGCCATCCCTGTTGAAGCTGCTGGCCGGCGACGGCGTGCTCTGGGCGATGGTCGAGGGTGGCCCACGCCTGCTGGCCGAGATCGAGCGGCGGCGGCTGTGGGACGACTGGCTCACCATCCGTCACGACGCGCCGGATCATGACCGGGTGATGGTGCGGACGCGCAGGCCTGAGACGCCGCTGCGGTTGATCGCCGGGCTCGAGGCATCAACCTCGGCTACAACGGAGGGAACGGCATGTTTTCCGGTATCATAGAGAGTCTCGGCCGGGTCCGCTCGATCGAGCCGGGTGAAGAGACGGTGGCGATCGAGCTGGATACCGGCATCGCCGACCTGGCACTGGGCGAGAGCGTCGCGGTGAACGGCGTCTGCCTGACCGTGACCCGGTTCGACGCAGCCGGGACGGCGGCATTCTTCGTCAGTCCCGAGACGCTCGACCGCACCACGCTGGGGACATTGCGGGAAGGCTCGCGGGTCAATCTGGAACGCGCGGTGACGCCTTCGACGCGGTTGTCGGGGCATATCGTCCAGGGCCATGTCGATGGCGTCGCGACCCTGGCCTCGGCCGTGCCGAGGGGCGACGCCTGGGCGCTGACCCTGGAGCTGCCGGAGACGCTGCGCCGCTACTGCGTCGAGAAGGGCTCGATCACGCTGGACGGGATCAGCCTGACGCTGAACGCAATCCTGCCTTCCGACCGGGTGGGATGGTTCGCCGTCGCTCTGATGATCATTCCGCACACCTGGGATCACACCAGCCTCGGCACCATGGCTCCAGGTGCTCGCCTCAATGTCGAAGTCGACGTCATCGCGAAATACGTGGAGCAGCTATGCCAGCGGCCGACCTAAATCTCGATCCGGAACTGAGCCAGCCGCTGGCCGAAGCCGTGGCCGCCCTGCGGGCGCGGCGCATGGTGATCATGGTCGATGACGAGGATCGCGAGAATGAGGGCGACCTCGTGCTGGCCGCCGAGCATGCCACCCCGGACGCGGTCAACTTCCTGGTCACCCACGCACGCGGGCTGGTCTGCCTGGCCATGGAGGCGACCCGGATCGACCGTCTCGGCCTGCCGATGATGGTACGCAACAACGCCGCCCCGCACGGCACCGCCTTCACCATCTCGATCGAGGCGCGCGAGGGGGTCAGTACCGGCATCTCCGCCCACGATCGCGCGCGCACCATCCTCGCCGCGACCGCCGAGGACGCCGGCGCGGACGATCTGGTCTCTCCGGGCCACGTGTTTCCGCTTCGTGCCGCACCGGGCGGCGTGCTGGCGCGGGCCGGCCATACCGAGGGTTCGATCGACATCATGCGCCTGGCCGGGCTGAAGCCGGCTGCCGTGATCTGCGAGGTGTTGAGGGCTGACGGCACCATGGCCCGGCTGGCCGAGCTGCGTGAGTTCGGCGCCAGGCATGGCATCCCGATCGTCAGCATCGCCGAATTGGTACGTCACCGTCTGGCGCTGGCGGCCAGCGGGCTGCAGGGACCGATCCCCGCGGTGCCGGACACGCTGGCGTCCATTGCCACCGCCCGTCTGCCGAGCGTGTTCGGCCAGCCGGGCGATTTCATGGTGCATGCCTTTCGCGACACGCGCGACGGCATGGAGCATCTGGCGATCGTCAAGGGCGATCCATCGAACTGCTCGCATCCCCTGGTGCGGCTGCATTCGGAGTGCTTGACTGGGGACGTGCTGGGCTCGCTGCGCTGCGACTGCGGCGCCCAGTTGCAGACTGCCCTGCGACGCATCGCCGACAGCCCGGCCGGCGTGCTGGTCTATCTGCGCGGCCATGAGGGCAGGGGGATCGGACTGGCCAACAAGATCCGCGCCTATGCGCTGCAGGATCAGGGCTTCGACACGGTGGAGGCCAACCACCAGCTCGGCTTCGCCACCGACGAACGGGATTGGGGGGTGGCGGCGCGCATCCTGCGCCACCTCGGGGTCACGAGCCTCGATCTGCTGACCAACAACCCGGACAAGATCAGGAGCCTGCGCGCCAACGGCATCGAGGTGGTGGAGCGGGTGCCGCTGGAGATCGAGCCCAACCCGCACAGCCAAGCCTATCTCGAGGCCAAGCGTGTGCGCATGGGACACAAGCTGCACGCCGCCGGCACCGCCGCGGCGGAGTGATGATAGGGAGATTTCCATGAGCATCCTGCACAACCAGGACGTGCCGCTCGCCTTCAGCCGCCCGCCGCGCGTCGCACTGGTCGTCAGCCGCTTCAACACCGACGTGACCGGAGGCCTGAAGGACGGCGCGCGGGCCTGGCTCGCCGAGCATGACATCGTCCATCGTGACGAGGATCTGTTCGACAGCCCGGGCGCGTTCGAACTGCCGTTGATCGCCCAGGCGCTGGCTCGCAGCGGTCGCTACGATGGGGTGATCTGCCTCGGCTGCGTGATCAAGGGCGACACCGCCCATTTCGAGTTCATCAGCCTGGGTGCGGCCACCGGCTTGATGCAGGCCTCGCTCGCCACCGGCGTCCCGATCGCCTTCGGGGTTCTCACCACCTACAACGAGGAGCAGGCGATCGTCCGTTCGCGGAGCGATGCCCATAACAAGGGCCGGGAGGCTGCTGCGGCCTGCGTCGAGACCATCAGCGTGCTCCAAGGCATCGAGATGCGGCCACAGGCGGTTACCGGATTTTTAACCGAGCCGGATGCATATCAGCCGTGACGAAGCTGCATGGACCTGCCACACTCGTTCGGATAGGGGCGGGTATTAAGTAGGCGTCAGGCCATGTTCGACCAGATTTTGACCTTGGCTATCCAGCATTATGTGATCTCCGGCTTTCTCGCTGTCACCCTGGGGATATTGTTGAGCCTGGCCTTCACGGCCGGCCCGGAGATCATGCATTCGCTGCGTATGCATAAGCTGTATTAGCATCCGGCTGCGAGGCCTGCTGCGAGCGGGAGACGATCTCGAACGACCGGCGCCGGGCGTCATGGTCGTAGATCTGTCCGGTGATCATCAGCTCATCAGGGCGATGACGCTCGATGAAGCGTTGCATCCCTTCCCGGACCGTCTCCGGAGTTCCGACTAGAGCTGCGGACAAGGCGCGTGCGATCCCGGCGGCTTCCATCGGCGTCCAGATCCCGTCCATGCTGTCGACCGGCGGCTTGAGCTTTCCAGGCATGCCGCGACGAAGCATCATGAATTGCTGCTGGGCGGAGGTGAACAGGCGCCGCGCCTCGCGGTCGGTGTCCGCCGCGAACACGTTCAGCCCGAGCATGACATGGGGCTGCTCCAACCCGTGCGAGGGCTCGAAACGATCGCGATAGATCGACACCGCCTCGTCCATCATGTCCGGTGCAAAATGCGAGGCGAAGGCGAACGGCAACCCGAGCATGGCGGCGAGTTGCGCGCTGTACAGGCTAGAGCCGAGCAGCCAGATCGGCACCTCCAGGCCTTCTCCAGGAACCGCGCGCACCGCCTGGTGCTCCGCCGCCGGCCGGAAGTAGGATTGCAGCTCGATCACGTCGTGCGGGAACCGGTCGGCACTGGACATGTCGCGGCGCAGCGCCTGCATCGTGCGCTGGTCCGAGCCCGGAGCGCGGCCCAGGCCCAGGTCGATACGGCCCGGATACAGTGCCGCCAAGGTGCCGAACTGCTCGGCGATGGTCAGGGGCGCATGGTTCGGCAGCATGATCCCGCCGGACCCGACCCGGATATGGCGGGTGCCGGCGGCGACATGGCCGATCACCACCGCCGTCGCGGCGGAGGCGATCCCGATCATGTTGTGATGCTCGGCCAGCCAATAGCGCTTGAAGCCGAGCGTCTCGGCATGACGCGCGAGATCCAGCGTGTTGCGCAGCGCCAGCGCGGCATCACCCCCCTCGGTGATGGGCGAGAGGTCGAGGACGGATAAAGGAACCATGGTCTTCAGATGGGAGCACCGGCTGCCCGTGCCAAGCGGGTATCCGGGGCAAAGGCATGGTAGCCGCAGCCGGACTCGAACCGGCACGCCCGAAGGCAAGAGATTTTAAGTCTCCTATGTCTACCATTCCACCATGCGGCCTCGTCGGCGTGATACCTCCGCCCAGGTCGCCTGGCCAGATCCCGGCTTCAGCCGGTACGCAGCAGGGCCGGCCCATGCAGCCTGAGCCAGGCTTCGGCGCGTGCCTGATGCGGCGTGAGCAGGGCCACCTGGGCCCAGAAACCGGGACCATGGTCGAGATGACGCAGATGCGCCAACTCGTGCGCGACCACGTAATGCTGGATTTCGGGAGGGGCCATCACCAGGCGCCAGCTGAACATCACCACCCCATCCGAGGAGCAGCTGCCCCATCGGCTACTGGTATCCTTGATCACCAGCCGCCTCGGCAGCAGTCCCGACGCCGCGGCGATCCGGCGCGTGCAGGCGCCGAGGGTGGTTCTGGCCTCGTTGCGCAGGAAGTCGAGCACGCGCCTGGCCAGGAAGGCCGGCTCTCCGCTGACCCGGATCTCTCCGGACTCGACCCAGACGCCGCGTCTCGTCTCCGGCGCCGGCCGGATGACGTGCGGCACCCCATTGAGGGCGACGCTGCCGCCCGCCTCGAACATGACATGGCCCGGCAGGGCGGCGAGCTTGCCGGCGACCCAGCTCGAATGGATGCGAAGCAGTTCCAGTCCGGCCTCTCGCGCCGCACGAGGCGGCAGCGTCACCACCACCGCGCCGGCGCGGGTATCGATACGCAGCGAGATCCGCCGCGCCTGGCGGGACCGGCGCCATCGTATCGGCGTCTCTCCGGAAGGCAGCAGCAGCATCTCCGACACCGGCGACGACGCGCGGGCATGTCCGCGAGCGGGCTGGGTGCGAGCAGGCTGAGTGCGAGCAGGTTGGGCGGAAGCGGGTGGCCTCACGATCCGGGTCCGGGCTTGCGCGGTGTCCGTGGAATGCGGCCCGGCCAGTCCACTACGTGATGCTCCAGCGGACCGGCTTCGCGCTCGCCGATGACGCGGTCCTGGACGGAGATACGCGCTTCATGCACGCTCTCCGGCCGTCCCGACACCAGCGGATGCCACCAGGCCAGGCTGCGCCCTTCGTGCAGCCGGCGGTAGGCGCAGCTCGGCGGCAGCCAGTCGATCTCGGCGAGCGAAGCGGGGGTGAGCTGCACGCAGTCCGGCACCTTGCGCCGGCGCCGCTCATAGTCCGAGCAGGCGCAGCTATGGGTGTCGAGCAGGCGGCAGGCGACATTGGTGAAGATCACCGTGTCGGTGTCCTCGTCGCGCAGCTTGTGCAGGCAGCAGCGGCCGCAGCCGTCGCATAGCGACTCCCACTCCGCCGTGGTCATCTCGTCGAGGCGCTTGCTCTTCCAGAAGGGGACGGGTGCCGGCATGCCGGGAAGAATAGGGCGTTGGGCTCGGCTCTGGAAGATGAGCCCTGCTCCCCGGGCATAGAAGAATTTCAGGGGCGCGGAAGAGCGAGGAATGCGAACATCGCGGCCAGCAGCAGGCTGAGGATGATCCCCGGGCCGAGCTGCGGCAGCCAGAGCCAACGCAGCCGGTCGAGCCGCCCGGCGCCGAGCCCCACCGCGGCCCGGCTCTGGTGCCGCTGCAGCCTGGTTAATGCCAGCAGCACGGGCAGCATGATGATCGGCAGCGCCAGTGCGGCACGCCACAGCAGCAGGCCGGCCGGCGAAGGCGGCCTGAGCAGCAGGCTGGGCAGCAGGATCGAGGCGGCGGTCCCCGGAAGCAGTCCCAGCAGCAGGAGCAGGGTGCGCCCCTGCCGCATGTCTATTTCGCCTCCACCCAGGCGTCGAAACGTTGGCTCAGGGACACCAGGCGGTCGACCCAGAAGCCGTCATCGATCATCAGCGTGGGCTGCTGGTGATCGCCGCCGCCGGCTGGGCTGGCGATTGGGCTGCCGGCCGGATAGGCTGCGGAAAAATCGGACTGATGCGCCGGGTCCGCCAGATAGGCCGCCAGCCGCTGCGCCAGGGCACGATGTTCGGGCGAGGTGGCGCGCGGCACGGCCCAGCCGATGTTCACGCCGAGGCTCTGCGCCCACTGCATCCCGAAACTGCGGTGGCCGGTCTGATCCGCCGTGGCCACTTCGCCGTGCGGGGCGCTGGTCATCAGCACGGCGCCGCTCTCGATGATCTGGACGGCCTCGGTCGGAGTGTTCCACCAGACGATGTAGGGCTTGAGCTGATCGAGCTTGCGGAAGGCCCGATCCACCCCCTCCGTCGTGGCCAGCGTGCGGTAGACGTCATCCGGCGCGACGCCGTCGGCCATCAGGGCGATCTCCAGCGTGCCGCGCGGGTCGCGTCGCAGGCCGCGCTTTCCGGGACGACGGGCGACATCCCAGAAATCACCCCACGTCGGCACCATGTCGACCCGGCTCTTGTCCCAGGCCAGCACGAGATCCATGCGCAGGGAGCCGGCGCCGCAATCCCTGCCGGAACTGTCCGGCGCCATGTCCGTGGGATCGGCCGTCAGCGGATGGGACCACAGCAGACCCTGACGGCACGCGACCTGCAACGGCGCCGTCTCCATGAGTATCAGGTCCCAATGGTCGCTTCCGGTCTGGGCAAGCTTCTGCAGGGTCGCGAGGGTCCCGTCCCATCCGGTGGTCCGTATGGTCACGCCCGACTGCTTGCCGAACGGGGCAAACAACGTGGCCTGCTGCGCGTCCTGCAGGCCACCGCCCAGCGAGGCGACCGAAAGCTCCGGCGCATGCGTCCTGCCTGTCTCGTCCTGGGCTACGGCGCCTTTGCCCAGTGTCCCGATCAGGATGCAGCAGATCGCGTGCGACCGTACGGCGCCGGGTCTCCGAGCGCCAGGTTTCCGGGCGCCAGGTCTGCGAAGGCGGATCATCAGGCGAACGATCAGGCGGCTCATGAGGTGCGGGTCGGGGCGGCGGCGCTCAGGGACGGGGACTTTCTCTCTAGAGCTCGTCGCATCCTATCGATCGAGCGCCGGCGACGATCCTCTCTAGCGCAAACCCCGTGCTGCTGGAACAGCCAGGGATCGGGGTCCCATTTCCAACATCAGGCATCCTCCTGAGGAAACGCGACGGCGTGGGCGGCCTGCCAGGCGAGCAGCGCCGGACGGTCGATACGCAGGCCGGAGGTCGGTTGCGACGCCGGACGCCGCACCAGCAGCTCGCCGCCGCCGGCGAGCCGGAACCGCAGCCGCAGATGATCGCCCAGATGCACCATGCCGGACAGGGTGCCGCCGAGCGCATCGCCGCCCAGTGCATCCTCGCCTCTACCCTTGCTTAATGTATTGGAGCCTCCGCCGACGAACGCGACCGCGACCCGCTCCGGCCGCACGCACACGACGCACAGCGCGCCGGCCACGAGCCCTTCCGACGCCATCGCATCCATGCTCGGTCCGGCACTCAGCCGGACATGGGCCACGTCATCCTCCACCCATTCGACCCGGCCGGTCAGACGGTTGGCTTCACCGAAGAAGTCGGCCACCTCCTCGTCGGCCGGCCGGTCCAGCAGCTCGGTGGCCGAGCCAAGCTGACGCAGCCGGGTGCCGTCCAGGATCCCGATCCGATCGCCCATCATCAGCGCCTCCTCGCGATCGCGGGTGACGAACAGCAGCGTCAGGCCGCGTGCCCGCGCCAGCCGGCGCAGCAGATGATGCATCGCCCGCCGCGCGATCGGGTCGAGTTGGGCGAGCGGATCATCCAGCAGCACCAGCGCGGGATCGCACACCAGTATCCGGGCAAGCGACGCCCGTATCGCCTCGGCCGGGGAAAGCGTGGCCGACCGCTGGGCGGCCTGAGCCTCGAGGCCCAGCAGGGCCAGCGCCTGATGCACGCGATGTCCGCGTTCCGGCTCGCGCACACGCCGGGCGGCGAGCGGGAAGCCCACGTTGCCGCGCACGCTCAGATGTCCGAACAGGGGATCACGCCCGGAGATCACGCCGATCCGGCGCTTCCCGGGCGGGAGGGCGGCGACATCATGGCCATCGATCAGGATGCGTCCGGCTTGCAGCCGCGCGTGACCCGCCAGCACGTCGATGAGCGCCGAGGCGCAGGCCGGTTGCGTGGCCAGCAGCGCCACGCATTCCCCGGCATCGAGTGAGAACGACAGGGTCGTTTTCGATGCCTCGCCAGAGGGGTTCGAGTGATGCAGCAGCAGCCCTTCCAGGGCCAGCCGAGGGGTGGAACTCATTGGCAAGATGCAACTTGCAGTTCTATAACGCGTTGCCGGGCTGCAATCAAACGGGGGTGCATTATGGCTGTTTCCGACAAAGCTAAGGAAGTGACCCAGGATACCCAGGAACAGCTCCAGTCCCTACGAGCCCAGGTCGAGCAGCTTCTGAACGAGCGCGTGACGCCGGCGCTGGCCGGCGCGGCAGGCAAGGCCGAGAACGCCGTGACCAGTGCGCGCGACCTGACCAACACCCAGGTCGAGGCCGTGTCCGAGAAGGTTCGAGGCGCACCGCTGATCGCTATCGCCATATCCACGACAGTGGGTTATCTGCTCGGCCGTTTTTCGCGCTAGGCATAGATATCTCATGAAAGCCGTCGAGTTCGGCAAGGTCGCAGCTGCTGCTGAAGCGCAGCGGTTGCAACGAGTCGGGTTGCGCTACGCCAAGCGCGTAGCGTTCCTGGTGGTCGCAGCCCTGTTCGGGCTGTTCGCCCTGATCTCGGCGCACGTGACGTTGTGGATGATCCTTTATGGGCCGTTGGGTATCACCAAGGTCTGGTCCTCGGTCATCGTGCTGGGCCTGGACCTCCTGTTCGCCGTGGTGTTCGTCCTGCTTGGTCGCAGCAATCAGCCGGGCATAGCCGAGATCGAGGCGCGCATGACGCGGGATCGCAACCTGGAGGCGATGAAGAGCGCCTTCGCGTTCAATGCCGTCAGTGCAACCGTCCTTGGGCCAGCCGGACGCATGGCCGGGCGTGGCATCCTGGACATGATCCGCGGCAGGTTCAGCCGCCGCCGGGCTACCGTACGCACCCGCTCACGTTGGTAGGTGCTGTAGGGTAGGCGCTGTAGGGTCAGCCCGAACTGGTGGGCGAGTTCAAGCTGGACGGCATACGCCGGCTGCCGATCTCGTCCATCGCCTGTTGCTCCTTGTTCTCCCGAACCAGTCTGGCCTGTTCGGCGCGCTTCTCGATCAGCAGTTCGACCGATCGATAGGCAGCCCGGGCCAGGCCGAGAACGATGCGCGTGCGGTCCACGTCTCCGGAGGCTTCCTGCTCGGCCAGCCGCGCCTGTTCGACAGCCCTGCGGCCGACCGGCAGCCAGCGTGCGAAGGCATCCACCGCCTCATCCCCGCAAGCGAGGTCGAGGGCCGCGACGGTCTCCTTGGCGTAGCGGGAGGCTTCCGCCTCACTTACAGCCTGCATGCGCTGCTGATGGGCGAGTGCCTCCGCCAGGGCGCGCTGGGCATCGTCCAGGCTGGTCCGCCTGATCCGCAGCAGGGTGCCGAGCGTATCTCCGCTCATATCCGGCTCGATGAAGCTGTAACCGGGGAAGCCAGATGGGTCGGCGAAGGTCTGCAGGTTGGATCGAGCGCCTGGGCCAATCGGTTGAAGCCCTCATCCAGCCCCATCTTCTCGTCGCGGCCCTGGCGAAGCAGAGCCTCGATGCGCGGAGCCAGAAGCACGGCCTCGTCCACCGCCGGGTCGCTGCCCGCGCGATAGGCGCCAAGCCTGACCATGTCCGCCATGTCCGCATGCAATGCCATCACCTGTCGTGCCTTGCGTGTCAGGAGGTTCTCGCCGGCGTTGTTGCAGGCTGGCACCGAGCGCGACAGCGAGCGTAGCACGTCGACCGCCGGATAGCGGCCGCCTTCTCCGATCTTGCGGTCCATCACGACGTGTCCGTCGAGAATGCCACGTACCGCATCGGCGACCGGCTCGTTATGGTCGTCGCCCTCGACCAGCACGGTGAACAAGGCAGTGATATGCCCGGCACTGCCATCCGGCAGCATTGGTCCGGGTCCGGCGCGTTCGAGCATGCGCGGCAGCTCGGCGAACACGCTCGGCGGATAGCCGCGCGTGGCGGGCGGCTCGCCGCTGGACAACCCGATCTCGCGCAGGGCGAGGCAGAAGCGCGTCACGCTGTCCATCAGCAGCAGCACGGACTTGCCCTGGTCACGGAAATGCTCGGCGACCGTCATCGCCGAGTAGGCAGCCTCGCGTCGCATCAGCGGCGGCGTGTCGGACGTGGCGACAATGACCACCGAGCGGGCCAGGCCGGCCTCGGCGAGATCGTCCTCGATGAACTCGCGCACCTCGCGGCCGCGCTCGCCGACCAGCGATATCACCGCGACATCGCATCTGGTATGGCGCGCCAGCATGGAGAGCAGGGTGGACTTGCCGACGCCCGATCCGGCGAACAACCCGAGTCGCTGCCCGGTGCGGCAGGTGGTGAACAGGTTCATCACCTCGACGCCAAGATCGATACGGGGTCCCAGACGAGCCCGCAACGTCGCTTCCGGCGGCCCGGCGCGGACCGGCCGCGATATCGGGCCGACCGGAAGCTGACCCTTGCCGTCCATCGGCCGGCCGAGCGGATCCATCACCCGGCCGAGCCAGGCATCGGTAGGAGCAAGCCGGCCCGGCAGGCTGGCCGCCCCGATCGAGAAGCTGGCGCTGCCGCCCGGACCGATCCCGTCGAGCAGCCCATAGGCCATGGCGTTGGCGGTGTTGTTCCGGAACCCGACGATCTCGGCCGGCACGCCGTGGCCGCCGCGGCCACGCAGCAGAATACGGTCGCCGAGCGAAACATGCCGGTCGAGCCCGGAAAGTTCGACCGCGAGGCCGCTTATTCCAGAGACTTGTCCCGAAACAATGCAGGACGGCATCTCCGAGACAGCCGAACGCAACTTTTCGAGACGCTCGCGAAGGGGTAGCGGTTGTGCCAAGGGGTTGTCCTTGTTTCGAATATAAGATCGTGTTCAGGCATTAGAGCTAAAAAATGCTAACAAAAAGTGTATCTCTTTTTTAGGACACAATTTTAACGAAAAGAGTTCGACAGAACACAATCATAGGTGGTAATGTTCCTGAAGCAAAACCAATGGTGGTGACAATGCGTGTCCTTCTAGTCGAAGATGACGTCACGGCTGCACAGGGAATATCCCTGGTCCTGAAGTCGGCAGGCTTTACCGTCGATCATACCGACATGGGCCGGGAAGCCCTGGATATGGTCCGTCGTTATGATTACGACCTGATCTTACTCGACCTCATGCTGCCCGACATGGAAGGCTATGAAGTGGTCCGGCGCATGCGCCTGGCGCGTCTGGCCACTCCGGTGATCGTCTTGTCGGCGCTCTGCCGGCCGCAGGCGAAGGTGAAGGCCTTCGCGGTCGGTGCCGATGATTTCATCACCAAGCCATTCGATCAGGCCGAACTCATCGCCCGCATGCAGGCCATCCTGCGCCGGAGCAAGGGCTATAGCGAACCGACCCTGCGTGTTGGCGGCCTGCAGCTCAACCTGGACAGCCGGGAGGTTTCGGTGGATGGCCAGCAGATCCACCTGACCGGCAAGGAATACGCGATTCTCGAGTTGCTCGTGTTGCGCAAGGGCATGGTCCTGACCAAGGACGCCTTTCTCAACCATCTCTATGGTGGCATGGACGAGCCGGAGATGAAGATCATCGACGTGTTCATCTGCAAGCTGCGCAAGAAACTGCAGGTTGCCGGCGCGGGCCATCTGATCAGCACGGTATGGGGCCGTGGCTACATGCTTCGCGACGGGGATCGCACGCCGGCACTGCCGCAGCTTGTCACGATGCCGGTTTCAATGGCGTCGATACCGGCCTCGATACCGGCGATGGTACTCGATCTTCCCCTGGTGCTATCGGCCGCTTGAGCCGACGCTGGATGTCTGGTCCCGGGGATGAACAGGCGTCATCCCCGAGACCAAACATCTGGTAGCCCATCCGATCCTGCGCAGGGCGCCGCCCTGGACCCCCCCGGCGAAGCCTTGAGAATCCGATCGTCTTAATAGATCGGTTTCCAAAGGCC
>CAXSEE010000068.1:0-19318 GCA_964235615.1 uncultured Acetobacteraceae bacterium | reverse complement strand
GGGCGGCGTCTGTTCGACGAGATCAAGGACCGCGGCTATACCGGCAGCCGTTCCAGCCTGTATCGCCTCCTGGAACCGTGGCGCCCTGCCCGGCCGGCGACGATCGCACCGGTCTTGCTCAAGGCAGAAGCGGCCCGCGCCGTCGATCCGGCCACCGGCTGGCTGATCTCGCCGACAGTCGCGGCATCGCTCTGCATCAAGCCACGCGCGACCCTCACAGCGGGACAGGCGGCAAAGATCGACGCGCTGAAAGCAGCCTCATCAGACTTCACCACGATACGTGCTCTAGCGATGCGGTTTCGCGGCATCCTTCGGGGCAGTGATATCGGCAAGCTTGATGTCTGGCTCGATGATGCGCAGGCATCCGGCATCTACGCCATCGTGCGCTTCGTTCGGACACTACGGCAGGATATCGCGGCGGTCCGGAACGCGATCACCGAGACATGGAGCAACGGTCAGGTAGAAGGCCAGATCAACCGCTAGAAGACGTCGAAGCGGGCGATGTATGGCCGAGCCAACGTCGAACTGCAGCGAGCGCGAATGATGCCGCTCAACGTCTAGAACAAGCACAGGCTACGAGACAGAACCGGCCAGGCGGTGAGTGTCGACACATTCAAGGCAAGCTCTCCCGCCTTCGCCGCCATGCGTGCCATGGCAATGCGATTTCGGTCTCTTCTTCGCGGAGGCAATGTCGAGAAGCTCGCCGTCTGGCTGCATGACGCCCAGCACTCGGCCCTCTATAGCATTCGCCACTTCGCCCAGACGCTGACCTTGGACCTCGCGGCGGTTCGCAATGTGATCACCGAGCCCTGGAGCAACGGCCAAGTTGAGGGCCAGATCAATCGGCTGAAGATGCTGAAACGTGCGATGTACGGCCGCGCTGGCGTAGAGCTGTTGCGCGCAAGAATGACGCCCTTCAGATTAGACAAAGCTCGCACGGCTTGAGGCAGAGCCCACTACGGGCTTGAGCAAGCGTCCACCGGCTGGTTTCCTCAATTATCTCAAAGCCCTGGAAGCGCGGGGCTAAGCTCGAGAATCACACGGATTGAGGATGACACCAGGAAGTACGGAAGGCTCAGGGTGGATCGCCATTGACAACGACCGGGGAAGATCCTCAAGGCTCCGGCCGTTCCTGCAGGAACACACGCTGATCCGAGAAGCGTCGAGGGTAATGGTCCCGAACAGCGTCAGGCCGATCTCCTCTGGCGTCAGCCCGACGACCCGTCGCTCGATCTTGCCAACCTCGATCGCCTCCACCTCGCCCCAGCCGGTCTTGGCCTTGAGCTTCACCACCCATCTCATGCTCGCCGCTAAGCCGCCGATATGGTTTGATCTTTCAAACCCAGGATCATTCCGACCAGGCTTTTTCCCACTCCAATTTTTACCGGAATCTTTTCGCAATTCGTCCGGTACGATTGGATTACTCTGTCGAGCGATTCATCATCAGACCGGCCGAGCCGGCGCTATCATGCACAACCAAAGATTCGAGGATCACTACTCGTAACAATCAGCTATGATCTCCTAGTAGCCGCTGCTCGTCTCTAAATGCATCGGTAATCTGGAAAACAAGACGATGCTTATTCAGATCAGGATTCATTTGAAAGTAACGCTGCTCGCACTAATACTCTCGACTGGTAGCCTTGCTGCGAGCCCTGGAACAATTGTGCATCCCAGCATTTGGCCACTAGCAAAACCAAAGCCTGAAGCTAGGAACATAGACGCCATCGTGAGGCCATTGCTGAGGCGCATGACGATTGAGGAAAAAGTTGGTCAGATCATCCAGGCTGATATCTCCAGCATCAGTCCTTCCGATCTCGCTCTATATCCGTTGGGCTCGATCCTGAACGGCGGCGACTCCGGACCTGGAGGCAACAACAAGGCACCTGCAACCGAATGGCTACATATGATTGCTGCTTATCGTTCAGCGGCGCGGTTGCGACCCGGCGCTGCAATTCCCTTGCTATGGGGAACAGACGCTGTTCACGGTCAGAACAAGATCCTGGGCGCCACGATTTTTCCACATAATATCGGCCTGGGCGCCGCACATGATCCGGCCTTGGTGGAGCAGATCGGCATTGCGACCGCAGTCGAGGTTGTCGCTAGCGGTCCGGACTGGGTATTTGCTCCGACACTCGCGGTAGCCCGCAATAATCATTGGGGCCGCACCTACGAGAGTTATAGTGAGGATCCCGGCATCGTCGCACTCTACGCAGGCGCGATGGTGGAAGGCCTGCAGGGGCGGCTCGGTACGGCGGCCTTCCTCGCCCCTGGCCATGTCGTCGCCACAGCCAAGCATTTCCTGGGCGATGGTGGCACGACAGGCGGCAAGGACGAGGGTGACACCGTCGCCACGGAAGCCGAGCTGCGCGACATCCACAGTGCGGGCTACCCACCGGCTATCGCTGCCGGCGTCCAGACCGTCATGGTTTCTTACTCGTCCTGGAATGGCATCAAGATGCACGGCAACCATGGTCTGGTGACGGACGTGCTGAAGGGGCGCATGGGCTTCAAGGGGTTTGTCATCGGCGACTGGAATGGACACGCCCAGGTACCGGGGTGTACAGCGCAAGACTGCCCCGCGGCGATCAACGCCGGCGTCGACATGATCATGGCGCCGGTCGAGTGGAAGGCTTTCTATATCAACACGCTCCGCGAGGTGCGTAGCGGCATCATTTCCCAAGCTAGGCTGAACGATGCCGTATCACGCATCCTGTCTGTCAAGGCGCGAGCTGGATTGTTTTCCCAACACGGCAATGCCCAGTCGTCGATACGCGGTGATCTCTCCTTGTTAGGTACAACGGCGCATCGCGCACTGGCGCGCCAGGCCGTGCGGGAGTCACTCGTGCTGCTCAAGAATAGCAACCATATCCTGCCATTGCGGCCAGGTATGACCGTGCTCGTGACCGGCCCTGCTGCCGACTCGATTCCTTTGCAGTGCGGCGGATGGACACTCGACTGGCAAGGTAGCGGCAACAGCAATGTAGACTTCCCGCACGCGCAATCTATCTTCGGAGGCATCCGTGAGGCCGTCTCGTCAGGGGGAGGTACGGCCATTTTGTCCTCCGATGGACAGGTGACGTCCAAGCCGGATGTGGCTATTGTCGTTTTTGGTGAGGATCCCTACGCCGAGGCCAAGGGTGACATCCGAACGACGAGCTACAGCGCGCTTTATCCGGAGCCGCTTGCCTTGTTACGCCGGCTTAAAAAGGCTGGCATCCCGACCATATCCGTATTTCTATCGGGCCGTCCGCTGTGGACCGATCCAGAGATTGCGGCCTCGGATGCCTTTATAGCCGCCTGGCTGCCGGGTGGTGAGGGAGGCGGCGTGGCTGACCTGCTTTTTTCAGGCCATGACGGAAAGCCTGTTTTCGATTTTCGTGGCAGGCTTTCCTTCTCATGGCCCATCGTCCCCGATCAGGTGACCGGCCGAGGCACCGGCGCAGCACCCCGGTTTCACCCCGGATATGGGTTGACCCTTAACACGACGCACGCCGCGCCATTCTGATTTCCGCCTTACGGTTTTCCGGAATACTGGCCTGGAGAGGCATCCCATGCGAATGAGCCGCAAGATTGGCGTTACCGCAGCAGCGTTGCTGGCCGCTGGGTTTGTCTCCGCGACGGCAATCTCGTTGCACCACCGCTATGCAACCCGGACACCGATCGCTTTGACACCCACCGCTTCGACACGCACGGCCATTGCCCGGACTGCGACATTCCCGGTTGCAGCTCACACACCTGTAGCACCGGTACGTGTCACGCCGGGGCTGCATCCGGGACGAAACGGGTCTCTTACCGTCACCGAGATGCGTATGGCCCGTGCAGCCTGGAGCTACTTTGTACCCACGACCCGCGCCTCGGGACTGGTCGATGCGGTCGGCGGCTATCCCTCGACAACCATGTGGGATACCGCTTCCTACCTTTCGGCCCTAGTGTCTGCATATGAGCTCGGCATCATCGACAAGCATGAGTTCGACAACCGCATGCTCAAGGTGCTCGGCGCCTTGCACAAGCTCGACCTGTTCCGCGGTGAACTGCCCAACAAGGTCTACAACACGATAACCGGTGCCAAGGTTGACTACAGCAACAAGCCCGGCGAGATCGGCTACTCGGCGCTTGATGTCGGCCGCATGCTCGTCTGGCTCGATATCATTAAGGAACGATATCCTTATCTTGCCAACACCGTCGACAATATACCGCTTGGCTGGAATTTCTGCCATGCCACGGACGGCGAGCGCATGAATGGTAGCTCCGTCGGACCTGGCGGCAAGACGACCTATTTCCAGGAAGGACGTCTCGGCTACGAGGAATATGCCGCCAAAGGATTTGGCCTCTGGGGCTTTGACATGAAGAATGCCGTGCTGAGCACGCCGCTCAGCTTCATCGAAATTTACGGCGTGAATATCCCCTTCGACAGGCGTGACCCGCGGGTGTTAAAGACCGAGAATTATGTGCTGAGCGAGAGCTATATTCTTGATGGCATCGAATTGAACTGGGATCTTCCGGATGACGACTACTCTGGACCATATCTTCACACCGATGGCTGGATCGCGGAATTTGCACAGCGTGTATATCTAGCCCAGCAGCGCCGTTTCGAGCACACTGGTCAGCTGACGGCACGCACCGAGCATCAGGTCGAGGGCGATCCCTTTTTCGTCTACGATACGGTATATGCCGACGGTTACTCCTGGAACACGCTATCCCCAACTAATGTTTATGAGCCCGATCGCGCTGCGGTCGCCGTGAAGGGTGCGGTTGGCTTATGGGCCTTGTGGGATACACCCTACACCGACAAGCTGTTCGAGGCGGTATCGGATCTTTATACGGACAAGGGCTATGACGAGGGCCTTTACGAAGGCGGACGGGGTGTCATCCCGCTACAGACTGCCAACAACAACGGTATCATCCTGGCGGCCCTGCTCTACAAAGTCGAAGGGCCGATCCTGCAACGGCTCAATCACGACAAGCAGATCTGGTGGACAGGAATACCGGACGGTGGCGAGCGAGCGGCCCGCTGCTTACCCAGCAAGCCTGTGCATGTCGACTGCGTGCAGTCGGGGCTATGCTCTACGGTATCACCGGAGCTCAAGCTGCCCCTGATCGACTACGAATACTGCCGGCCGGTGCCTTCGTCGGAATGGTTTCCTGGTGACCCACTGGCCCATCCTGAGCCAGCCGCCCGAGACTGCCAACTGGTGGCAGCGCAGACCGCCGCGCCGGACGCGGAGACACCCTGGCCAAAGGCCCCTGCTCCAGCGTTGCTCATCTCGTCACCACCAGCCGGGCCGACAGTGCCGGCCTCAGCGTGCCCGACGACTCCTACCCATGGTGGCGCGATTTCTCCGACCACGGCGGCCCCATGACATTCCGAGACGGCCTCATCAAGGCGCGCAGCCACATCGTGTTCCTGCTTGGGTTGTTTACCGCATTAGGGATAATCCTGATAGCGGGGCAACTTGACCAGGGCGGCGGTGCTCGACCGCCGGATCACACCAACCTCATCATCCAGGACAAGCTGCGGCTGCAGCTGGCTCAGGCCGGACCCTTGCGTGCGGACCAGATCCTCTGGGGCAGAATTGCCTGGCGCTATTTCCAGAAGAACATCGTCCCCGAGACAGGGCTCGCAAATGCCGCTGATAAATACCCGTCCACCACGATGTGGGATACCGGCTCTTTCCTGATCGGGTTGGTCGCCGCTGAACGTATAGGCTTGATCAACCGCGGCGAGTTCGACGCCCGCATGACCATGGCGCTCGACTCGCTGGCACGCTTGCCATTATTCGACGGTGTCCTGCCCAACAAGGCCTATAACACCCGCACCCTTGCGATGTCGGACTACAACAACAAGCCGAGTTCACGCGGCATGGGATGGTCAGCCCTCGACATCGCCCGCCTGATGGTGCCGCTCATGGTCGTTGAGGAGCGCTATCCCAACCATGCCGACGAGGTCCGGCATATTGTCAGGCACTGGAAGCTGACGAAACTTGTGCAGAACGGAATTCTAGTCGGTGCGACCGTGGCTGCCGATGGCACGACCGTGTTGCACGAGGAAGGCCGTGTCGGCTACGAGGAGTATGCAGCGAAGGCCATGATCAGGGCCGGCGTCGACGCCTATCAATCCTGGCACACGGACGACTACGTTCGCCTTGCGCGCGTCGACGGCGTCCAGATACCCTTTGACTCTCGTTCGGCGGATAGCTTCGGTGCGATCGTGGTCACGACGAGCGAGCCGTATATTCTGGACGGGCTGGAGTTCGGCTTTGACACCCGGTCACGTGTGTTTGCTGAGCAAGTCTATCGCGCCCAGGAGGCTCGGTTCGATCGCACTGGCATCCTGACTGCTGTCAGCGAAGGTCATCTCGATCAGGCGCCGCTGTTTGCCTATGATAGTGTCTATGGCAACGGTCATCCCTGGGCCGTACTTTCCGATACGGGAAGGCGCTTGGATACCTTGCGCATCGTGAACGCCAAGTCGGCTTTCGGTTGGAATGCGCTGTTCAACACACCGTATTCCGCGACGCTTGTCGGTGCTGTCGTCGGCCTCAATAATCCGCAGGGAGGCTGGCTCGAAGGACGCTACGAGGCTACCGGAAAACCCGATCATGCGGAGACGGCCAACACGAATGGCGTCATCCTGTCCAGCCTATCCTACCGGGTGTTCGGGCCGATGCTGGCGCCGGATCATGAATGAAGGATGCGCACAGATCGGCCGCCAGTCTCGGCTCGTGCATACCTGACGACGAGGGCAGGTAGCTGGAGGCTCGTCCTCGCTCTCATCTCGACGATGTTATCGACCTCCAACGGATACGGGCAATGCGTTGTTCTGGACACACCGGTTGCACGTCCGACCATGACTATCCCGCCGCCAACACCTGGACCTGTCCTGGTAGACACGGCTTTGCCTTTCAGCACTGGTGCCCATCAGTGGCGGATCGATACGCGCGGGGTCATGGGGCCGGCCACCTATCAGGAGGGTGTGCGCATAGGCTGGTATTACCGTATCACGCCAGATGGCCAATCAATATTCAGCCGTGCGTCCCGTCTTGACAAGGATCCGGTTCGTGTTCGCTGTACTGCCGTGCCGCGGCAGTGCAGTCTTCGTCTTCCGGGCTTTCCGGAGCGTATCATGACCGACATTTCTGGCGTCAGTTCCCGCGGCCCGGATGGCACCGCGATCGCAACCGCCTACGCTGGCTGGGTCATGGCACAGATCCCGCTGCCAGTGCCGGGCACGCAGCCGCTCCCTGCTGTTCAAGCACCATCCTCCACCCCGAGGCGAGTGCCCCCGGTCACGCAGGCACCGACGACGCCGGCATCGATCAAGCAGCATAATCAGCTGCACCGCATTATTCCGATGCCGAGCAGGCCCCCCAATCTTCCGGTTCCGTCAGCGGTCAAACCGGCAGATATCGTGCTCCCAGTCGTACAGCTTGGCCCAGTTGTACCAATTTACACACCAGTTCTTCCGAGTGCGGTCAATTCAAGTCTGCCATGGAGCTTGGCCTGTATCTTGAGCCCTTCGGTGGGGCCGCATTACAGTGACAATACTGGTGCCCGCCACAACCTAAAGGGAATTGTTTCGCTCTCCTGCGGCATCCAGCCACTGAAACGCCTTTCGATGCGTGCGACGGCAAATCAATACCTGATTTCCGGTCAACAGCAGCCCTGGGACCCAGATATCTCCTATTCGATAACTTACCAACTGACGGACCATTTCTCGTTTGGATACGGTAATTACAGCGGCAACCGCTGGCCTTGGCACAACCTGCGCGGCACTGGAACGTTCAGCAGCGGAGCGTTGACTGCAGATTATGTGCTGCCGGTGGCTCTCCATCCCTTGCCGTTTCTTAAGGACAATCCGGTCCTGACCTGCGACACCGGTGCCGGTTACACACCGCGCTACTCGACCAATAGCGGCAGCCAGAGAACCGGAAAGATCACCTTGTCCTTTGCGTGTGGTGCCACCCTCTTCAACCGCCTGACCTTACGCGTCACCGCGATCGCCTATCCCGACGGTGGCCAGCAGCCATGGGATCCCGACTACACCTATACAGCGTCGATCCGGATAACTAACAGTCTATCCTTTTCCATGGCAAACTACGCTGGAAACCGGTTCCCCTGGCGAAGCAGTCCCGGCACCGGAAGATCCGAACTCGACAGTTCCTTCAGTCTGAACTACGTCCTGCCGTTATCATCCTGGGGGCGCTAGCATCTACTATGCTCTCGCCTGCCCAGATCTTCACTACATTAGCCGTGCCACTGGTTGCCGGCTATATCAACCGTATCAGCTTATTGATCCTGACTGCGGGGTGATGTTGTTGGGCCTGCGCAGCTTGTCGCTGGTCCGATGCCAGCCACTGCCGTCGATGGCGAACACAGCATGCGCATCAGGCGTGATATTCGCAATGATTTCACCCAGGTGCAGGCCCATCATTTCGGCATTGGCAAGGGGCAGCACCAGCAAGATTTCAATCCTATCGCCCAGGTAGATCATGCCGAAGCATAAGCTCTAGCTTAGCATTGATCGTGGGGTGCCAAGAGTCGCGAGCCAGGCTCGCCTCGGACCCGGGTCGGCGTTCCCTGCGAACCTATCCCGCACTCGTCCTGGAAGCGGAGTTCCACAGGCTTGCTTAAGGCGAGCTTTGGTAGCACCCCGCTTGTCGAACCGAACTACCGACCATCCGCGCGTGACGCATCCTCCAACACCAAGGTCAGCGCCAGCGTCCGCCGTGATCCAGCAGCATCCTTCATACCCGGTGCGAAGAATATCTCCAGAATGGTGTGATCGGTATTCATTGAACACCGATAACTCTGATGTTCTAGGCTCTGGCATGGTTCCTCCGGCTCAGCCCTAAGACTCTTCTATGGGTTGCCAGCACGCGGCGGCGACGATCCCGGACAGTGCAATTATGTTGTTCAATGACCAGAACGTATTTGAGAGCAAACCCGCCCTCGTGTAGTGCCCGATGTTGGCTTGCGCAGCCCACCATCCGAAGGCCAGTCCTGCTATCGTAAGGATCATGAGGGTAAGTTGTGGCCACACCACACGCAGACGTCGGCCGCCCGTACGCATCTTCGGTGTGACCGGGAACGAGATCTTCCTGCCGCGTAAGACTGTCCAGAGCGCGCGGATATTGACTGGAAAGAATGCGATATAACTTGCTTTGCTGGCATAGCCCGGGATACCCCACATGCCCACCATCATCGCCAGCTCAAACATTACTGTAAACGGAATGAAATGCGCGTAGAATTCCGGCGTGAACGCCTCGATCGGCGCAATGCCGGAGAACAGGTAGATCACCGGAGCCATCAGGAAAACAAAGTTCCAGATCCCACCCAGATATGACCAGAAGGTCATGCCGTACATCGCGCGCTGTGCCCAGGTTAGGCCGCCTCTGCGGAACAGCGCGTTGTCGTGTATGGCAATGTCCAGCGTTCCGCCAGCATATTTGAAGCGCTGGATTGTCCAGGACAATAGGTCCTGCGGCGACAGCATCTTGGACTCGACGTAGGGATGCATCCAGGAACGCCAGCCGCGCTCGCGATCACTGTGCAGGATGATCGAAGTATAGATGTCTTCGGAGACATGGAATTTGTAGGGCGTAAACTCCTCGGACAACATTGCCTCCAAGCGAACCGCATTTTCTAGGTCCGGAGAGATATCGCGTTCCCGACTGGAGCGAGCCCAGCCGCGAAGCGTGCGCGACGTCGCGTCGTCAACAGTGCGTCCATAGGCACGTAATGCTGCCTCCATTACCGCCTCCCGGCGATGGATTGAGCCGGCGCCGCAGCAGAAGGCTCCGTTTGCCCAATTACGCCGGCGGAGCAGGACGTCGTAGAACATCTGGGGATCGTTGGTAAAGGGATCGAAGCCAATCCGGATCGGACCGGCTATTCGTTCAGCGGCACGGCCGATGGCTGCGCCAGAGCGTCCGGCCCACCGGCGCAGCAGATCCGGGAGCGCCTCACCCTCCGGCAGATCATAGAACCACTGCGGTGTTTGCACCCAAGCCATGCGCGGATCGCGAAAGTAACCAAGGGTTCGTTCTAACATGGTCGGGAACATCCGAGTATCGGCGTCGCAGATGACGATGAAGTCACCCGACGTCAACTCGATGCCGTTACGTAAGTTGCCTGCTTTGAAGCCAACATTAGATGAACGTGTCAGGTAACCAACCCCCTCCTGCTCTGCAATCCTGCGCATGTCTCGACGCCGCCCATCATCGAGTACATGGATGCGAAGGTCGATCGGATGCGGATAGTGTACACGCTTGGCATCCTGGATGCCCAGACGGACGAGTTCCGGATCCTCGTTGTAAGTGGCAAAGAATATGTCAACAATGAGTGGTCGATCCGGCTCGAACTGCTCCTCTACACACTCGTTCAGGGTCGCCGGCGGCGCCTTGAGCGGCATGTCCGTGGTGCGCCACAGATTGACCGTGAATAGCACCAGGCCGATGTACGCGCCGGTCTCTGCCATCACTAGCGGCACTGCAAACCAAAGCGCCTCTTTGTTGAGCGAGACGATCCAACGCCACGAGATATACCAGAAACCGAGACATACCGTGATGGTCGCCAGATACTGGAACAGCAACTCGCGACGTGCAGAAAAGGGTATTGGCTCTGGCGGCGTCCGTGACTCGAACGCATCGAAATAGAAACTCATCCGTTTCGTATCCACTGATCCTTGACGTATGTCATCCTATGGCAGCCCTACGGACGTCGCGGTGCCAGAGCAAACTGATCCTCGGCAGCGGTCCCTGGCCGACCAGCCAGGCCATGAGGCGCAGGCGCGACATGACGTAGGCGGTCGTGAAGGCGAGCGAGACCGCCACAAAATACTTTATCCCAATCATCAAGGGTGGCGCCATGTGCGGGAAATGATCATGCATCTGGACATCGCAGAGATCAATGAAGATGGGATGGATCAAGTAGACGCCGTAGGTGAACTGTCCCAGCCAAGTCATGATACGCGGCCAGTGCCATTGCTGTGCACCCATGAAGCACATGAATACCAGGACCGGCATTAGCTGATGAGTATAGAATGACGCTCCCGGGCGGTTCGACCATTGCCCGCTATTGATAACGGAAGCCGCATAGACGAGGTTCGACATTAATGCGATGCCGACCATGAGGGCAGCAAAATTGAACAGCAGCCGGATGTCCCGTGGCTCCATTCCCTTCCGCCAGATCCCGAATAAAGCGAAGGCGGAGAGACCGTAGCCGCTGTAGCAGATGATCCGGACGATCCGTACGAGATAGTCGCGCAAGATAGTGTCGTGGATGTTTCCCCAGATCCATTCCGTCACGAAGTTGTCGACGTAGAGCAGCGGCACGAGGGCAAAGCCCATCAGCGGAAAACGCGACGCGGCCTTCATCACCGGCATCAGCAGCACCATAAAGAACAGGGTAGGTAGGAAATGCAGGTGATACTGAGCCGATCCTAGAAGGAAATATTGCAGCCAGCTGGCCGGCCGCGTCAGCTCGGCCCAGAGGCCCGGCGCGTAGCCGAAATCATAGCCCTTCACGAGCCGAAAGAACGCATAAAATATGGTCCAGGCGGCAAATGGCACCAGCAATCGCTTGGCCTGCTCCGTTGCGACATGGCCGTAGGTCATCGGCCTGCGATCAATCTTGAACGCGATCAGGAATAGTGAAAACACCAGGAACAGCTCGGAGCCGGATAGCTCCGCAAATGTACGTAGCAAGGCTGGGACGACACGCGCTGCCGGCTTGTAAGCGGAAAAGGCGGTCCCACTGGGATCTGCGGAGCAATGAATGAGGACTATGCCGAGAGAGGCAAATACACGATTAGAATCGAGCCACAACATGCGGCTCGTTGTCTTTATCGCGGCAGGTGCTGCGACCGCGGCCGTTGGCATTACTGTAGCCTTCATGGCGTCGAACTTTCTGTTGCCGCAACGCGGTTCAAGACAGGATCTTCATTGGAGCTGGATTGCAGGCTTGCTATGCGGTTGCGAACCTTGCCTATCTGAGCAACGATGTTGCGCCACATTCCTGGGATATCGTCGAACATCCCGTCCTTGGCGGCATCATGCGTGGTGCTTGCCAGATGGGCGAGATGCCAGGCGCCGACGGTCCCTGCCAAGCCCTTTAGGGAGTGGGTGACCTTGATCATGCCTGCGGGATCGCGATTTTCTGCAGCCCGCTCCCCTTCGATCAGCCGGCGGTCAAGATCCTCAGCAAGTGCCCCGAGCATGAGGCGGAACGTTCCCATGCCCAGATCGTGTTGCAGCCGCTCCATGACGAGCAGGTCGAGCACCCGCTTCTCGTCGAACGCCGGCAACATCGGGTCTGGTGACTCTGAGCCAGATGTACGGGCATCCAGAGTATGGGTGGCAGCGCGGATGGCTGCTTTGAGCTTGGCGCGTATCACTGGTTTTGTAAGAAATCCCTGCATGCCTAAGCTCAGGCACTTTGCACGATCCATGTCGAAGGCATTTGCGGTCAGTGCGACGATTGGCACCCGTCCACGGCTTCCTGGCAACCGGCGGATTTCCTCGATCGCCTGAATGCCGTCCATGTTGGGCATGGACAGGTCCATCAGCACCAGATCATAGTCGGAGCAGCCCACCGCCTCCACTGCCTGCAGTCCATCGCAGACGACGTCAGCCTGGTGTCCCAGGCGGTTCAGCATGAGCCTAGTTACCAGCTGGTTGGTCAAGTTATCCTCGGCGACCAGAATCCTGAGGGGTCTGGATGCATCAGGCACCTCGTCTTGCCGATGCATCGGCATATTGCTGCTGCCTGGCTGGACCGGCACCTCGAACCAGAAAGTAGTACCGATACCTGGTTTGCTGTGGAACCCGATGCTGCCCTGCATCTGTTCAGCAAGCCCACGTGTAATGGCCAGCCCAAGGCCGGTGCCACCGAAGCGACGGGACTGGGAGCTGTCGAGCTGACTAAACCGCTCGAATACTTCGCTCTGGCGTTCAACTGGTATACCCGTTCCGGTATCACTGACCTCGATCCGTAGGCGGCTGACACTGGCGGAGGCAGCCGGTTTAATGTAGTCGGCCCTGATGTGTATCGCGCCGGCGCTCGTGAACTTCATCGCGTTGCTGACAAAGTTGAGTATCATCTGGCGCAGGCGACCGCCGTCAGCCAGCAGTACGAGCGGCACAGCCGATGATAGCTGCGCATCAAGCACAACGTTCTTCATGCTGGCTTGCAGCATATAGAGCTTGACGATACCACCCAGCAGCGGATGTATTTCTACATCCATCATTTCGAGCTCGAGCCGCCCCGCCTCGATCTTCGAAAGGTCAAGGATGTCATTGAGGATTAGGAGCAGGGATTCTGCACTGGAACGCGCCACGTCGAGCAGTTCGGTCTGTTCCGGATCAAGTGAGCTGTCGTCGAGCGCGCTCAGCATACCGAGCACACCGTTTAGCGGTGTCCGGATTTCATGGCTCATGTTGGCGAGAAACTCGCTCTTCGCATTATTGGCGCGCTCGGCAGTTGCGCGCGCGTTCTCCATGATCGCCTCCCGCTCGCGCTCCAGGGTTACTTCACGCATGGTGGAAGTGCGGCGCAAGTAGCGGCCTGCGGACGTAAATGTCACCTGGATAGCCAAGGAGACGATCCCGATGCTGCCATCCAGGCGACAGATCCGGAACTCCATCTGAACGGCGGCGCCCTTGGTGCCGCCGTGCCAACGTCCCGCATGGGCGACGCCATCCGTCACCTGCTTCAGGTCGTCGGGATGCACCAGGCCCAGGAGCGCCTTCAAGTCCATTTTCCTGCCAGGTGTAACACCCAGGATCTTGTACGCCTGCTCTGACATCTCGATATGGCTGCTTGTCCCCTCGCTGATGAATGTTCCCAGCTCCGTGACGCGATGCGCCTCTGCGAGACGGATCTCGCTCTCCTGGAGCGCGGCCTCTCGCAGCCGCAGCGGCGTCACATCGGCGCGCAGGCAGACAAAGCCTCCGTCCGTGGTCTGCCGCTCTACGGTCCTGTACCAGTGGTCCTTGCCCAGGCTGGTCTCGATATCGACCGGACCTTCGTGCATATCGCTCATCCGCTCCTCGAGCCAGGACACCTCGGTGTAGTTTAACGGTACGCCATACTTCGCGATGCCGGCCCGCAGGACGTCGCGGTAGGTGCCCCCGACCAGGCTGGCAGCACTACCGACACCGACCAAGTCAGCATATTGTTCGTTGCATTGAGCCACATGTCCGGTTGCATCGACGATGATGCAGCCTTCGGACAGGATGTTGATGACCTCCGTCAGCTTCTTCCGGCATGCACGTGTTTCGTTATGAGCCCGGACTGTTGCAAGCGCATCTCCGGCCATCGCCGCCAAGCTACGCAGCATCGCACGTTGCGCTGGCAGAAAATCATGCCTCGCGATCTTATCCAGGATGAGCAGGCTGCCCAAAGGTTCGCCATCCGGCGCCTGGATCATTGCGGCCGCATGGAAAGCGAGCCCGAGCCGGGTCCAGGGCGGGCCGCTGTCGTCAACGCCGGTGTTCGAAGCCATGCTCGACAGGCCGATGTCCTGGATGAGCTGAACCATCTGGCCGCGGGCGCTCGGCTGCTGCGACACGTCTTCGATGTCGGAGCCCGCCCAGCTTCTGATCCAGCCCTGGCCACGCTCCGTCAAGACAATCAAGGCAATAGGAGTCGTGAAGATCTCGCAGGCAAGATGGGTCACGCGATCCAGCCGTGCCTCCGGCACATAGTCTGGCCACGACGCGGGAAGCGATGGCATGATGCCTCCGCGTTCAGAGGACGCAGCCATAATGATCGTCAAGGTGGGGGGTTCCTGTAGACGATCAGGGCAAGTTCATTGCGACTTCCGATTCGGACCAACCGCGCCTCGTTGACACAGGCGTTGATCAGCATCATGCCACGCCCGGATTCGGCAAGCAGGTCCAAATCCGAGTCCGGGTTGTCAAGGAAAGATCTTCTGGGATCGAGCAGGTCGGCTGGTGGCGGCAGTCCTTCATCCTGAATGGTCAAAGCCACCCGGCTCTCTTCGATATCAAGCAGCAGGGCGATCTTGTGGTCACCGACGCCGCGGTAGCCGTGCTGAACGATGTTCGTCAGCGCCTCGACGATTGCGAGTTCGAACGAATCTAATTGATCGGGCAATAGGACTTCGAGAGTTGCGTCGCGCAGCCATCGGGCTCCGTCGCGGACTGCTTCGTAGGTGCTGCTAATCTCACGTCTGAGCTGTCGATCCGTCATTGCGAGCCTTCCACGGCCTGTCCCTCATGCTGTCAGGTGGTGAAGGGCTGTCGGGACGTCCTTGAAGATCAGAAACACACGGTCCATGCGCGTCAAATGTAGCGTGCGCTTCACGGGCGCGCACAAGCCACACAAGGTCAGATCCCCCCGCACGCCAATGAGTTTGAGGATTCCGATCAGTGCTCCCAGTCCAGAAGAATCAACAAACGAGACATCACGTAGGTCGAGCACTATGCGGACTTGCCCGCCTTCGATTACCTCACTGACGGTCTGCTTGAAGACGCGGGCATTGGCAGCGTCCAGCCGCGCCTCGGAGACGCGAAGCACCGTTATGCCGCCGGAGATAGTTTCGATATTGATCATGGACATTCCTAGGTCCGGTCCAGGACGAGCATCGAGACGTCGTCGTCAAACAGCTCGCTCTCCGTCCATCGATGCAGTGTGATCACAAAATCCGTGCAGAGATCCGCTGGACTGCTCGCGCGGCTGTCGAGCATGAAGTGAAGGAATCGCGCTTCACCGTAAAGCTCTCCTGTCGGAGATTCTGCCTCGGTGATGCCATCCGAATGGATGATGATACGATCGCCGCTGTTAAATGCGATCGACCCCGCCATGATTTCTGGATTGGCAAAGCAGCCGAGTGGCATGCCTCCGGATCCCACCCACTGGTATCCATGCGACGTGAGCAGCAGCGGATGCGGATGGCCAGCTTGGCAGAAGTCGATGCTGTTGTCGTTTGTGTTGACCACTCCACAGAAAAGTGTGAAATAGGTATCATCCTCGCGATTGGCCAGGGTGCGATTTAGTTGCCGTGCCAGTCGCTCCGGGACAGAAGCATCGCGCCAATCACTCGAAGGATCGACGTGACAGAAATATTCCGGCGTCAGGATATGGCCTAATGTTACGCCCAGCAGCGCAGCTCGTATGCCATGACCGGAGACATCGGCAGCAAAGAATCCTATACGATGGCTATCAAGAGCAAAGTAGTTGAACATGTCTCCTGACACGAAACGCGACGGCAGGAATACCGAATTGGCGCGGATCCCGGAGAGCACTGTTTCCTGGCTAGGAAGCATTGAGAGTTGCGCGTTGCCCGCAAGCACAAGATCGCTCTCCATCTCCCGATAGGCTATCTCCAGCAGGCGGGTCTTCTCCCGCAACTGCATATCGTAACCTAAGATCCGTCCGGCGGCGCGCACGCGCGTAGTCAGGAATTCCGGGTTGACTGGCTTGGGCATGAAGTCATCGGCGCCAGCTTCCAGCCCGGCCACGTAGCCGCTACTACCCGAACTCCCGGTTACAAGTAGGATATAGATGTAGTGATCAAAAGGATGCGCCCGGATGCGGTGCGCCACTTCCAGGCCAGTGGCCTGGGGCATGTGGATGTCACAAATGAGTAGGTCTGCTCCGGTAGACAGGAGCATCGCGAAGGCCTCTTCGCCGTCCGCCGCGAGATGAACCTCGTGACCCATGCGCCGGACGAGCGCCGCAAGTAGGAGTCGTTGGCTGTAGTCATCGTCCGCCACTACGATTCTCAACGCAATGAATCCCTGTAATTGCTATCTAAAATATCTGTCGAGCATCAAATGAGCGGACTTCTATGTGATCACCCTACCCTTATTTTGAATAAAACGTTATCGTTATAAATGACCAAGACGCGGATTTCGCGGCTCGAGCTGCCGATCCGTGATGACTAGATTTAACTTTGAAAGCTATTGCTCTCTTTTGCAGTAACTTGGCACAATTTTGAGACTGATGTGATTGAGCTAACCGAGCCGCCTGGAGCGCCACACCATGATGTCGAGTCCGCCTTCGACGCCGACGACAATCGTATCAGATCATAAAGAGTTGAAACATAAGCATCACCCGGCCAAACATAAATTGAGACGTCGTCTGTTGCTGGGCGGGCTTGCAGCCGTTCCCGTGGCTGGGCGCGGTGCGCAGGCATTACCGGTAGCTTCCGGTTCCCGACCAGCGGGGATACTTGCGTATGCGGGTGCGGCTGTATCCACAGGGGGGGTCCTGACCGCCGGGCAGCAATCCGGGTCAGCCCAAACCGAGGCGGGTCGCGTAAATGGCTATGTCCTGGACGGAATCCACTGTTTCCGAGGCATTCCTTACGCAGCGCCTCCGGTTGGCGAAGGCCGCTTCCGACCTCCCCGTCGGCCCACAGGTTGGAGCGGTACACGCACTTGCCTGAGCTATGCGGCCGTTGCCATGCAAGACGTACGATGGCGCAACGATCCGCTCTCCTTTCTGTATGCCTGGGACGACGGCTTCGCCTCAGAGGATTGCCTCACTCTCAACATCTGGACGCCGGCGCTGGATAACGCACCGCGGCCGGTCATGGTCTGGATCCATGGTGGACGGTTCAATAGCGGCTCATCGCATGAACTACCGGCCTATGACGGCGCGGCACTGAGCCGGCGTGGCGACGTGGTTGTCGTATCGGTCAATCACCGTCTTGGCGTGTTCGGTTTTCTAGATCTGGAACCGTTGCTGGGTGCGGAGTATGCCGGTGCCGGTAATGCTGGAATGCTAGACTTGGTAGCGGCTCTGCGTTGGGTCCGGGACAACATCGGGCGCTTCGGTGGCAATGCCGGGAATGTCACGATTTTTGGTCAGAGCGGCGGAGGCTGGAAGATTGGCGCGCTGATGGCGATGCCGGCAGCCTCGGGGCTGTTCCACCGCGCGATCGTGCAGAGCGGCTCAATGTTGCACTTTGGCAGCCGCAAGGACAGTATCGCATTAGCTTCGGATGTATTGACCGCCATGGACATCCAGCGCGATCCGCACAAGCTGGCGAGCGTGCCGAGCTGGAAGGTCCAGCTCGCAGCAACGCAAGCGCTTGCAACCACCGACCCGGGTCCGTCGGGGACCCTCCCGTCACGCGCCTGGCAGCCGGTGGTGGATGGCGTCGCGTTGCCAGTGGAGCCGTCTAGTCACGAAGCAATGGATCGGTCCGGTTGGCTGCCGATGATGATCGGTACTACAATGCATGAATGGAATCCTGCCGTGGCGGATCCGTCTCTGCGAGCCATGACTATGCCTCAGGCCGCCGAACGGCTGAAGCCACGACTTGGGGCTGAAGCCTGGCGCGTATTGGCGGCCTACCAGGCGGCACATCCGGAAAGCTCCCCGCTCGAACTTTATTGTCTGATCATCAGTCCCCGCACTACGGCAATCCAGCAGGCCATCTTGCGATCACGTCATGCTCGCGCTCCGACGTTTCTGTATTGGTTCGGCTGGAAGACGCCAATTTGGGACGGCGCTCCGCTCGCCTTCCATTGTTCCGAGCTGCCGTTCACGTTTATGAACACTGACCGTTGCGCCAATGTGACAGGCGGTGGCCCCAGGCCCTATGCGCTTGCGGAAATTATGTGCGACGCTTGGATCAAGTTTGCCCGCACGGGCAATCCTAACCATAGCAAGCTGTCGTACTGGCCGGCGTTTGCGACCGGGCCAGGACAGACCATGGTCTTTAATGACGAGAGCCGTGCCTATGACGATCCAGACAAGGTCGAACGTAAGCTGATCGAGCAGGCAAGGAGACAAATGTAAATATGATATATAAGAGATTCCTAGCGTTACTTAAGTATTGCGAATGCATGCGCGAAAGACTTCCGGAACTCTGCTTCGACGCATCTCAACCCTGAATCTCACCAGTCTGCACAGACAAATACCGGGGCACATCCCAGCGGGCGGTTCGGCTTTCCCAAAGTAAACCGCAGCTCCGAGACATAGTCGCCCATCAAGGACAAAGACATGGACGCAGGCATTGCAGGAGCCACTGAGATCACCGCATAGCCGCGGCAGTATCCGCATACCATTGGCTGGATCGGCACGGTCGCATTGGGTATGGGCGGCAGCAATCAAAGCCTGTTCCTGATCGGTGCATTGATCGCGGGTAAGGCACCATTCCCGGCCAATGGAGTGCGGCCATCCCCATCATGATCCTTCGTCTAGGTCTCAGTTTCCTAGGGTCTTCCCTCAAACTTTGTGAGAAGTTGTTTGCTCAAGTGGCAGCATGCGGGCACGCAGAAGTTCGATGCCGGCGCGCCCATACATGGAGCGCTTGAGCGTCTTCAATCTGTTGATCTGACCC
>CAXSEE010000067.1:0-19571 GCA_964235615.1 uncultured Acetobacteraceae bacterium | reverse complement strand
GCGGCGCCGGCCTAGGCGAAGCTCACCCCGGTCAGCTTCTCGGACAGCGTCCATAGCCGGGTGCCCGTCACCGGGTCCGCCGCCTGCGGCGTCATCCGCGCCGAACCAGGCGCACCACGCGTCTCGCCGGGTCCGGTCGGCCCGTAATAGGCGCCTCCCTTCACCTGGGTAGCCATCGCCGCATAGAGCGAGGGCAGCGCACCATCCCGCGCGGATTGCGCCAGCAGGTTGAAGGCGCGCGCTATGACGCGCTCCCTGAGCCTGGGCGCACCGCCGCCGGGACCGTTGAAGATGATGTCGGTCCGCGCCCAGCCGGGGTGTGCCGCGACGCTGACCAGGTTCCAGTGGTTCTGCACCGCGCGTCGCTGCAGCTCGATGGCGAACACCAGCATCGCCAGCTTGCTGCGGCTATAGACCTGCATCGGACTGTAGGCCTTCTCGCTCTGCAGATCGTCGAGATCGAGCGTTGCCCGCTTATGCGCCAGGCTGGCCAGGCTGACCACCCGGCCACCACCGCCGGCCTTGCACAGGGCATCCTTGAGGTGCGCCGTGAGGGCGAAATGCCCGAGATAGTTCACGCCGATCTGGCGCTCGAAGCCGTCCTCGGTCAGCTCGCGCCGCGGCAGGCTCATCACCCCGGCATTGTTGACCAGTATGTCGATCGCCTCATGAGCGCCGGTCATGGCCGCGGCGAAGCTCGCCACGGACGCGAGACTGTTGAGATCGAGCATCTCGAAGCGGACGCGGGCGGCGGGAAGGATGCGCTGGATGCGCGATGCCGCCTGCGCGCCTTTGACCGGGTTGCGCCCGGCCAGGATCGTCGTGGCGCCGCGCCGGACCAGGCCTAGCGCCGTCTCATAGCCCAACCCGCCGGAGCCTCCGGTCACGATCGCGACCTTGCCGTCGAGGCTGGGCGCGTCACCCAGGCTCCAGCCGTCTTTCACTGAAGTGCCGGCCATCCTGCTTCCCCTTATGTTCCAAAACACCGATCACACTCGCGCGGTTGCGCAAACTCAGGCAGCCTTCCGGCACTTCCATACCCGATGAATATCGACGAGGCCGACAGCTTCTACATGCGGCGCGCGATCACATTGGCGCAAGAGGGGGCGGCAAAGCCCGGCGCATCTCCGGTCGGTTGCGTGATCGTGCTGGATGGCCGCATCGTCGGCGAAGCGCATAACGAGGTCGGGATGCGCCATGACCCGACCGCCCATGCCGAAGTCGTGGCGATCCGCCGCGCCTGCGCGAGCCTGGGACGCGACGAGCTGCGCGGGGCGACGCTATACTCGACGTTGCAGCCCTGCGGCATGTGCAGCATGGCCAGCATCTGGACCAGCATCGGGCGGATCGTCTATGGCGCGACGCGATCGCAGGTGCACCGGATGTATTTCGAGGACCGCCATCTCGACGCGCTCGACATCATCGACGATGCCTTCCGCAACGACATGACCGCGCGGCCGGGCCTGCTCGCCGACGAATGCGCGGCCTTCTACTATAAGCCCGACGACCATCCGCCGATCGACGCGCAGGCCAACGTCTGAGGCGGCGGCTACAGGATCCGGCGCCGCTTCCAGTCGTAGCGCAGACTGTCATAGAGTGCGGGCTGCTTGCTCCAGGGTTCCTGCGTACGCGGAACCGTATAGGTCTCGACGGTGATCGAGGTGGTGTCGATCTCCAGGCGCATGAAGCCGAACCGGTCGTCGAAATACTTCTCCAGCACGACGTTCTTGTCGTCGGGTACGGTGTACGGCACCATGACCGGCTGGCCGTTGACCTTCGCCATCTTGTGCAGGTTATGGTAGCCGCCACAACCGGCGACGATGTACGGCGTCAGCATGCCGTCGGCATCCGTGATGCTGAAGCGCTGGTAGTTATGCACATGGCCGGAAAACACCATGTCCGGCTTGCGGCCGGCTTTGGCACTCGCGGTCGCCAGCACCGCGGACATCGCCGCACTGCCGCTATGATAGGTATCGAGCGAGAAGGGCGGGTGGTGCAAAGCCACGATGACCGGAAGTTTCTTGTCCGCGTCGGCCAACTCTCCGGCCAGCCATTCCTGCTGCTCCGGCTCGACCACGCCGCCTTCCGGAACATTGGTGTATAAACCAATGAATGTCGCGAACGGCGTCAGCAGGGTCCAGTAGACGTTCGGCTGGATCATCTCGGTGCGGCCGGCATCGCCCGCGTCCGGACTGTGCTGGCCCGGCTTTGTCGCGCAGAAGTTGCGCACGAAGGTCGCCAGCGAGGCCTCCGGATTGACCCGCTTGCCCTCGTCGAAGACATCGCCGTCATGATTGCCGGGGATGCCCATCATCGGCAGCGGATAATGGTCATAGGGCTCGTAGAATTGCGGATAATACTGCGTCGCCTCGCCGTCGAAATAGATCCAGTCGCCAAGATGGTAGAAGAACGCCGGAGTTCCGAGCTTCGAGGCACGAAGATTGTCGCGCTCCAGCCCCTGGGCCACCAGGGTCTGCGGGTTGGGATCACGCACTCCGCCGGTATCGCCCACCATATGCAGCACCATTCCGCCAGCCTTGTGCATCCGTGCCACCGCATCGGGAACCACGGCTGCGAGATCGAGCCGATACGGTAATTCGCCGGGTGGTGTCGGCAACGGCTGGAACGGGCTGCCCGAGGCAAGACGGGAGGCTTGCGGCTGCAGCGCATGTTCGGAAGGTCGGGGATGGGCGAACACATGCGGCGAATGCGTATGCTGCGGCTTCTTCGGTGTCAGGCTCATCGGCAGTTTCTCAGGCTGATTTCAACGATCCAAGATAGCATGACCCAGTTATTGGTGTCCCTCGAAGACACGAAAATTTCACACTGAAGCAGGTTGTAATCCAGCCTTGGCCGATTTGAGCAGAGCAGACAAAATGATGGGGAAGCTCATCGGCGACGGGCAATGCGTGACGTTCGTCCACGCAACTGTCACGATACCGCATTCCTACTCCTGGAACAGAGGCGTCAAAGTCCGAGGAAATTAATCCATGGAGCCTGGAACGATCATCGCCATATTCGACGCCGGCGGCAGATATACCAGTCGTTTTGGAGGAAGCAGCCGGGCCGCGATTTGACCGGGGCAGGACGGAGCAGGGATACAGCTGCTCGACCAGTGGAATGATAGACACCGTCAACCCGTCCAGGAGAGACCGATTGTGTTCAGGAACGGCAGGGCAGAAGGTTGATGATGCAGATCAATACTATGCGGTCGAATTGCATGAAGCCTTCTATCCTGCGCCCCGTCTTGCTGGTCTCTGCCGCTGCGGCGCCAGTATCCTGCCCAAGGTCCATTGATGAAGCAGGCAGTAACCATGTCTTGAACAACGTGTCAGTTTTCGATGGACCACCAAGGAAAGCCTTCCTGCACTATGGTAAGGGCCGCCATCCTGCAGGCCTTAACCTCGGTGACTGCGCATCCTACGCTCTAGCCAAAAAACGCAATCTCTCCATCCTGTTCGAAGGCAACGAGTTTTCTGAAACTGACCTGATAGCGGCGGCCTAGGATGCCGATCCTCTGCGCCGGTGATCGCTTGCAAGGACGCCTGAACCGCTATTTCAGAACCCATTCCCGGCCCTGAAGTATTCAGTTGATAAGCAGCCCTATGGCCAGACCTAGCCGGGATCGGGAAGTGCGGATCGCTTGGCGGCGTCCTCGGCATCCCGCTGGATCTTGGCGGCGGTGTCGTCGTCGCCAGCCTTGTGCCACGCGTCGGCGATATTCTGCAGGAATACCGCCCGTGCCGCGAGCCCGACCGAACTATAGGCAACCGGAACCGGCTTCTCGATGAATCTCGGGATACGGATAGCGTTGTGATGACGCACAGGGCAGTTTCCGCGCAATGGAGACGATCTCGTTACACCCTAGCAACTTGTATAATGACATCCAATGTAATAACACATACGGAATAGCTAAATTCACTACTAGGAATGTCCTGGAGACTAAACTGCAGCCGGCTTCTTCGATGAATTGTGAGAATCATCTCCGATCCAATTGATTATATGGCATTTAATTTGGATTACGTGGCATCGGCCGTCAGCATCTCGATCGGGTCCCAGAGATAGGCGGTCTGGGCAATTGTCCTGCCGCCCACCCAGGTGCTGCCGGCCGCGACCGCCCGGCCGCCCAGATGCTCGTAGAACCAGCGGGTCGGGTTGTCGGACAGCACCCACAGGAACAGCGAACGGCATCCGACGGCCTGCAGACTGCATGCGGCAGCCTGCATCAACTGCCGCCCGATGCCGCAGTCGCGCCAGTCGTCGAGCACATAGAGCGTGTAGACCTCGCCGTCGCCCAACGCGGATCCGCGCTGCCGGCCGACGCTGGCAAAGCCGACCACCGCCTCGTTCGCACCGGCGACGGCCACGAACACCCCTCCACGCCGGATCATCATCTCGTAATAATTGCCCTGCTGTGCCGCCGACATCCCGGTCAGGGTGCGGTCGGACAGGATGCCGGGATAGGTGCTGCGCCACACCGCGACATGCACCGCTCCAATGTCGCGCGCGTCCTCGGGACGGGCCGAGCGGATCGAGGCGCTGAGACCTGCCTGCATGTCGTCATGCTCCTGACGCGCGAGCTTAGGGCGAACTTCCGGTGCTCGTCACCTGCTGCCTGGCACCGCCGCGCCAGCCGGGCAGCCTGCCGCCAAGCTGGGCGGAGATCGCGTCGGCCCTGGCCCGCACCCTGTCGCCCAGCAATGGGATGCGGTCGTCCGAGATCCGCGCCATCGGTCCGGACAGCGACACGGCGGCGACAGCCTGGGCGTGCTCGTCGAAGATCACCGCGGCGATGCAGCGCAAACCCACCGCATGCTCCTCGTCGTCGATCGCGTAACCGCGCGTGCGGGCCTGCGCCAGGTCCGCGCGTAACGTCGCCGTGGTGTTGATCGTCTTGACCGTGACCCGCGGCAGGCCGGTGCGTTGCAGCAGCTTGCCCAACTCGGCGTCCGGCATCGCCGACAGCATCGCCTTGCCGACACTGGAACAATGCAGCGGTACCCGGGCGCCCGGCCGCGCGAACGACCGCATCATCTGGCGGCAGTCGACCTGGGAGAGATAGATCGCCTCGAACTGGTCCTCCACGGCCAGGTTCACGGTCTCCTCGCTCTCCTCCATCAGGGCGCGCATATGCGGCCGCGCGCTCGCCACCAGGCTGCGCGTCTTGAGGAAGGCGTTGCCGGCGACGAACGCCTGCACGCCGACCGACCATAGCCGCCGCTCGGGATCGAAATGCACGTAGCGCTCCTGCTCCAGCGTCGTCAGCAGCCGATGCACCGTGGAGGGTGACAGGCCCACCTGTTGCGACACCTCGGTGAGGGTCACGCCATCGTCGGCCGAGGCCAGCCGGTTGACGATGCCCAGGGCGCGCACCAGCGACTGCACCTGGTCGGAACGCTCGGCGGGAGCCGGCACTGGTTTTCGCGGCATTCGCATCTCAGCCTCCGATCCATCTGTGGAATACAATAACTTATTGGTTTGTATCAGATAAATAGCAGTATTTCCATATGGTGGGAAAACTTTCGAAACCGCTCGCCAAGCCTTCCGGAGGTGGCAATACTGATCCCGGTTCAAGACCGGCAATCGGCAGGAGCGGATGATGGCCAGGATGAAAGCGATCGATGCGGCGGTGCGGGTGCTCGAACGCGAGGGGGTCACGGTCGCCTTCGGCGTTCCAGGTGCGGCGATCAACCCGCTCTACGCGGCCCTGAACCGGCGCGGCTCCATCCGGCACATACTGGCACGCCATGTCGAGGGCGCGTCGCACATGGCCGACGGCTACAGCCGCGCGCGGGCCGGCAACATCGGCGTATGCCTCGGCACCTCCGGTCCGGCCGGCACGGACATGATCACCGGGCTCTATACGGCACTGGCGGACTCCATACCGATCCTCTGCGTCACCGGCCAGGCGCCACGCGCCAGGCTGTACAAGGAGGATTTCCAGGCGGTCGACATCGAGAGCATCGCCAAGCCCGTGACCAAGTGGGCGGTCACCGTGCGGGAGCCGGCGCAGGTGCCGATGGTGTTCCAGCAGGCGTTCCACGTGATGCGTTCCGGCCGGCCCGGCCCGGTATTGATCGACCTGCCGATCGACGTGCAGATGGCCGAGATCGAGTTCGACATCGACACCTACGAAAGCCTGCCGGTCTACAAGCCGGTGGCGTCCCGGCGCCAGATCGAGCGCGCGCTGTCGATGCTGAACGAGGCGCAGCGTCCGCTGATCGTCGCCGGCGGCGGCATCATCAACGCCGACGCCTCCGGGCTGCTGGTCGAGTTCGCCGAGCTGACCGGCATCCCGGTGATCCCGACCCTGATGGGCTGGGGCGCCATCCCCGACGACCATACGCTGATGGCGGGCATGGTCGGGCTGCAGACCAGCCATCGCTACGGCAACGCGAACTTCCTCGACAGCGACTTCGTGCTGGGCATCGGCAACCGCTGGGCCAACCGCCATACCGGCTCGATCGAGGTCTACACCAGGGGACGCAAGTTCGTGCATGTGGACATCGAGCCGACGCAGATCGGACGCGTGTTCGGACCCGATTTCGGCATCGTCTCGGACGCGAAAGCAGCCCTGGCATCGTTCGTCGAGGTGGCGCGCGAGATGAAGCGGGCGGGCACGCTGCGCGACCGTTCGGAGTGGGCCGCCGCCTGCGAGCACCGCAAGCACAACATGCTGCGGCGCAGCCATTACGACGCGGTGCCGCTCAAGCCGCAACGGGTCTACCAGGAAATGAACGAGATCCTCTCGCGCGACACCTGCTACGTCACCACGATCGGCCTGTCGCAGATCGCCGGCGCGCAATTCCTGCACGTGTATGAGCCGCGCCACTGGATCAACTGCGGCCAGGCCGGCCCGCTGGGATGGACCCTGCCCGCGGCGCTGGGCGTGCGGGCCGCCGATCCGAAGCGGAAGATCGTGGCGCTGTCGGGAGATTATGATTTCCAGTTCATGATCGAGGAGCTCGCGGTCGGCGCCCAGCACAAGCTGCCCTACCTGCACGTGGTGGTGAACAACTCCTATCTCGGACTGATCCGCCAATCGCAGCGCGGCTTCGAGATGGATTTCGAGGTCAGCCTGGCCTTCGACAACATCAACGCCGCACCGGACGGCGATGCGCCCGCGGGCTACGGCGTCGATCACGTCGCCATAGCCGAGGGACTGGGCTGCAAGGCGATCCGGGTGAAAAGCCCGAACGAGTTCAAGGCCGCCTTCGCGCAGGCCGAAGCGCTGATGGCCGAGCATCAGGTGCCGGTGGTGCTGGAGTTCATCCTGGAGCGGGTGACCAACATCTCGATGGGCACCGAGGTCGACAGCGTCAACGAGTTCGAGGAAATCCTCTGCCTGGACCCGTCGCTCTCGATACGCCGGAGCCAGGACATGCTCGTGCCAGTGGGAGCCTGACATGCCGAGGTTCGCCGCCAACCTGACCATGCTGTTCACCGAACTGCCGTTCCTGGAGCGGTTCGGCGCCGCCGCCAGCGCGGGCTTCGAGGCCGTGGAGTTCCTGTTCCCGTACGGGTTCGAACGGCAAGCGCTGGCCGACGCGCTGGCGGCAAACCGGCTACAGCCCGTGCTGCATAACCTGCCCGCCGGAGACTGGGCCGGCGGCGAACGCGGCATCGCCTGCCACCCGTCACGCACCGAGGAGTTCCGAGCCGGCGTGGACCGCGCGATCGAGTATGCGACCGCGCTGGGATGCCCGCGGCTGAACTGCCTGGCCGGGATCAGGCCCTCCGGCATCGATGCCGAGCAGGCCAGGGCCACCCTGGTCGAGAATTTGCGCTTCGGCGCGGCCAGGCTGGAGCCGGCCGGGGTCGAACTGCTGCTGGAGCCGGTCAACACGCGCGACGTGCCGGGCTTTTTCGTCAGCCGCACGAGCGAGGCGCTGTCGATCATCGACGAGGTCGGCTCGGCTAACCTCAAGCTCCAGTTCGATATCTACCACGCGCAGGTCATGGAGGGCGACCTGATGCCGACGATCGAGGCGCAACTCGGCCGGATCGGGCATATCCAGCTCGCCGACAATCCCGGACGCCATGAGCCTGGAACCGGCGAGATCAATTATCCCTACCTATTCCGCCGCCTCGACGAGATCGGCTATGCCGGCTGGATCGGCTGCGAATACAAGCCGCGCGCCGGGACCACCACCGGGCTGGGGTGGCTGCGCGAGGCATCCGGGAGATCATCCTCATGAGCAGCATCGGTTTCATCGGCCTCGGCATCATGGGCAGGCCGATGGCGGCCAACCTGATCGCCGGCGGCCACAGCCTGTTCATACGCGACGGGTCCAGCGCGGCAGCGGCGATGCGCGATGCGGGCGCGCGATCCTGCGGGACGCTGCGCGAGATCGCCGAACGCGCCGAGGTGATCATCACCATGGTCCCGGACACGCCCCAGGTCGAGGCGGTGCTGTTCGGCGAGGATGGCCTTGCCGCAGGGCTCTCACCTGGCAAGACCGTGGTGGACATGAGCTCCATCTCGCCGATCGCGACCAAGGACTTCGCCCGGCGCATCAACCAGCACGGCTGCGATTATCTCGATGCCCCGGTGTCCGGCGGCGAAGTCGGCGCCAAGGCAGCCAGCCTGACCATCATGGCCGGCGGCCCGCAGCGGGCGTTCGACGCGGTGCGCCCGCTGTTCGAGCTGATGGGCAGGAACATCACCCTGGTCGGCGGCAACGGCGACGGCCAGACCACCAAGGTCGCCAACCAGATCATCGTCGCGCTGACCATCGAGGCGGTCGGCGAGGCCCTGCTGTTCGCCGCCAAGGCAGGCGCCGATCCGGCCCGGGTGCGCCAGGCGCTGCTGGGCGGCTTCGCGGCCTCGCGCGTGCTCGAAGTGCATGGCGAGCGCATGGTCACGCGCAATTTTGAGCCGGGGTTCCGCATCGCGCTGCACCAGAAGGACCTCGAACTCGCTCTCGCCGGCGCCCGCGCCTTGGGCGTCAGCCTGCCGAACACCGCGGGCTGCCAGCAATTGTTCACCGCGGCGTCGGCGGCCGGAGACGGCGGCCGCGATCATTCGGCCATCGTCCGGGTCCTGGAGCGGCTGGCCTGTCACGAGATCGGCGGTCATGCCGCAGCCGCGTGATCTGCTGACGCGGATGTTCCACGCCGCCGTCACGGCCGCGGCGCCGGATATCTGCATGCCGCCGCATCTGCCGGCGCCGCCCGCCGGACGGACGATCGTGGTCGGAGCCGGAAAGGCCGCCGCGGCCATGGCCCAGGCGGTCGAGACGCATTGGCCCGCGGATCGGCCTTTGTCCGGGCTGGTGGTCACCCGCTACGGTCACGGCGTTGGCCCGCTTGAGCGGATCGAGGTGGTCGAGGCCAGCCATCCGGTGCCGGACCATGCCGGCCGGGCAGCCGCCGCGCGCATGCTGGAACTGGTGCGCGGACTGGGGCCGGACGACCTGGTGCTGTGCCTGATCTCCGGCGGCGGCTCCGCCCTGCTGGCGCTGCCGGCGCCAGGGATCGAGCTTGCGGACAAGCAGGCAGTGAACCGGGCATTGCTGCATAGCGGCGCCGGGATCCACGAGATGAACTGCGTGCGCAAGCATCTGTCGGCGATTAAGGGCGGCCGGCTGGCTATGGCGGCGGCACCGGCAGCGTTGGTCACGCTGCTGATCTCCGATGTGCCGGGCGACGACCCCTCGGTGATCGCATCCGGTCCCACCGTGCCGGACGACACCACCCTGGCGGACGCCCGCGCCGTGCTGCGCCGCTGGCGCATCGAACCACCGGCGGCGGTCGCGGCATGGCTCCTCGACCCGGCCGCCGAGACACCGAAACCGGGTGATCCGGCATTCCGCAGCACCCGCACCGTCATGGTCGCCACGCCGCAGGCATCGCTGGAAGCGGCGGCGGCCGTGGCCCGGGCAGCGGGCGTCGCGCCGGTGATCCTGGGCGACGCGATCGAGGGAGAGGCCGCCGAGGTCGCCCGCGTGATGGCCGGCATCGCCCGGCAATGCGCGCGCCACGGCCAGCCGGCCCCGGCCCCCTGCGTGCTGATCTCCGGCGGCGAGACCAGCGTCACCGTGCGCGGCCATGGCCGTGGCGGACGCAACGCGGAGTTCCTGCTCGGGCTCGCCGTGGCGCTGGACGGCCATCCCGGCATACACGCCATCGCCTGCGACACCGACGGCATCGACGGCACCGAGGACAATGCCGGCGCCTGGCTCGCGCCGGACAGCCTGGCGCGTGCCGCGTCGCTGGGCCTGAACGCCCGCGAGCGGCTGACCGATAATGACGGCCATGGTTTCTTCGCTGCCCTGGGCGACCTGATCGTGACCGGTCCCACCCGCACCAACGTCAATGACTTCCGTGCCATCCTGGTGGAAGGGACTTGAGGCATAGCCGAATCATCACCTGATACGCTGAGACGATGAAACTACCGGCTGGAAAAGCCGGAGTGAGGGAGGACGACATGATACAGATGCCACTACCCGACGCGTCCGTGCTGGAGCGCCGTGCCGAGATCGTCGCTGGCTTGCGACGCATCATCCCCGGCGAAGGCGTGATCGACGACGCGCTGGAACGCCGGGCCTACGAGAGCGACGCCCTGACCGCCTATCGCACGCTGCCGATGGTCGTCGTGCTGCCGGAGACCACCGGGCAGGTGGCCCGAGTGCTGCGCTATTGCAGCCGCATGGGCGTCAAGGTGGTGCCACGCGGCGCCGGCACCTCGCTCTCGGGCGGCGCGCTGCCGCTGGCCGACGGCGTTCTGCTGGGCCTCGGAAAGTTCAAGCGCATCCTGGAGATCGACACCGCCAACCGCTGCGTCGTGGTGCAGCCCGGCGTCACCAACCTCGCCATCACCCAGGCCGTGCAGGAGCAGGGCTTCTACTACGCGCCGGACCCGTCCAGCCAGATCGCCTGCTCGATCGGCGGCAACGTGGCGGAGAATTCCGGCGGCGTGCATTGCCTGAAATACGGCCTCACCACCAACAACGTCGTCGGCCTGGAGATGGTCATGATGGACGGCGAGGTGGTGCGCCTCGGCGGCAAGCATCTCGACAGCGCCGGCTACGACCTGCTCGGCGTGATGGTCGGCTCGGAGGGGCTGCTCGGGGTGGTCACGGAAGTCACCGTGCGCATCCTGCCCAAGCCGCCGAGCGCGCGCGCCCTGCTGATCGGCTTCCCGAGCATCGAGGGCGCCAGCGACTGCGTGGCCGCGATCGTCGGCGCCGGCATCATCCCCGGCGGGATGGAGATGATGGACAAGCTCGCCGTCGAGGCGGCGGAGGCCTTCGTCCATGCCGGCTATCCGCTCGAAGCCGAGGCGCTGCTGATCGTCGAGTTGGACGGCTGCGGCGCGGAAGTCGACCATCTGATCGAGAGCGTGGAAGGCATCGCCGCCGAATATGGCGCCACCACCTGCCAGACCAGCCGCAACGAGGCGGAACGGCTGCTGTTCTGGGCCGGGCGCAAGGCCGCCTTCCCCGCGGTCGGACGCCTGGCGCCGGACTATCTCTGCATGGACGGCACCATCCCGCGCCGGCGCGTGGCCGAGGTGCTGCTGCGCATGAAGCAGATGGAGGGCGCCTACGGGTTGCGGTGTGCCAACGTGTTCCATGCCGGCGACGGCAATCTGCATCCGCTGATCCTGTACGACGCCAACAACCCCGGCGAGCTGGACCGCGCGGAGGCGTTCGGCAACGACATCCTGCGGCTGTGCGTGGAGGTCGGCGGCGTGCTGACCGGCGAGCATGGCGTCGGCATCGAGAAGCGCGACCTGATGGGGGCGATGTTCAACGAGATCGACCTCGACCAGCAGCTCCGGCTGAAGGGCGCTTTCGATCCCGATAGCCTGCTCAACCCGGGCAAGGTGTTCCCGCAGTTGTGCCGCTGCGCCGAGATGGGTCGGGTGCATGTCCATGCCGGAAAGACGCGGTTCCCCGAACTGCCCCGCTTCTGATGGCCCGGCTCTGATGACGACGTTTCAAGCGTCGGATGCCTCTGAGATCGAGCGCATCGTCTCCTGGGCTGCGTCCGAGGCGCTGCCGCTGGAGATCCTCGCCGGCGGCAGCAAGCGCGGGCTTGGCCGCCCGATGGCAGCCGAGCACATACTGGACGTGAGCGCGCTGCGCGGGATCGTCGAGTACGACCCGGCCGAGCTGGTGCTGACCGCCCGTCCCGGCACGCCGATGGCCGAGATCGAGCGGCTGCTCGACGCCGACCGGCAGATGCTCGCCTTCGAGCCGCCGGATTGGGGCGGGCTGCTGTCGACCGAGGCCGGAGCCACGCTGGGAGGTGTTGTCGCCTGCAACCTGTCCGGGCCGCGTCGCGTGCGGGCCGGGGCGGCGCGTGACCATCTGCTCGGCTTCGCGGCGGTGAATGGCTGGGGCGACGCCTGGAAATCCGGCGGCAAGGTGGTCAAGAACGTCACCGGCTACGACATGTGCAAGCTGCAAGCCGGCGCCTGGGGCACGCTGTCTGTGCTGACCGAGGTCTCGGTGCGCGTGCTGCCACGGCCGGAAACCTCGTGCAGCGTGCTGATGACCGGCCTCGATGACGGGACGGCGATCGGCAAGCTCGCGGCAGGGCTGAACTCCGCCAACGAGGTCTCCGCGGCGGCACATCTGCCCGCCTCCGTCGCGGCGCGTTCGGGGGTCGCGGAAGTGGCGGCGGCCGGTGCGTCGGTGACATTGTTCCGGCTGGAGGGTCCGCATCCCTCGGTCGCCTTCCGCGCGGATGCATTGGAGCGATTGCTCGGACGGGCGACCCGCCTGAGGGCGGCCGAAAGCGAGGCGCTGTGGCGGGAGATCGGCGCGGTGCAGACGCTGCTCGGACAGGCGGACACCCTCGTCTGGCGTGTCTGCCCGACGCCTTCCGCCGCACCCGCCCTGCTGCGTCGCGTGCTCGTCAGGCTCGGCTCGACCGAGGCGTTCTACGACTGGGGCGGCGGCCTGCTCTGGCTGAGCCTGCACGCCGGCGAGGCCGGGCCGGATAGCGGGGCGGCCCTGATCCGCGCCGCCGTCGCCGAGGCTGGCGGCCACGCCACCCTGGTCCGCGCTCCGAAGGCCGTGCGCGCAGCCGTGCCGGTGTTCGAGCCGGCCACCGGCGCCCTCGATGCGCTGACCCGGCGCGTGAAGGCGAGCTTCGACCCCAAGGACATCCTCAACCCTGGCCGCATGCAGAATCGGATCTGACCGCCATGCAAACCAGTTTCACCCCCGTCCAGCTCGCCGATCCGGACACCGCTGAGTCGGCCGCGATCCTGCGCAGCTGCGTGCATTGTGGGTTCTGCACTGCGACCTGCCCGACCTATGCGCTGCTCGGCGACGAGCTCGACAGCCCGCGCGGACGCATCTACCTGATCAAGGACATGCTGGAGAACGACCGTCCGGCAACCGAGACGGTGGTCAAGCATATCGACCGCTGCCTGTCCTGCCTGAGCTGCATGACCACCTGCCCATCCGGCGTGAACTACATGCATCTGGTCGACCACGCACGGGCGCATATCGAGAAGACCTACGTGCGGCCCTGGCCGGAACGCAATCTGCGCCGCCTGCTGGGCTACGTGCTGCCGCGTCCGAGATTGTTCCGCGCGGCGCTGGAAGCCTCCCGCCTCGGCAAGCCGTTCGCCCGGGTGATGCCGAAACAGTTCCGCAGCCTGCTGGCCTTGTCTCCAGCGCGGATACCGCGCACATCGCCTGTGGACCGGCCGCAGGTGTTCCCGGCGATCGGCCAGCGCGTCCGGCGTGTCGCTCTGCTCAACGGCTGCGCGCAACGGGTGCTGGCGCCGCAGATCAACGAGGCCACGATCCGTCTGCTCACCCGGCATGGCTGCGAGGTGGTGGTGGCGCGCGGCGCCGGCTGCTGCGGCGCGCTGAACCATCATCTCGGCCAGGGCGGGGATGCTGCCGCGCGAGCGAACATCCACGCCTGGACACGGGAAATCGAAAGCAGGGGACTCGACGCCGTCGTCATCAACGCCTCCGGCTGCGGCACCACTGTAAAGGACTACGGCTTCATGTTCCGTGAGGACCCGGTTCTGGCCGGGCCTGCGCGGACGATATCCGCCCTCGCGCGGGACATCACCGAGCTGATGACCGAGATCGGCCTGCAGACCCCCACGGTCGCGACCGGGCAGCGCGTCGCCTACCACAGCGCCTGCTCGCTGCAGCACGGCCAACGCGTCCAGGCCGAACCGAAGCGGCTGCTCGCGCAGGCCGGGTTCGAGGTCGTGGACATACCTGAGGGGCATCTGTGCTGCGGCTCGGCCGGCACCTACAACCTGCTGCAACCCGAGATCGCGACCCAATTGCGTGACCGCAAGCTGGCCAACATCGAGCGCGTCAAGCCCACGCTGATCGCCGCCGGCAACATCGGCTGCATCACGCAGATCGCGTCAGGCACCGGCCTTCCGGTGATCCACACGGTCGAACTGCTCGACTGGGCAACCGGAGGGCCGAAGCCGCACGCCGTCATCTGAATTCTGAACAAGGCCGGGTCGCAATAATAAAACTGGAGCGAAACATGTTCAGGCAACTCCTGACGCCGGTAGGCGGAAGCCTCGCGCTGTCCTTCATGCTGGCGGTCCTGCCGATTCTCGTGGTGCTGGTGATGCTGGGGGTGATGCGCCGGCCGGCTTGGCAGGCTTCGCTCGGCGGCCTCGTGGTCGCCTTCGTCATTGCCGTGCTGGTCTGGCGGTTCCCGGCTGGTCTGGCGCTGGATGCGATTGCCGCGGGCGCCACCTTCGCGATCTGGCCGGTGATGTGGATCGTGGTCAACGCGCTGCTGCTCTATAATATTGCCGTCGCGTCGGGCCGTTTCGACCTGTTTCGCGACTGGGTGCTGGAGCATCTGCCGAATGACCGCCGGATCATACTGGTGGTGATCGGCTTCTGTTTCGGCTGTCTGCTCGAAGGCGTCTCCGGGTTCGGCACGCCGGTCGCGATCACCAGCGCGCTGCTGATCCTGGTCGGCTTCCCGCCGCTGGAGGCACTGACCTTCACGCTTATCTTCAACACCGCCCCGGTGGCGTTCGGCGCCCTTGGTGTCCCGGTCACCGTGCTTGGTCAGGTGACCGGACTGCCCGCGACGACGCTGGCGGCCATGATCGGCCGGCAGCTCCCGTTCATGGCGACGCTGCTGCCGTTCTACGTCATGGCGATCTACGGCGGCATGCGGTCGGTACGGGCATTATGGCCGGTGTTGCTGGTCGCCGGCGGAAGTTTCGCATTCGCGCAATTCGGAGCCTCGAACTATCTCGACTATGCGCTGACCGACGTGCTCTCGTCGCTGACGTCCCTGATCGTGACCCTATTGTTTCTGCGCGTGTGGTCGCCGCGGCCGGACCCGGAATTTACCATCAGCATCCCGAAGACACGTGTGACGGGAAGCCGACTGGTCGGTGCACGGGCGGTGGGCGCCGACGTGGTTCGGATACCGAACTGGCAAGGCTGGGTACCCTGGATCGTGGTTTCGGTGGTCGTGATCGCGTGGACCCACCTGAAGATTTTTGCGATCGGCCAGCACATCATCCCGTGGCCCGCACTGCACAACCAGATCTTCATCACCCTCTATCACAAACCCTACGCAGCCAACTGGGTGTTCCAGCCGCTCGCCTCGGGAACGGCGATCCTGCTGTCGGCGATCATCACGGCCGCCCTGGTCGGCATGCGGCCGGCGCAGTTCGTGCAAGCCATCGGCGCGACTTGGCGCCAGAGCCGCATCGCCATCCTGACGGTCGCTTTGATCGTCGGCTTGGCCTATCTGATGAACTACTCGGGCCTGAACTACACGCTGGGCCTGGGTGTCGCCTCCGCGGGCGTCATCTTCCCGCTGATCTCGCCTTTTCTCGGCTGGGTGGCGGTGTTTCTATCCGGCAGCGACACCTCGGGCAATGCGCTGTTCGGCAACCTGCAGGTGGTGGCGGCCAACCAGCTCGGGCTCAACCCGGTGCTGATCGCCGCGACCAACTCGTCCGGCGGCGTGATGGGCAAGATGATCTCGCCGCAAAATATTGCCACCGGCGTCTCGGTGACCAATCTCAAAGGGCAGGAAGGGGTTGTCTTTGCGCGCACCTTCAAGCACAGCATCCTGCTCACCGTGCTTCTCGGGGTCCTGGTGGTGCTGCAGCAGTATGTCGTACCGTGGATGATCCCGTGAAGCATCAGGTCCGCAACAGGAAGCTTACATGACAGAAGACTACGTCCGGCAGTCCGGCCTGAGCATTGCGCGTTCGCTGGCTGATTTCGTGGCCGACGAGGCGCTGCCCGGCACCGGGATCGAGCCCGCGCAGTTCTGGCAGGGCTTTGCCGGACTGGTGGCGGCGCTGTCACCGCGGCTGCACGCGCTGCTGGCCGAGCGCGACCGGATGCAGGGCGAGATCGACGCCTGGCACGAGGCCGGGCACAAGACCGATCCGCAAAGCTTCCTGCGCGGCATCGGCTATCTCGTGCCCGAGCCCGCGCCCTTCACGATCGAGACCGCCGGCGTCGATGACGAGATCGCCAAGCTCGCTGGCCCGCAACTGGTGGTGCCGCTCAGCAATGCTCGCTACGCGCTCAACGCCGCCAACGCCCGCTGGGGCAGCCTCTACGACGCGCTGTATGGCACCGACGCCGTGCCCGACGAGGCTGCATTCGCCCGCGGCCGCGGCTTCAACACGGCGCGCGCTTCCGAGGTGGTGCGCCGTGCCGCCGTGCTACTCGACGGCATCGCCCCGCTGGCGCCGCGCGGCAGCCATGCGGATGTCGCTCGTTACGCCAGCGAGGATGGCGTGCTGACGATGCATCTGGCCGACGGCGGCATCGCGACGCTGGCCCATCCAGGGCAGTTCGCGGGCTTCGCCGGCGACGCGGCCGAGCCGGGCGTGGTGCTGCTGCGACACAACGGGCTGCATCTCGAGCTGCGCCTCGACCGCGACCACCCGATCGGCCGCAACAGCCCGTCGGGCCTGGCCGATGTCGAGCTGGAGGCCGCACTCAGCACCATCATCGACTGCGAGGACAGCGTCACCGCGGTCGATGCCGACGACAAGGTGGCGCTCTACCGCAACTGGCTCGGGCTGATGCAGGGTACGCTGTCGGCGACGTTCGAGAAGGGCGGCGAGACCATGGCGCGGCGGCTGGCGTCCGACCGGCAGTACGCGACGCCCGAGGGCCGCACGCTGACCTTGCCGGGCCGCAGCCTGCTGCTGATACGCAACGTCGGCCACCACATGTTCACCGACGCAGTGCTGGACGGCGATGGCCGCGAGGTGCCGGAAGGCTTCCTCGATGCCGCCCTGACCGCCGCGATCGCTCTGCACGACCTGCACGCCGAGGGCCGGCCGCGCAACAGCCGGGCGGGGTCGGTCTATATCGTCAAGCCGAAGATGCACGGATCGGACGAGGTGGCGCTGACGGTTTCCCTGTTCGCGGCTGTGGAGGCGATGCTCGGACTGGAAGCGAACACCCTCAAGCTCGGCATCATGGACGAGGAACGGCGCACCAGCGCCAACCTCGCCGCATGCATCGAGCAGGCCAGGAGCCGCGTGTTCTTTATCAACACCGGCTTTCTCGACCGCACCGGGGACGAGATCCACACCGCCATGCGGGCGGGTCCGGTGGTGCGCAAGGCGGCGATCCGGTCGACCCCGTGGATCGCTGCATACGAGCAGCGCAACGTCGCCATTGGGCTGGCCTGCGGCTTGCGCACACGCGCCCAGATCGGCAAGGGCATGTGGGCCGCCCCCGACCGGATGGCCGACATGCTGGCCCAGAAGCTCGGCCATCCGCGTGCCGGCGCCAGCACCGCCTGGGTCCCTTCCCCGACCGCGGCGACCTTGCACGCGCTGCACTACCACGAGGTCGATGTCGCCGAGCGGCAGGACGCGCTGGCGGGGGAAGCGCCGGCGCCGCTTGCAACCCTGCTGACCGAGCCGCTGGCCGGCAACGAGCGTCCGGATGCGAAGGCCATCGCTCATGAACTCGACAACAACGTCCAGTCGATCCTCGGCTACGTGGTGCGCTGGGTCGACCAGGGCATCGGCTGCTCGAAAGTGCCGGACCTCGACGATGTCGGGCTGATGGAGGACCGCGCCACCTTGCGCATCTCCAGCCAGCACATCGCCAACTGGCTGCTGCACGGGCTGGTCGATGCCGGTCAGGTGGACGAGAGCCTGCGTCGCATGGCCGGCCTGGTGGATAGGCAGAATGCCGGCGATCCGCTGTATCGGCCGATGGCGCCGGGCTTCGACGGGCCGGCCTTCCACGCCGCGCGCGACCTGATCTTCAAGGGTGCGGCACAACCCAACGGCTATACCGAGCCCACCCTGCATCACTGGCGGCGGCAGGCAAAGGGCCAGCAGCCGCCGGCATGAAGGTAGGGCTCAGGCCTCGCCCAACTGGACCGCGCGGATCTCGTCGAGGAGTTGCCTGAACTGACGCTGGATGGTGCCGGATGGCACGGCCACGGAACGGCTGTCGATAATGGCCCATAAGGATGTCGACAGGATGCCCTCCGTCGCGCCGTAGGCAGCCAGGTCGGAGTTCTTCCTGGCCACCAGGTAACGCTCATCGATGACGCCGTACCGGGTGAGGAAACTGTCGAAATTGCGCACGATGTTGAATCCGAGCTCGACCATCGTGTTCTCGAGCAGGGTGTTGAAGCGCCGATACAGGGCGGTCTGGTCGAGCAGGCTGTCCGGCTCCATGGCCGATCCCTGATCCTGCTCCGGACCAACCTGCCAGACCGGAGGAAGCAGGCCGGCAATCCAATGTTCCGGCCGTTCCTGAAGCGGCACATTCGCGGCCAGGAAGGCGGCATAGCCCTTGATCACCGGGCCTGCGAAAGCCGTGAGGCCATCGATGTCGTCGAGATTGATGCCCTGACGCTGGCAATGGGCCGGATATCCCACCTGCATCTCGTGCTGGCCGAACTTCCAGAGCGTCGGGATCGCTTCCTGTCCAGCAGTCGGCTTCAGCATTTTCCACGGCGTGCGAAGCAGCGTCTCGATGCCATCCGGCAACGGGTCCATCGCCAGCGGACAGATCCAGCGGTCGTCGCGCAACACACTGCGACGGTAGAGGCTGGCGGAGCTGTCGCCGAGAATGAACAGGAACGTGGCGCCCATCGCCCGCATCTGATCGATCGCCGAACGATGCGCTGCGATGTCGGCGCTGCTGCGTATGTTGCTTCCGGTCCAGGCGGTGGCCAGGGCCACGACCACGTTCCCTAGATAGGCCCGGTTATGCACCGGAAGCTGTCGCAGGCTGTTGAGGCCGCCGAGATCGAGCCGCGTTGCGAATACGCGGTTCTCGGCATAGCCGTGACGCAGGAAATGCAGCGCGCCGGCGCGGTCGTCCTCCAGTATCGCGTTCAGGTCGGCGTAACTGCTGCGATAGGCATCGCCGGAAAAGCCGGCATTGCGAAGTGCCGCCAGCATCCCGTCAAGTCCGACCGGCTCCAGCCAGCCACCGACGATTTCTGCGTCGAGGCCGCTGCTCACGACGACATCTCCCGGCGGCCTGCCTGCACCACATCGTGCAGTATGTCGCGCAGGGTGTCGATGTATGTGGTCTGGTTGTTGTCGCGTGTGAGGCTGGCGAGTGCGCCGCGGCGGATGGTGTTCCAGG
>CAXSEE010000066.1:7441-19752 GCA_964235615.1 uncultured Acetobacteraceae bacterium | reverse complement strand
GGCCCTGGCCCGAGGGGATGTTGCTCAGCTCGAGGATGAGGTCGCGCAATTCGTCCGGGTCGAGGGCCGCGTCGATCCATGCCAGCGCGTCGTTCATGCGACGACGACGGCATCGAAATGTGCGCGCAACGCCGGCAGGATCTCCGCACCAAAACGGCGAAGGCCACTGTGATACTCGGGAAAGATCAGCATCATGCCGTCGAGTTCGCAATTCTCCATCAACTGGATCATGCGCCGCAGAATGGTCTGCGGACTGCCTCCGGCGTGCGGCGCCATCAGGCCTGAACGGGCGCGGGCGGTAAAGGCGTTCTCGCGGCCGATTTCCGCGTCGATCATGCCGTAGGAGCGCATCATGCCGCGGAAGGCCTCCTCGTCGAAACCCTCGCGGTAGAGCCGCAGCGTCGCCTCGGCCGCTTCGTCGCTATCCTCGATCACCAGTATCAGCATCGCGTAGGTGCGCATCCGTCGGCCGGCGGCCCTGGCCATCTCCTTGGCGTGCAGGCTGACGCTGCGGAGCTCGTCGTCGTCGCGTCCGCCGATGAAGATCGCGTCGGTCTGCTCGATGGTGAAGCGCATGCCGCGCTCGGACATTCCGGCCGCGACCAGGAACGGGCGCGGCTTCTGCACCGGCTTGGGTTCCGACCGGCAGTCGCGCAGGGTGAAGAAGCGGCCCTCCTGCGTCACCGACGGCTCGGTCCAGAGCCGCTTGACCGCCTGGACCCACTCGGTCGCGAGTTCGTAGCGTTCGTCATGGCCGATGTCGTTTGGCCAGGCGCCCATCTGCTCGAACTCGCCGCGATAGGCGCCGGGCACGACATTCAGCCCGGCGCGGCCTTGGCTGACCTGGTCGAGGGTGGCGATCATCTTGGCCGTGACGGCGGGGTTCTGCAGCAGGGTGTGCACCGTGGTCCAGATTTTCACCCGGCGGGTCTCGACGGCCAGCGCGCTCATCAGGATCTGGCTGTCGAGGGATGTCTCCCAGTGCTGCGTGACGCCGCCATAGCCGCGCCACTTGGCCATCGACATGATGAAATCGAGGCCGATCTCCTCGGCGATCAGGGCGGCGTCGCGGTTATAGGCGTAGGAGGCGTCGAGCACCGGCGCGGTGGAGGAGAGAATCCAGCCGCCGTTGCCGATCGGCAGGAAGATGCCGAGGTCCTTGCCGCCGCGATCGGATGGCAATCCGAAATTGCCGGCCTCAGACGTGTCCATAGTTCAGGTCCGTTCGTTGAGAGGATGTCATTCCGCAATGTTCAGCCTGCGATCCATGGGACCGTCCGTGGCAAACCCCTCGCGCCGCACGAACAAGGTGGACAGCAGGGCCAGCACCAGAAGTGCCGCCGAGATCACGAAGATCGGCGAGAAGCTGCCGGTGCGGTCGGCGATGAAGCCCGCCGCGGCCGGTCCGACGACGGCGCCGGTGGTCAGGGTGGTCGCGAAGGCCACCAGCGCCGGGGTGATGGCGGGGCCGTAGCAGCGCAGCAGGAACAGGTGGGCCGCCAGCCAGCTGATCCCCCAGCCGATGCCGAACAGGCCGGCGGCGGCGAACACGACCGGGACCGAGTGGGTGGTGCCGAGCATGAACAGGCTGACGCTGCTCACGACCAGCCCGGTGATCAGCATGCTCAGCGGATGCACACGCGGCGCCACCGCACCGCCGACGCCCTTGGCGATGGTGCCGGTCAGTCCGGCCAGGGAGAGCGCCAACGCCCCGGCCCCGCGCGCCCCGCCCATATGGATGACGTGGGGCACCAGCACGCTGTTGACGATCGTGAGCGAGGTCTGGATCAGCAGCATGGCGAAGGCGGTGGCCATGAACGGATGGGTGATGGCGGCGGTGCGGACGGTCCAGGGCGAGGTGGCGGCCGCCTCGGTCTTGCGGGCCGGGATCTCGCTGTCGGCGCGGTTGCGGACCAGGGCGGCGCAGACCAGCGTGAGCCCGAGCGAGGCGGCGGCCATCAGCTCCCAGTGCATCCGCCAGCTTCCGGTCCAGGAGACGCTGGCATTGACCAGCACCGGCCCGATGACGCCCCCGAAGGCGCCAGCCATGAAATAGAAGCCGATGATCCGCGGCGCATTGTCGGGAAACCAGCGCGGCAGCAGGAAGATGGCGGGCACCGGGGCCAGCAGGCTGAAGGCGCAGCCGAGGAAGCAGATCGCCACGAAGAACTCGGCGAGGCCCTGCGAGACGCCGGCGATCAGGAAGCCGAGCGCCAGCAGCAGGCCGCCCAGCGTCATGGTCCAGCGCACGCCGATCCAGCGGATCCCGATGGCGGGAAGCGGGCTGGTGACGCCGCAGGCCAGGCCGAGCAGGGAGAAGCTCAGGCCCGCATCCGCCTGCGACCAGTGCAGGTCGGCGCTCATCGTGTAGAGCACGACCGCGAGCGAGGTGAAGGTCGTGGCGGTGACGAAGAAGAACGCCAGCGACGTCGCGAACAGGATCAGCCATTGCTTTTGCATATCAGGCTCTCCATCAAAGGACTTTCTCTCCATCAAAGGACTGGCCGTCAGGGGGCTGGTTCGGACGATGCAGCATCACACCCCATCGGTCATCAGGCTTGCACGAATACGCTCCCATACTTGCCGAACGAAACACGATAGCCGGACATGCCTATTTCGTAAGCACAAGCGAGGGTGTCGCGGTCCCTGAAGCGGTGATCGCGCTCCAGCCTTCGAGCACCGTGTCGCTCCGGACCAGGACCGCGCAGTTCCGGCCGAGCCCGTCCAGGGCTGCGAGATGGGTCCGCTCGTCGTAGGCGGCGCAGGCATCGACCACGACGAACATGTCGAAGTTGCGGTGGAAGCCGTCGCGCACGGTGCAGTCGACGCAGCATTCGGTGGTCATGCCGGTGACCACGAGCGTGTCGACGCCGCGCGCACGCAGCTCCGCCTCGAAATCGGTGCCGGCAAAACAGGAGAACAACGTCTTGCTGACCACCAGGTCGCCGTCGCGCGGATGCAGCGCGTGGAAGGCGCAGCCTGTGGTGCCGTCGCGGCAGATCGCCATCGCCCCGGACCCTTGGCCGGTGCGCTGCATGAAGTGGCGCAGGGCGGTGCTGTCGGTTTCCGGACGGGTGACGACGCGGGCGAAACCGACCGCCACCCCGGCTTCGCGCGCTGCGGCGATCAGGGATTCGATGCGGGGGATAGCGGCCGCGGCGAAGGAGAGGTCGAGGCCGTATCGAGCCATCGCGCCCTCCGGAGCGGCGAAGTCTTCCTGGATGTCGATCACCAGGAGTAAAGTCCTGGCGGGCGCGGTCATTCCGGCCATTACCGAGGGTTCGAAACCCTGGACCGGAAGTTCGTCGAGACGATAGCCGGAGGTTGCCTCATACATGGTGCGCGCCTTGCTTGCGGTTGATGAGCCTGATCCGGGCAGGCTCGTCCCGGCGATGAAAGCCTGGAAATTCGATACCGCGCTGCAATCCCAGGAGACCGCCATCGCATCCTGGCAGGATGTACTGGGACGGCTGTCGCTGCCATCCTCCAATATCATCGAACCCGCCGGCAGACTCTACGGCAGGGTGTCGTGCCTGGTCTCGCCGCTGGGCATCGAGCTGGCCCGGCTCACCGGCAGCGCGCAGGAGATCTCGGGGCGTTACACGAGGCAACCGGACGGCATCTGGCTGGCGCAGCTGCTCGACGGCGAGGCGATCCTGTCCTCCGGCGACGGACCGATGCCGATGAGCGCGAGCGACATCGCCTTCGGACCGGTGGCGACGCATAGCGCGCTTGCCCTGGGCCACGACTTCTCGCTGCTCTCTGTCCGGCTGCCGTGGCTGGCGCTGCATCCACGACTGGTCGGACCGGCCCCGCTGCGTGTCGAGCTGTTCGACAGCACATAGATCTCCGGCTGCTCCGGCACCGTGTATTCGAGCCGCGTGTGCGGCATCAGCTCGCCGAGGCTGTCGCGTGCCCACGGCAATCGCTTCCTTCAGCGTTCGCGCGGCCTGGCGCTTTCATGCCAGTTGCGCAGGCATAGATGCTGCACCAGGGCCAGGGTCCCCGACAAGGCGACGCCGAGCAGGGCCAGCAGCAGCAATGCTGCAAACATCCTCGGCGTGTTGAGCCGGTTCGCGGCCTCGACGATCCGCCAGGCGAGGCCGGTGGCGGTGCCCGAGCCGGTCAGCCCGCTGCCACGAGGTCGCGCGCCGCATCGTGAACAGGTCGTGCAGGTCGTGATCGACGCTTTTCGGGCCGAGCAGGGTGTTCGACATGACCGGGAAGAAGGCGATGATCGTTGCCAGCACCAGCAGCGCCCGGTCCACATGGTCGAGCCCGACCCAGACCAGGATGAGCGGGGCGATCGCGACCACCGGCGTCACCTGCAGGACCAGGCATAGGCACGGTGGTTGATCAAATAAAAACATCTCAGGTTATAGTTTCGACGGCAGTTTCCGGCTTAAGGATGATGCCTGGATTGGCAGCGTCGGCGTGATCCATGCCGTCGGCCGCATCATACTGTATCCACGTCGAAGCCATGTGAAAGGACTGCCATGCCCGGATCGATGAGAATGCTTCGCGGCGCCCTGGCTGTTCCGGGCGTCTGCGCTGGGCTGCTTGCCTACTCACCTGCTGCAACAGCACAGACCGCTTCCTCGACCGATCCACAATCCGCCAGTCCGTCACACACTGGGCCGCAGGCTGGGCCGCAGACTGGGCCGGCAGCCAGTTCTACCGTCACGCCGGCCACCGGGGGCGCCAGCGGCAAGCTGAACGGAGCGGAGCAGATCACGGTCACCGCGCTCAGACAGAAGACCAGTCTGCAGAAGACACCCGCTGCGATCAGCGTGGTCTCCGGCGAGACGCTCGACAAGTCCAACATCACCAACGCGGCCGGCCTCAACGGACTGGTCCCCGGGCTGACGGTCACCAAGGCGGCAGGCTTCGAGAACCTCGTGAACATACGCGGTGTCGGCTCGTCGACGCCGGAGAATGCACTCGTCACGCAGCCTGGCGTCGCGTTCTTCATGGACGGCGTGTACCTCGCGAACTCGATCTCGCTCGACCAGACATTGTTCGATATCGACCGTGTCGAGGTGCTGCGCGGTCCGCAGGGCAGCCTGTACGGCCAGAGCTCGACCGGCGGCGTCATCAACCTCGTCACCAAGCAGCCGGTGCTCGGCCAGTATGGCGGGCAGGCGGAGTGGGGCATCGGCAACTACAGCCTGTTCCAGGAGCGGGCCGAGGTCAATCTGCCGGTCTCCGATACCGTCGCGGTGCGGATGTCGTTCCAGAAATACGACCATGACGGCTTTGGCCACTCGATCGACCAGCCGATCGTCGGCTACTCGCTCGACAACGCGCATGACATCAGCGGCAAGGTCGCGTTTCTGTGGAAGCCGTCCGACAACCTCTCCGCCACCTTCACGGCGCAATGGTATCGCGCCGTGCAGGATGGCGCCGAGCAGAAGAACATCCTGGATCCCGAGCCCGATCCCCGGCTGGTCAATCAGGATTATCCGGGCCAGTTCAACCTCGATACCTCGCTCTACCACCTCAATCTCAACTGGCGGCTGCCGTTCGCGATGCTGCAGTCCGTGACAGGCTACCAGCATCTCTACAATGTCCAGTCGGAAGACAGCTCGCGGCTTTCTTATGCGATACTGAAATCATATGACGATGTCGCGGCCTGGGACACCACCGTGGACAACTATACCGAGGACCTCAGCCTCGCCTCACTGCCTGGAGGACGACTGGACTGGGTCGCTGGCGTGTTCCTGATGAAGCAGCGCAGCAACCAGTTCGTCTCGGAGTTCGAGGGAGACAATGCCAATCCGCAGCTATCGACCGGAACCTATATCGAGACGGATCCGCCCTCGAACCTGGCCTATGGCAATGTCACCGTCGTCAGCCGGGACTCGGCCGCCGGCTATGCCCAGGCGACGCTGCGCATCACCGACGCCCTGCGGCTGACCGGCGGCGTTCGTTACAATGTCGATCACTATGACGATTTCGACTATAATTTCTCGGCATTCGGCAGCAGCAAGGCCAACACCACCTACACCACCGAGCGGCCGACCGGAAACGTCAATCTACAGTACGATCTGACGCCGCGGAACCTGCTGTACGCGAGTGTCACCGAGGGCTATAAGCCCGGCGGCGTCAACGGCAACCCCAACTCCAAGGTGGTCGGCCTCACCTTCGCGCCCGAGGGGATCACCTCCTTCGAGGTCGGCGCGAAGAACCGGTTGTTCCAGAACCACCTGATCCTCAACGTGGCGGCCTTTTTCTACGACTACCGCAACATGCAGTATATCGAGAGCGATCCCTATCCTTTCGCCTACGGGATCGCCAACGTGCCGAACACCCACATCTGGGGCGGCGAGGCCGAGGCCTCGTATCGGATGCTGGACGGACGGCTGCGCTTCAATGGCCAGCTCAGCCTGGAGAACGGCGAGGTCATCGGCGACTACAGGGCGGTCGACTCCGCGACGACGGCCAGCGTCTACGCCAGCAGCCCGGCCTGCGCCTATGGCGGCCAATATTATAATCCCGCCTGCTGGGCAGCGGTCATTGCAGCCGCCAAGAACATCAGGGGTGGCCTGCCGCCCGACCTGCCTCGGGTGCAGGCGGAAATCAACACCGAATATACGGTCCATGTCCTGAGAGGCGATCTGTTGTCGCGGGCCGAGTTCATCTATCGCGGCACAGAGGCCGCCCGCGTCTTCGACGATGCAGCCGTCGATCACGTCCCGTCCTATCCGCTCTGGAACCTCTATTTCAGCTACAAGCCCGACCGCACCAGGTGGCTGTTGTCGCTCGCCCTCACCAACATCACCAACGTCGCCGGCGTCAATTCGCGCTATACCGACCCGTATGGCACTTCACAGACCAGCAACGAATACATCCCGCCGCGGCAGGTCATCGGCAGGATCGGCTATGCGTTCTAGGTGAAGTCGGGCGCCCGAAACCCGAACATGCGCCAAGCGTTTCTAAAAATTCCCACCGGAGAGAATGAACATGGCCGAAGACGTACGTGTCGCCGCATTCCTGCACGCGAAACCCGGGCAGGAAGACGCGGTGATGCAGGCGGCACTTGCCTGCGTAGCCCCGACCCGGGCAGAAGCGGGAAACGCGATGTACATCCTGCATCGCGATGTGAAGGACCCCGCGATGTTCGTTTTCATCGAGCATTGGCAGAGCCAGAAGGCGCTGGATCAGCACATGCAGACGCCGCACTTCAAGACGCTCGGACAGGCAATCGACGGCAAGCTCGCCGAACCGCTGGCGGTCCACGTTCTTTCACCGGTCTGACAGCCTGTCGGGTTGGAAGACCCGAGTAGGTGGCGGCTGGCTGCGGTCTTGCGCGGCATGAGTTACGGAGGGTAAGGCTGGGCTCTGCCCAGACCCGCCAAAGGCCTTGGCCTTTGGAAACCAATCCATGAGTGTGATTGGATTCTCAAGGCTTCGCCTTGAGCGGGTCCAGGGCAGAGCCATGGCCTTTTATAGGTCAAGCTCAAGACCGATCGGTACCTCCGCAAAACCCAGGCGAATTCCTTCCGAATGCGATAGCCCTCCCGTCGCCGTTTTCCAGCGTTTGGCATTTCCATTCCATGCCGTAGACTGCCGCGCTGCTGGATTGCCTGATCGGAGACCGGAGTATGACAGCGCCTGCCGTTCTTACCGTTACCCTCAACCCGGCGATCGACCAGACCGTGCATCTGACGGAACTGGTTCCCGGCACGGTGCATCGGGCCCGGCATGCCGAGCAGCGTGCCGGCGGCAAAGGTGTGAACGTCGCAGGCTGCCTGTCCGACTGGCGTTACAACAACGAGCCGCCGATCATCGCCACCGGCTTTCTCGGCCAGATCAACGCGCCGACCTTCCAGTCCCTGTTCGAGAGCAAGGACATCATCGACCGCTTCGTGCGCCTGCCCGGCCAGACCCGCCGCAACATCAAGCTGCTGGACGAGACGACAGGCGATACCACGGACATCAACCTGCCCGGACTGACGCCGCAGCCCGCCCATCTCGACGAACTCCGGGCGATACTGGAGGCGGAGACGCAGCCCGGCACCATCGTCGTGCTGTCGGGAAGCCTGCCGCCCGGCGTCGCGGAGACTATCTATCGGGATATGGTCGGACAGCTCAACGGCCGTGGAGCGCGCGTGCTGCTGGACACCAGCGGCCTGCCTTTCCGTGAAGCCTTGGCGGCGCCGGCGGCGGCACTGCCCTGGGCGATCAAGCCCAACCAGAATGAACTCGAGGAATGGATCGGCAGGCCGTTCGCCGACCTGGGCGAGATGGTTCAGGCGGCGCTGGCGCTGTGCCGGCGCGGCATCGGGCTGGTGATCATATCGCGTGGCGCCGAGGGGGCGTTGTTCGTCAGCGAGCAGCACGTGCTCCTGGGTCAGCCTCCGCTGCTGAAGGTGACCAGCACCGTCGGCGCCGGCGATGCCCTGGTGGCGGGCGTCGTCGCAGCGGTGCGGGAAAAATCCGATCCGGAGCGGCTGATCCGCCTGTCCCTGGCCTTCGCGGCGGCAAAGCTGACCCAGGACGGCCCCGATCTGCCGGACCGTGAGGCGGTTCTGGCACAGATGGGGAAGATGACCGTCGAACGGCTGGATAATTAGCTCTAGCGGCGCGATGATGAACGTCTCGACGCGCAGTAGAACGACTTGTCCCACGCACGATCGGTGAGACACGGCGCCAGCGGTTCCGTACGTGACGGACGGCTTCAATGTTGTGACCATCAGGATCGAGAACGACGGCGCTGTAGTAATCAGGATGGTAGTGTGCCCTGACGCCTGGTGCCCCGGCCACCGGCTTTGAGTGCTTCTTCGTGGCAGCGGTCTATAGTCCACCTGTCCTCCGCCGTGACTGCGACATGAACGCTCGTCTGTTGGACGCCCGCTCTGCTCGCCGCAGATCGCGCACGCTGATCGTGACGTGGTCCAACTTGCGGCCCTGTAGCGCGGTTCAGCCTTCCGTGAGCAGTCGCGTGGAGATGGCCGCCCACTCATCCTGAAGTGCCGCCGTCGTCACCGGCTGGCCGGCACGCCGATACCAGTAGCGGGCATTCGAGAGATCGCCCTCCTGCCGGTGCAGATAGGCGTGCACCCAGTCACAGGCGAATGTGCCCTCCTGCTGCTGGACACAGGCATGAGCCTGCTCCCACTGGCCTTTTCCTGCCCACCACAGCGCCTGCAAGGCAAGGTTCAAACCTTCCGGTGGCGCTGCCTCGGAAAGGCTCCCGCTGAACGCATCGGGGGTCACGTCATCCTCCTCATCCTTGTCTTGACTCCCGCATCCAAACCCGTATGTTCTCTTTTCGTTCTCCTACTCCCGGCCGAGTGCCAATACCACTCCGCTACGGGCTCTCCGGCACAGGATCTCCGGTTTCCGGGCATCCCAGCAAGAGGCAATCGCATGCAGTTCGTGGGTTTGACGTGCCTGGTCAGCCTGACCGCCATGACGATGTTCCAGAGCTACGCGCTGGACCGCCAGATCGAGGTCGTGCAGCGGCAACGCGGCACCATGTCGTCCAGCTTCATCGACGGCGGAACGGCTACCATTTGGCAGTATTCGGCAGATCGCGTGATCCGCCGCTTCCAGGCTCAGCGGCTTGCCATCCTGTCATCGATTGTTGCCATCTTCATCCTGCTCATATTCGGATGCCGCGCAATCGATGATCTTGCCATCCGGCTGACGCTTCCGGGTGTTGCGAGAAATACCCTGATTCTCAGTCTCCTGCTGGCTTTCAGCTTCGTTGCGTCCCTGCCCAGCCGTTACTATGGTGGCCGGGTTGACTATTCCGGCACCGGCGCAGGCCCTTATCTCGCCGGCCAGGCGAGAATCCTAGCCTTTGGGATCGTGTCCGGCGTGCCCCTGATATGGGGGCTCTCCATGATCCAGGCCGCCGACGAACTCTGGTGGCTGTATGTCTGGTCCTCCCTCGTCGTCGCGATGGTGCTCGCGCCAGTATTCCAGGGCAAGGTGGTCATCCCGGGGATCAGCGTCATGACACCCGCCAGTCCTGCCGTCACGGACCAGGTCACCGCCCTCATGAGACAGCTCGGCTTCAGGACCGCAGGAGTCTTCGAATGGACACCGGGTGCCTGGGCCGGTAACGCCGGGGTCCAGATCCTTGGCCTCGGGGCGACCAGGCGCGTCGTGATCCCCGCCAGCCTCCTGCAGTCCCTGAGCGTGGATGAGATCACAGCCGTCGTTACCCATGAACTTGGGCACAGGCTGGCGGCGCATGGATGGCTGCAATCGATCGGCCGCGCGCTCAAGCTGTTCGTGATCCTCGGCATGTGCGGCTGGTTGACCAGCCATCTCTGGGTATTGACTGGTCCCGGCATCATCCGTGATGCGCCGGCGTTGTCGTTCCTCGCGGCATTCCTGCTGCTCGATGTCGTCCTGAAGCTCCTGACGGTGATCGAACGTGCCGTGACACGACATTTCGAGTTCGAGGCCGACAGCTTCGTCAATGGGCTGCTCGGTCCGGAAGCGTTGACGCACGCCCTGCTCAAGCTGTCCGCGGACAGCCGGCACCGGCTCACGCCTGATCCGTTATATTCCCTGATCAACGACCGTGTCCCTCCGTGCGCCTTGAGGATTGCCCGGTTGCGGGCGACCGCTCCGGCGTTGATGCCGATCGAGCAGATCGATGAGGCAATCCCGGTGATCGATCAGCTCGCCTGGATCGGCCGGAGCGGCCTGCTTACGTTTCGTGAGGATGCCGGTCCTGCAACAGTAACCAAAAAGAAGCGGCGCAAGAGCTCGACCGCAGGGGCGAAACGGGGTCGTGTCACCGTATCGATCGGATGAGGGCTGATCCGTTCGGGAGAGGAGATGGCCATCGCATGGTCTCCGGCGGCCAGCCGATCAATGATGCATCAGGATGGGCAGATCCGACGCCGCGAGGATCTCGCGCGTGGCGCCGCCGAAGAGGTCGCTGATCTCGCTGTGGCTATAGGCGCCCATGACCAGCAGGTCGGCGCCGACGGCGTGGGCCTCGGCGATCAGGGCCTCGGCGATCGTGCGGTCGCCGATGCGTATGCCAGCTACCGTCACGGCAACTCCCGCTTTTTCCAGGACATGCAGCAGCTTCGCCGGCACCGTCCCGAGCGCGCCGGCCTCCTCGACCAGGATCCTCACGTGCCCGGCATGCAGAAGCAGCGGCAGCGCCGCCTCGATCGCCCGCTCGGCGGCCGCACTCTGCTTCCAGGCGATGGCGATGGTCTGTCCGAGCGAAGTCGGTATCGTCGTCCGGACCAGCAACGCCGTCGCCCGCGCATCGAACAGCACCACGTGGACGGCCTGCCTCGCGTCGCCGCGCTGGACGCCCGGCGCATGACCCAGCACGACGAGGCGCGATCCCGCTGCCTCGTCCAGGATCACGCGGGCCGTCTCGCCGGTGATTTCCCGCCATGTCCCCATGCCGGACTGCTGGCGCCAGGCGTCGAAGATTCCGTGGATCTCCGCCGACTTCCGGGCCGCAACGCCTTCGATTTCCTGCGCGCGTCGTTCGGTCATGACCTCCTCGATCGGCATGAACCCTTCCAGGCCATCGTGGCGAAGATGCAGCGCCTCGATCGGCATGCCCTCAAACCGGCCGGCCGCCAGCCTGGCGGCGGCAAGGACCGGACCGGCTGTCTCCGGCCGGTCCAGGATAGCAAGGATGCCTTGGGACGGGATGCCTCGGGACAAGGTGGCGGCCTCGGTCCTCCGCGAATGACCGATCCGGTCGGCCGAGACATGCCCCAGCGTGACCGCCAGAAGGCACAGGAATACCGACAGCAGCACATTGCCCATGACGCCGAACCAGTTGCCGTCGCGCGCCAGGGTGAGAGTTTGCAGGCTGAAGGACGAGAAGGTGGTGAACCCGCCGCAGAGACCGACCATGACGAAAATGCGCACGCTTGGGCTCGCCGGCAGCGCTCCTTCGGGCAAGGTCAGCGTGGCGAAGAAGCCGATGACGAAGCTGCCGAGGACGTTGATGGCGATCGTGCCCCAGGGAAACGCCTCGCCCCAGAGCCGGCCGGCGATGATGCCGAAACCGTAGCGGCCGACGCCGCCCAGCGCGCTGCCAAGGGCAACCCATAGATAGATCACGTGCGAGGACACTCCTGGTGGGCTTGTCGTGTGCCGATCCCGGTCTGCGTGCAGTCTTGTTCAGAATGACGGCGACGCCAAATCGTCGATCACTGGCTCGCCATGCCTATTGCCATGTAGCGTCGGCAGTCGGAGCATGCCCAATGGCTATCGGTTCAAGACTGCGCGCGATCCTGATCGGCGGGTTGGCTCTGGGTCTCGGAGCGGCAGGCTCCACACCGCCTCCTGCTCCGACGCGGTCTCCTGCT
>CAXSEE010000066.1:0-7341 GCA_964235615.1 uncultured Acetobacteraceae bacterium | reverse complement strand
GCCGCGGCCGAGGACCGTTCCACCCGGCTGACCATACCGGTCATGGTCGATGGCAAGGGACCCTATCCCTTCGTGGTCGATACCGGCTCGAACCGCACCGTGATCTCGCGCGAACTCGCCGGCATGTTGAGGCTTCCGGCTGGACCACGCGTCCTGATGGACGATGCGCTCGGCCGGATCGCGGTGCAGACGGCCACACTGGATCGTCTGGATATCGGCAGCCGCGAGATCCGCGGGATCAACGCCCCCCTTCTCGCGGAGGCCAACCTAGGTGCCGACGGCATGCTGGGGATCGACAGCCTCTATAATCAGCACGTGGTCATGGATTTCCCCTCCAGGAAGTTCCTGATGGGTCCATCCGCGGAAGCCGCCGACGCGCTCACCTTGAACACGACCATCGTGCAAGGCCGCAGGCGCTTCGGACAGCTCGTTCTGGTCGATGCGGACAGTCAGGCCACGCCGATCTTCGTCATCCTGGACTCCGGCGCGCAGAACACCATCGGCAACGCCGCCCTCCGTCGCCTGCTGACAGTCGGTCCGCCGCGACCCGGGCAGTTCCCCGTCGACACGTTGATCAGCGTCACCGGCAGGAAGATGCATGCCGAGATCGACGAGATGCCCGAGATCCAGTTCAGCGGGATCACGATCCGCAACATACCGATCGCCTATGCCAGCCTGCACACCTTCACGCAGTTCGGGCTCGACGACAAACCTGCGCTGCTGCTCGGCATGGACGTCCTGCATATCTTCCGAAGCGTCGGCATCGATTTCCGTCGGCGGGAAGTCGTGTTCGTCACCGAGTGATCGGAAATCCAACGATACTGGACCGATCGGACACGTCCAGAAGCAAACGTTTGGAGAGATGCTGTACCGGCAGCTACGCGCTCACCAAGGTCGTCTGAGCCGCCGCGTCGAAGGCCGCGCGTGCTAGCCGGATCGTGGCGTAGCTCTGCTCGGCCCAGGAGACCAAGCCAGCCAAGGGCGTCAGCACGGATTGTCCCAGCGCGGAGAGCCGGTATTCCACCTTGGGCGGCTTGGTTGGAAAGACATGGCGGGTGGCAAGGCCGTCGCGTTCCAGATCGCGCAAAGTTTGCGTCAGCATGCGTTTGGAAATGTCCGGCATGGCACGGTGCAATTCGCTGAAGCGGCACGGCCCGGCCGCGAGGGCGACCAGCACGAGCATCGTCCACTTGTCGCCAATCCGGTCCAGAACGTTGCGCACTGGGCACGCGGCGGCGTCGAAGCCGGACGTGCGCCAGTCCCGGAACATGGTGGCAAGTAGCGCGGCTTCGTCCATGTGCGGTTACTTTCTCGTCGCCTGGTGAGGCAAACCTGCCTCCTTACATTACCGCCTTACGGTCTTTATTCAATACCTTGTCTTTCATCAGAACTACAAGGAGCTACTCCATGTCAGCCACTCGACGCCCCCGTTTGCTTGTCACCGGCGCGACCGGGCAGCTTGGCACCCTGGTCATCGAGCACCTGCTCAAGATCGTGCCGGCCGGTGCGGTTGCCGGGATCGTGCGCAGGCGCGAGGGCGAGGCTGCTGCCCGCCTCCAGGCCCTGGGCATCCAGACCAGTGTCGCCGACTATGCACGTCCCGATACGTTGGACGATGCCTTCGCCGGCATCGAGCGGGCGCTGTTCATCTCCTCCAACGCCTTCGAGGGCCGGGTCGCACAGCACCGCAACGTAATCGAGGCGGCCAAGCGCGCCGGCGTGGCCGTGGCCTATACCAGCGTCCTGCACGCCGATGCGTCGCCGCTTGGGCTGGCGGCCGAGCACCGCGAGACCGAGGCGCTCCTGCGTGCATCCGGTTTCCCGTTCGTGATCTTGCGCAATGGCTGGTACACGGAGAACTACATGGCCGGCATCCCGGCGGCTCTCACGCATGACGCCCTGATCGGCAGCGCCGGCGAGGGCCGGATAGCCTCGGCCGCGCGCGACGACTACGCCGCGGCAGCGGCCGCCGTGCTGACGACAGAGGGTGGTTGGAACGGCCGCATCTTCGAGTTGGCCGGCGATGACGCCTACACGCTGGCCGGGCTGGCGGCGGAGATCTCCCGGCAGACGGGTCGGACGATCGGCTACAAGGATCTGCCGGAGGCGGCCTTCAAGACGGCGCTGCTCGGCGCGGGACTGCCCGCTCCCTTGGCCAACCTGCTCGCGGACAGCGATGCGAACGCCGCCAAGGGCGCCTTGTTCGACGCAAGCCGTCAACTCAGCGCCCTGATCGGCCGTCCAACCCTGCCGTTGGCGGCCAGCGTCGCCGCCGCACTCGGGAGGCATTGACCGGTATGGCGGCACTTGTCCTGCACTACATCCATGATCCGCTCTGCGGCTGGTGCTACGCGGCTGAGCCGCTGGTTCAGGCCGCCGTCTCCGGCGGCATCCCGGTCATGCTGCACGGAGGCGGCCTGTGGGAAGCGCCCGTCCATGCGCCCGAAGCCAAGCGGCAGATGATGCGGTCCACCGACGGCCGGATCGCCGAACTTACCGGCCAGGCGTTCGGGGCCGCCTATCTGGACGGCCTCCTCCTCGACCCGGCGACGGTCTGGTATTCCCGCCCCGCGATCGCGGCCATTCTCGCCGCGGATCGGTTGCGGGACGGGCAAGGCTTGGCATTGTTGTCCGCCATCCAGCAGGCGCACTATGTGGACGGACGCCGGGTCGTTCAGGATCGGGTTCTCACCGACATCGCAGGCGCCATCGGCCTTGATACGAATGAGTTTGCGAAAATTTTGCCGAGCGTGGCCGTCGATCGGCATATCCAGCAGACGCGCATGCTCATGGACAAATACCATCTTCATGGCTTCCCGGCGTTCCTGGTGCAGCGTGGCGAGGCCTACGCACGCTTGCCGCACGAGATGCTGTACGGGCAGCCAGACGCTTTCGTGGCAATGCTGAAGGGAGGGCTCGGCGCATGAAACGGCGGCATTTGCGGGAGTCGGTGGCGTCGGCTGCGGCTTGCCATGGGATGGTCCGCTCCTTCATCCTGTGCTGATGGTTGTCCTGTTCACCCATCCAGCCTGCCTCGCGCACGACCCCGGCATAGGGCATCCGGAGTCTCCGGACCGGCTGCGCAGCGTGTTGGACGCACTGGACCAGCCGGAATTCGCGGCCTTGCAACGTGAGCCGGCACCGCAGGCCAGCCAATCCCAACTGCGCCTCGCGCATTCCTCGGCCCATGTGGACCGCATCCTGGCGATCCGGCCGCGACAGGGCGAGACCGAGCGGCTCGACCCCGACACGGTCATGAGCGCCGGCAGCGCGGAGGCCGCGCTGCGCGCCGCCGGCGGGGCATGCGCCGCCGTCGACGCCGTGATGGAAGGCAGCACCCGCTCGGCATTTGCCGCGGTGCGTCCGCCGGGCCATCACTGCGAGTCCACGCGCGCCATGGGCTTCTGCCTGTTCAGCACCATCGCCATCGCGGCCCAGCACGCCAGGACGCACTGGGGCGTCAAGCGCATCGCCATCGCCGATTTCGACGTCCATCACGGCAACGGAACGCAGGCCATCGTCTCGTCCGACCCGGATATCCTCTTCGTCAGCAGCCACCAGCATCCCTGCTATCCCGGCACAGGGGCGGCCGCTGAGCGTGGCGTGGACGATAATGTGGTCAATCTGCCGCTGCCCCCCGGCACCGGCTCCGCGGCATTCAGACGGGCCTGGACGCAAACAGCCTTGCCGGCACTGGATCGTTTCGCACCGGACCTGCTTCTGATCTCCGCGGGCTTCGATGGACATCGTGCCGACCCGCTCGCCCAGTTCGAGCTGGAAACCGCCGACTATCACTGGATCACCCACGCACTCCTGGACATTGCCAACCGGCATTGCCAGGGCCGGATCGTCTCGGTGCTGGAGGGTGGCTACGATCTCGCCGCCCTGGGCCAGTCCGCGGCGGCGCATGTTCGCGCGCTGATGGAACAGGCTGCGGAAGTGTCGCCGGGACCCTGAAGCCCCCGATGCTTTGGAACAACGTATCGATCCGACGCGATGCCGGTGGCTATGGCCGCAGCAGGACATCCGCGGACACGCTGGCCTCCACCTCTTCCGTTGCGGCTGTCGCCTGCGGCGGCGCGGCTATGCTCATCCGCGTCATCGCCATCATCCCGACCGGCCGCCGCGGCTGGAACTCCGGGCTGTCCAGCCGCACGTCCTGCAGGCGATCGACATGCAGTCCGAGCGTCGCGGCCGCGGATGCGGCTTGTGATTGCATCTGCCGGAGCGCCTGCGTGGTCGCCTCGTCATGGGCATGACGGCGCAACGACGCCGAGAGCTGCCATTCCAGCGACGCCATCGCCAGGCCATGTTCCTGCAGCCGTCCCGCCAGGTCCAGCAACGCGGTCCCGTCCGAGCCGCGCAGTTCCAATGTCTGCTGCGCCACCCAGGAACTATGCTGCTCGTCGGCAGGCGACACGGAATAGTCGATGGCCCGTGCATCGACCGTCGCCGTACTGCCGGTCACGTCATGAGCCGCCTTCATGCCCTCTGCCATCAGGCCGTTGACGCGCTTCTGCGCAGCCGAAGCCGAAGACGAAGTACTGCTCGCGACCAGGTCGGCCACGAGAAGGTCCGGTGCCACCTGCACCGATCCGGACGTCGACAGATGCAGCAGCGTCATGGCCGGTGACTGTGCCGCGGCGATGGGACCGGCCAGCATCGCCAGCAGCGCCGCGGGACAGGCACGCCGTATCATCCGGCAGTTACCACGGCATGACCGTGCCCTGATAGTTGAGGAAGTGCAGGCCGGCGCGGCCAGATTGCGCCGCGAGAGTGTCCACCATGCCGGTGACGCTGGTCTCGATGTCGAGAGCGGCGTCCGGACCGCCCATGTCGGTGCGCACCCAGCCTGGAGCCATGATCACGAAGCAGCGCGGGTCCGTGGCGTGCCGGGCGGCGAAGCTGCGCATCAGCATGTTCAGGGCCGCCTTGCTGCCGCGATAGACCTCCCAGCCGCCGCGCTCGTTGCCGGCGATGCTGCCGAGGCCCGACGACATCACCACGATCGTTCCGGTCGGCGGCACCCGCTCCTGCAACGCCTCGACCAGGCGCATCGGGCTCAGGGCGTTGGTGACCATCACCTGCATGAAGGCTTCGGTGGACGCCTGGCCGATCGTCTCCGAAGCACCATTGGCGATGCCGGCATTGACGAACAGCAGGTCCAGCGTCCGGCCGGCCAGGCGCTCGCGTAACGCCTGGATCTGCTCGGGATCGGTGATTTCGAGCTGCTCGATCCGCAGACGGTCGCCGGCCTCTTCCGCCAGTCCATGCAGGGCGGTTGGTGCCTCGCCGCGCACGGTTGCGACGACGTTCCAGCCGCGGGCGAGATATTCCCGGACCAATCCGAGCCCCAGGCCGCGTGAGGCGCCGATGATGAGGGCCGTGGAAGATATCGAGGTTGATGACATGTCAGCACTCCTTGTCGCCGCATCCAGCTTTGCACTTAGTGTATAATGTCCGACAACGGGCGGACAGGGCATAGCTATGGCACATTGGACATTCGCCGATATCCCCTCCCAGCAGGGCCGCACCGCCATCGTGACCGGAACCGGCGGCCTCGGCTTCGAGACGGCGTTGGCCCTGGCGCGCGCCGGCGGCCAGGTGGTGCTGGCCGGACGCAATGCCGACAAGGGTGCGACATCGGTCGCAAGCGTCAAGACCGCCGTTCCTGCCGCGGACGTCCGGTTCGAACTACTCGACCTCGCCAGCCTCGCGTCGGTCGCGGCCTTCGCCGACCGCATCCTCGCCCGGCAGCAGAGCCTCGATCTCCTGGTCAACAATGCCGGCGTGATGGCCCCGCCGACGCGGCGCACCACCACTGACGGGTTCGAGCTGCAGTTCGGCACCAATTACCTCGGACACTTCGCGCTGACCGCGCGGCTGCTGCCCTTGTTGCGCCAGGGAGCGCGGTCACGGGTGGTGAGTTTGAGCAGCATCGCGCATCGCCGCGGGGCCATCCATTTCGACGACCCGCAGTGGACACGCGCCTACAAGCCGTGGCCGGCCTACCAGCAATCCAAGCTCGCCATGCTGATGTTCGCCCTTGAGATGCAACGGCGCAGCGACGCGTCGGGCTGGGGGCTGATGAGCAACGCGGCGCATCCCGGCCTCGCCCGTACCGAGCTGTTCGCGAACGGTCCCGGCGCCCAGGGCCTGCCGATGAAACTGTACACGGTCGTGCAGCCGCTGGTGAGCCAGTCCGCCGCGGACGGCGCACTGCCCATTCTGTTCGCCGCAACCTCACGCCAGGCCACCGGAGGCGCCTATTACGGACCGGACGGGTTCCTCGAGTTCAAGGGTCCGCCGAGGCTGGCAAAGGTCATGCCGCAGGCCTACGACCGCGACGTGGCGAGGCGCCTCTGGGATATCTCGCAGCGCCTGACCGGGGTGACATTCTAGGCGTCACCTGTTCGTCCTCAATCGACAATGCGCAGCCAGGGCCAGCGTGCTCGATAATCGTCGGCTTTCTGCCGGAACAGGTCCGGCCTGAGATACAGAGGGTTCGCACGCAGAACACCGGCTTGCAGATCCTCAAGACCGTTCGGTGCATAGAGCTCACCAGTGGCTATCTCAATACCGACGCAGGTGCAGGCGATGAGGAAACGGTTGATCCCGTCACGGGCGGAGGCAAGCTCAGGATAGGAGCCACCGAAACGCTGCTCGTACCAGAGATGGACTCGTGCCTGGTTCCGGGTCTCCACCCTGATCCCCAGACCCGCGGCAAGAGCATTGACGCGGCGGATTACGGCGTCTTCAGCTTCCCATGAGATGTCATGATCGTCGTAGTAGAACACGTCATAGTCCCTGATCCCCCAATCCGGGGCTCGCGCCGACGATTGGTTCCAGACTACCTGGAACAGGCATCCTGCGGTCAAATAACACTGGTTTAAGAAAAGCGATGACAGGCGCGACAAGAGTGTCCCATTTGCGGCGTTCGTCATTATGCAGCGCATGAACTCGGCCGAAACCATCTACCCGTCTCTCCCCGGCACCGTCTTGCTCAGGAGTTTCTCTATGCCGCCCGTCTTCATCAAGCCAGCCAGGCGCGCCGATGCTGCCGAGTTGATCCATGCCAACTGCGAGAGCCGGGCTTATCATGAACCGTGGGTACAGCCGTTCACGGATGCCGAGGGGTTCGAGGATTGGATCGGGCGTCAGTTCACTGGAGCGGATGTCGGCCTTGTCGCGCGCGACGTCGCATCGCACGGCATCGTCGGCGTGGTAAGCTTCAGCCAGATCTCGCGGGGCAGCTTCCTGAACGCGTATCTCGGCTATTACGGGATGGCCCGGTTTGCCAGAAAAGGCCTGATGACCCAGGCCGTCCACGCCGCTGTGCGC
>CAXSEE010000065.1:5591-19782 GCA_964235615.1 uncultured Acetobacteraceae bacterium | reverse complement strand
TCGACGACTTCCTGCAGCTCGACGCGCCGATCAACCCGGGCAACTCCGGCGGCCCCTCGTTCAACATGAGCGGCGAGGTGGTGGCGCTCAACACCGCCATCGTCTCGCCGACCGGGGGCTCGGTGGGGATCGGCTTCGGCATCCCGTCGGAGATCGTGGCGCCAATCGTGACGCAGCTGCGCGCCAAGGGGCATATCGACCGCGGCTGGCTGGGGATAACGCTGGAGGACCAGACGGACCAGGATGCGGACCAGGACCAGCCGGATCGGACCCGGTCCGACAAGGCTGAGCTGGCCTCGGCCCGGTTGGCGGCTTCGGGGGTCTCGATCGTCGCCGTCGACCATACCGGACCCGCCCTACGCGCCGGGCTGAAGGCGGGGGACGAGATCGACCGCGTCAACGGCGACAAGGTCGACAATGCACGCAGCCTGCTCCGGTTGATCGCCGGCACCGCGCCAGGCAGCTCGATCCGGCTGTCGGTTACTCGCAACGGCCACATCCTCGATGTGCCGGTCGTGGTCGGCCACCGCCCGGCCGATGACGCCGGGTGATTCCCCACCGGGCATTTTTGGCCTATGTCCCACCGGAGAACACGACAAACGCGAGAGGGGCTGGCCGTGCGCATCCTGCTGGTTGAGGACGATCCCACGGTGCGTGGCTTCGTCGCCAAGGGGCTGAAGGAGGCCGGTCACGTCGTCGAACAGGCCGACACCGGCAAGGAGGGCCTGTTCCTCGCCGTCAGCGAGACCTTCGACTGCATCATCCTCGACCGCATGCTGCCGGGCGGCATCGACGGGCTGCGTCTGCTGGAGACCCTGCGCGCGCAGAACAATGCGACTCCGGTGCTGCTGCTGTCCGCTCTGGCCCATGTCGACGAGCGGGTGGCCGGGCTGAAGGCCGGCAGCGACGACTACCTGACCAAGCCGTTCGCCTTTTCCGAGCTGCTGGCCCGGGTCGAGGCGCTGTTCCGGCGCGGACGCGGCGAAGGCGGCCCGCAGACCAAGCTGGTGGTGTCCGACCTGGAGATGGACCTGCTGTCGCGCGCGGTGAAGCGTGGCGGCCAGAAGATCGACCTGCAGCCGCGCGAGTTCCGGCTGCTGGAATATCTGATGCGCCATGCCGGCCAGGTGGTGACGCGCACCATGCTGCTGGAGAGCGTCTGGGACTATCACTTCGACCCGCAGACCAACGTGATCGACGTGCATGTCTCCCGCCTGCGGCACAAGATCGACAAGCCGTTTCCGAGCGCGCTGATCCACACCATACGCAACGCCGGCTACATGTTGAGGCCGGAATGACCTACCGGTCCTGACGCCATGCGGCTTGCCCTGGTCTCGAGACGCGCGCTGCGTTCCGCCAGTCTTCGGCTGGCAATCGTGCATGCCGCGCTGTTCGCGATCAGCGCCGCGATCTTCCTGTCCTTCATCTGGTGGGCGACCATCGGGCTGCTCGAGCGCCAGGTCGAGGCGGCGATCAACTCCGACGCGCAGGCGCTGTCGGAGCGCTGGCAGGAAGGCGGGCTGCCCGCCCTGGCCCTGACCATCCAGGACCGGCTGGAGCAGAATGTCGACGACGACGCGATCTATCTGATGATCGACCAGCGCAACACCCGCGTCTCCGGCAACCTGCGCGCCTGGCCGGCCGACGTGACCCGGATCGATGTCTGGTATCAGCTGCCGATCGCGCGCGCCGGCACCAAGGGCATCGCCGAGGTGCATGCCTTCCAGTTGCCCGGCGGGTTCCGGCTGCTGGTCGGGCGCGACGTCCGCGCGCGCATCGTGCTCAAGCGGCTGATGACCGACACCATGCTGTGGACCCTGGTGATGGTCGTCGTGCTGGGCACCAGCGGCGGCTTCGTGCTGCGCGGGCTGTTCCGGCGCATGGTGCGCGACATCGCCCGCACCACGTCGGCCATCGCCGCCGGCGACCTCACGCGCCGCGTGCCGCGCTCGGGCAGCGGCGACGAGTTCGACCGGGTGGCGCAGACCATCAACGCCATGCTCGACCGCATCGCCCGCCTGATGGACGGCGTGAAGCAGGTCAGCAACGCCATCGCCCACGACCTGCGCACGCCGATCACCCGTGCGCGCACGCGTCTGGAGGATGCCGCCCTGCATGCCTCCGGAACCGAGGAGCTGCGTGCCGCGGTCGAGCGCGCGGTGGCCGACCTCGACGACATCACCGGCGTGTTCGAGGCCCTGCTGCGCATCTCCGAGATCGAGGCCGGCTCGCGCCGCTCGGCCTTTGCCAAGATCGACCTGGTCCCGCTGCTGGCAGACCTCGTCGAGCTGTATGGCGCGCTGGCCGAGGAGCATGGGCTGCGCCTGGAGCTGCGCATGCCCGAAGACAGGCAGGACAGGATGTGGCTATGGGGCGACCGCTCGCTGATCCAGCAGGCGGTGGCCAACCTGCTCGACAACGCGATCAAGTTCTCCCATCCGCACGGCACCGTGCTGCTGCGTGCCTCGCTCTCCGAGCGCCAGGTGCTGCTGGAGGTGTCGGACCAGGGCATCGGCATGGCCCAGGCCGACCGGCTGCGCGCGTCCGAGCGCTTCTTCCGTGCCGAGGCGGCGCGCAACACGCCTGGGTCCGGGCTCGGCCTGTCGCTGGTCCAGGCCGTGGCCCATCTGCACGGCGGCACGCTCCTGTTGCAGGATGGCGAGCCCGGGCTGCGCGCGATCCTGACCCTGGGGCTGGAGCGGCAGACGGCAAGGGGTCCGGGCCTATCGGGGAAGCCGCCCGCGGATCCGGCCAAGGGCAGGATGGATGCGGGTTCATCTGCGGATCATGATCCCGCGAGAGTGGAAGTCGTATCCTAGCCGGTATGATGCCCGACTGGATTGCAGAGCGTCCCATGCGGCTAGGCGCATCGCTGCTCCTGGCCGGAAGCCTGTGCGGCGCGGCGCCGGCGGCCCCCGCCGACAGCCGCACGATGATCGTCACCAGCGACAGCGGCGCCTATTGCCATACCCTTTCCGAGGCGGTCGCGGCGCACGGCGACCTGCCCCGCGAGGTCAAGGAACTCAAGACACAGGGCGATGGGCTGTGCGACGAGGGGCAGGTGCGCGGCGGCATCAACCGGTTGCGCCGCGCCCTGCTGGTGCTGACGCAAAAGAACTGACTTGATGGAAACGGATGAAGGGGTGCGCAAGACCTCTCATCGAGCAGAGCGTCCTGCTTGAGATGGGCAATCTCCCGAAGATCCGGCCCTTGCAACCATTGTATATGCAATGCATATACACAGCCGGGTGCAGCGAGTACTTAAGGTAAGGAGGATCCAATGCCTGTCCATCCGGCAAGCGGTTCGGCGGAAACGCGCGTGTCAAGACTGGCCAAATCCACTCAGGTCAACATCCGCGTCGAGCCAGGCCAGCTCGCCACCATCGACGCTGCGGCGGAGGCACTCGGTCGAAACCGCACGGCGTTCATGCTGGAAACTGCGGTGCAGGCGGCCGAGGCGGTCTTGCTCGACAAGCGCCTGTTCACGGTGGACGAAGCAACCTACCAGCGGTTTGTGGACCGCCTGGACGCGCCGCCCGCGGCCAACCCCAGGCTGTACGCACTGCTGCACAGCAAGGCCCCGTGGGGGGCATAACTTCCGTCCCGGGCGAGAAACTGCGTGCACCCGAACGGCTGACGGACGCGCACGACCTTTCGGCCTTTGCGTCCGCCGAGCCTGCCCTGGATGACTGGCTCAGGAAGCGTGCGCTTACAGGCGAGGGCCGGACGGCGAGGACCTATGTCGTATGCGCTGGTCGCCGGGTTGTCGGCTTCTACGTGCTTGCCAATGGTGGCGTGCAGCGGAGCCTTGCCCCATCGAAAGTGCGGCGCAACGCGCCCAACCCTGTGCCGGTCATGGTTATTGGCCGGCTGGCGGTGGACAAGGAATGGGAAGGGCGGGGCATCGGCAAGGCAATGCTGCGCGACGCGATCCTGCGCACGCTCGGCGCGGCCGAGATAGCTGGCATCGGTGCCATTCTCGTGCACGCTATTTCGGAGCACGCCAAAGGCTTCTATCTCGGTTTCGGTTTCACCCCTTCGGAGCTCGAACCCATGACGCTGATGATCACCCTTGCGGAAGCCGCAGCGGGGCTTTCCCGCTAAGTAGGGGGAGCTTCCCCGCTAAGTAGGGACGGACTCACTCTGTAACACTGGTGATTTGTTCCGGCAAAATAACCAGTCTTGTCCTTCTTCTCGTGGAAATCACGATAATCGCGTTCTGTCTGAAACGGCGTGCGATGACGATGGCCTGACGCGGATCCATCGGCACCAGCAGCATTGCTTCGGACCAGAGGTGCAATGAACCTTTAGCCTCGACGAGACGAAAGCGGCGCAGGACAACGCGCAGCCTGTCCATCATGCGGGCATTCCAGCCGTCCGGACGCTTGCGGCCGCCCGGGTTGCAGGCTCCCAGCAGCACAAGCGTCCGATCCGGGTCCGGATCAAGTCCTTTCGGAAACCGACCGACCCGTGCGACCATGCCGCCTGCCGTGTAGCAGCTCCGCCTGTAGGCAAGCAGGATGGCGGCAGTGGGAGGCGTCACGCCCGGCACGAGGTGGCTTTCAAGCCCGCACCAAGCGGCTAGCCGCCCTCCCCGCGCCGCTCGTCGAACGTCATGTCGCGATGCACATAGACCGAAAGCAGCAGGCCGAAGCCGAACATGACGGTCAGCATGGCCGAGCTGCCATAGGAGATCAGCGGCAGCGGCACGCCGCCGACAGGGATGGCGCCCATCACCATCGAGAGGTTGACCGCGCAATACAGGAAGAAATTCATCGAGATGCCGAGTGCGAGCAGGCGGCTGAACGGGTTGCGCGCACGCACCGCCATTGCCATGCCGCCGAGCACCAGCAGCAGCAGCAGCGCCATCACCGAGAGGCCGCCGACCAGGCCGAACTCCTCGGCGATCATGGTGAAGATGAAGTCGGTCTGCTTCTCGGGCAGGAAGTTGAACTGGCCCTGGGTGCCGTGCAGATAGCCCTGTCCCCAAACGCCGCCCGAGCCGAGCGCGATCTTGGACTGGATGATGTTGTAGCCGGCGCCGAGCTTGTCGCTCTGGGGATGCAGGAAGGTGACGATGCGCGCCTTCTGGTAGTCATGCAGTTGCGCGTAGACGAACCGGCCCAGCAGCGGCAGCGGTGCGACCAGCAGCAGCATCTGCCACAGCCGCATCCCGGCGGCGGCGAACAGGCTGGCCCCGATCAGCCCGATGATCGCCGCGGTGCCGAGATTGGGCTCCTTCAGTACGAGAGCCACCGGCGCCAGCACCATCAAGGCCGGCGGCAGCAGGAACAGCGGGTTGCCCAGCCGCTCCCAGCGCGCGTAGTGGAACCAGGCCGCCAGCACCATCACCAGGGCGATCTTGGCGAGTTCCGACGGCTGCAACTGCACTCCGGCAATCACGATCCAGCGTTCCGCCCCCTTTCCGACATGGCCCAGATGCAGCACCGCCAGCAGCAGCAGCAACGAGCCGGCATAGAACGGAGCGGCGACGCGCATCAGCAAGCGCGGGCTGACCAGCGCGAGGCCGAGCATCATCGCCAGGCCCGCGCCGAAGCGCAGCGTCTGCGGCAGCGCGTAGGGGCGTGGGGCTCCTCCGGCGGCGGAATACAGCGCGCCATATCCCACGCCGCCGAGCAGGCAGATCAGCAGCACGTACAGCCAGTTGACCCGGCTGAGCTTGGCAAGCGGCCTGAAGCCGTTACGAGGCTGCCACAGGCGCTTGTCGCTGATCATGACCAGGTTCCGCCGCGGATGATCACGCAGTCATGGACGGCGTCCCGTGCGGAGTCCAGTTCCGAAGTCGTCCTCTATGGCGGTCTCAGTAACCGGCAACCAGGTTGGTCACGTTGACGCTGCCGAGGCCGGTGGCCGCACTCCAGCCCGGCTGAGCCGGATAGGCAACCTGATCGTTCGCTCTCAGCACGCCGACCGCCTCCGACAGGTTCGCGATATAGCAACCCGTCGTATCAGGCAGGCACGGCACGTCGTTATCTCCGTTGGTGACGTTATGGAACACGCAACCAGGGTTGATGGCAGCGCCAAGGCTCGAGTTGCAGATGCTGAGGGTAGTTGGATTGTTATACTCGGACGCAGCAATCGCATACAGCCGCGGCGCCGGGTTGCCTTGAGCGGCTTCGTATTTCTGGTCGATCAACGACATGATGCCGGCAAAGGCTGGTGCGGCGAAAGAGGTGCCTCCGGCGGAAAGAGCAACGATGTCGCCGGCGCTGTCATAGGTGCAGGGGGAACCGCCCTCGGCCGGGTCGGACATGCAATAGAGCAGCGCGTGGTTGAATTGGTGGTCGGCGGCAAACATTGCGACGTCCGGGATATCACGCACCCCATCATTCATTACGCCGGTGATGAGGGGATCCTGCCAGGCTGGCTTGGCAGTGACAAGGCTGGCGCCGCCGCCGCCGCCAATAGTGTTGTAAAAGCTTTCGCCAAGCGTGCTGTTGCAGAAGGAAAGACGGGTCGGAAAGCCCGCCGCTCCAGCAAGCAGCGAGTTGGCGCAGGAGTCGTCCCATGGCATCTCGGGTATGTAGGACAGCGCCGAGACGTCCCCGCTGCCGTTCTGGTTTGACCAGTAGCTGGCGGAGGTGCCCGTCAAGGTATCGGCGAAATCGGTGCCGCCGACGGCAATCGCGTAGGCCGTGGTTGCAAGGCCGTTGACCGCCGGGCCGGTAGTAGCAACCTCCTGGCCTCTATCACACATGGCAGCGGCGCTGTCACCGGTCGAGACGAAGACCGAGATGCCTTGGGCTGCGGCCTGCTGCATCAACTGCGACCAGTTGAGCAGGAAGCTGGCCCCCTGGTCGATCTCGCACGCTCCGTAGCTGATGCTGATTATCGCGGGTGGTGCGGCGGAGTTGACCTCCCCAGTCAGCGCCAGGGTCAGCCCGTCGGTGGTGGCGGTGTTGGCGCAACTCGCTACCGTGACGGCAGCCGATGGCGCCACCGCGCTGACCCACTCCGTATCGAGTGCCGCCTCGCTTTCGTCTCCGGTGAACCCGGGATCGCTGCAGCCGCCCGGCTGGATCTCCGTCAGCGTGCCGGAGCCATAGAGGCCGAACGCTCCGGCAAAAGTCACCCAATCCGCCGCCTGCATGTCGGTGTCCTCGATCACCGCGACACTCACGCCGGCGCCGGTGAGCGGTGTCGCAATGCTGCGCAGCGGATTGATGTTGTAGATGGTGGCATAATCCCCCGGTGTCACGTCCTGCTCCAGAGTGCCGTTGTAGACAAAGGTGAGGTTGGGTCTGGGAGCGAGACGGGCAGTCGGTGCCGTGCTCTGAAGCTTCCAGCCAGCGCCGGGCGCGTGCCGTACCACCCCGACCGGTCGCACCAGCGGATGCGGGCGGAGATCGTTGAGCGAGGCGATGCCGGCCACCACCGGGGCCAGTGCCGTGGGGATGGAGGGATCGCCGACGTTGGAGATGTGGGCCGTGCCGCGAAGCGACAGGCTATGGATGCTGGTGGCGAACGTATGCGCCACCTGCCCGGCGTTGCCGGAGAAGTCGATCGAGAGGCCGCCCGCGGCGACGGCGTTCACCGTGAAGCCCTCCCGCGTGAGCCAGGACGTCAGCTTGTCGATGTCAGCCGCCGCCGGCGCGAACGCCTGGCGATATTGTGCCGCGGTCAACCAGCGATGGTAGAGCGGCGAGCCCGGGGTCTGCTGCGCCGTGGTCAGGGTCGTGAGCGACTGTTGCTGGGCCGCGGAGGGTTTCAGCACCAGGATCATGTGCTGTAGCGCGAGGCTGTCCGGGACAGGGCCTTGATCGGTGCCACCGGCCACCACGGCGGGAACCTCGCGAGGCAGGACCTGCCGCGCGAGAGGATCGATCACGCCGCTGATCTGCGGAGCGGCTGGGGCCTGCAAGGCGGACAGCATGGATTGCGTCGAGCCGGACTGAGCCAAGCCGGACTGCGCCGAGGCTGGGCTGACGCGTCCGGTCGCGGCCAGCGTGAATGCCGTGAGCGCCAGGGCGGCGATACGGATCATAGCGAACTTGGGCACGATGCACCTGTCTCCGTGATAGGGCTTCTTTCACGGTTCTGCGCCTGGAGGCCCGCTCCGCGAACTCTCGCACAGGCTAGACCGATGTATTGATATATCGCAAGCCAGTATCGAGGCAGCCAGATGTAACAGGGAAGGTTCCGACACTGGGGCTTCATGGCTGTTATGCTACGCAGATCGTTATGTTTCTACTGGACCTCGAAACAATAGTTATCCGCGCCGCATGCAGCCGGCTCTTTATCTTGTCGCAACAAGTGCAGACAATCCAGCGTTCCGTATGGAAAATGAAGTTCTGGCGCTTCGGAAAAGCACCGGCAATTTCCAGCAATACAGCTCGACGTCATTCACGATTGACCTGACAAACGGCGTCTCTACTCGATTTGATGCGACAATGACTGCATGCGCTTCGTTGAAAGCGCCTGCCTCCCGTCAGACGAGGTCAAGCGCCTGGCCGGGGTCGGCCGTTCCGAGCAGGGTGACGATGGTGCCGTCCGATATGCCACAGGCGCTTGTCGCTGACCGCGCGGGAGTGCCAGTTCCGACCCTGTTCGATGGGTACGGTCTTAAAAACCAGTGACCAGGTTGGTCACGTTGACGCTGCCGAGGCCGGTGGCGGCGTTCCAGCCCAGCTGCGCCTGGTAGGCAGGCCCGCCGTTCGCCGTGAGCACGCCGACCTGCTGCGACCCGTCCGAGACGAAGCAACCCGCCGTACCCGGCTGGCAAGGCACGTCGTTGTCTCCGGCGGTGACATTGTTGAACACGCAAGCACCGCCGACTGCAGCGCCCAGGTAGGTCGCGTTGCAGGAACTGAGGCTGGCTTGACTGCCGAACTCGGCGCCGCCAAGCGCATACAGCCGCGGTGCCGGGTTGCCCTGGGGGGCGGCATATCTCTGGTCGATCAGGGCCATGATGCCGGCGAAGGCCGGTGCCGCGAACGAGGTGCCTCCAGCGCTTAGAGCAGTATCGTCGGCGACGCTGTCATAGGTGCAGGCGGTGCCGCCTTGGGTCGTGTCCGACATGCAGTAGAGCAGCGCGTGGCCATACAGGCCGTCGGCTGCGAACAGTGCGACGTCCGGGATGTCGCGCGCCCCGTCATTGAGCACGCCGGTGATCGCCGGGTCCTGCCAGTATGGCTTGGCGATGACGACGCTGGCGCCGCCGCCGCTGCCGACGACGTCCTGGAATTGCTGGCCGGCCGGGCTGTTGCAGAAGGCGAGACGGGTCGGAAAGCCCTCCGCTCCGGCAAGCAGCGAGTCCGCGCAGGAGTCGTCCCACGGCATCTCGGGTATGTAGGACAATGCCGAGACGCCTCCATTGCCGTTCTGGTTCGACCAGTAGCTGCTGTTGGCGCCCGCCAGGGTATCGGCAAAGTCGGTGCCGCCGACGGCAACCGCATAGGCGGTGGTTGCGAGGCCGTTGACCGCCGGGCCGCTGCTGGCGACCGTCTCGTTGGAGTTGTCGTCACAGGCGGCGGAGCCATTGTCGGAGGACGAGACGAAGACCGAGATGCCTTCGGCCGCCGCCTGCTGCATCAACTGCGACCAGTTGAGCACATAGCTGGCTCCGAGGCTGGCTTCGCACGCGCCGTAGCTGATGCTGATCACCGCCGGCGGTGCCGCGGCGTTGACCTCCGCGGTCAGGGCCAGGGTCAGCCCATCGGTCGTGGCGCTGTCGGCGCAGCTCGCCACGGTGACGGCAGCCGATGGCGCCACCGCGCTCACCCACTCCGGATCGAGCGCTGCCTCGATTTCGTCGCTGTTGGTCCCGGGATCGCTGCAGCCGCCCGGCTGGATCTGCGTCAGCGTGCCGGAATAGCCTGAGAGGCCGAATGCGCCGATAAAAGCGACCCAGTCGGCCGGCTGCATGTCGGAGTCCTCGATCACCGCGACGGACACGCCGGCGCCGGTGAGCGGGGTGGCACTGCTACGAAGCGGATTGACGTCGTAGATGGCGGCAAAATCTCCCGGTGTTACGTCATACTCGTTGTTGCCGTTGGCAACAAAGGTGAGGTTGGGTCTGGGTGCGGATTGGGCAGTCGATGCCACGCTTTGGAGCTTCCAGCGAGCGCCGGGAGCGCGCCGCACCACCCCGACCGGGCGCACCAGCGGATGCGGGCGGAAGTCGTTGAGCGAGGCGATGCCGGCCACCACCGGGGCCAGTGCCGCGGGGATCGAGGGATCGCCGACGTTGGAGATGTGGGTCGTGCCGCCAAGCGACAGGCTATGGATGCTGGTGGCGAAGGTTCGCAACACCTGCCCGGCGTTGCCGGAGAAGTCGATCGAGAGGCCGCCCGCGGCGACGGCGTTCACCGTGAAGCCCTCCTGCGTGAGCCAGGATGTCAGCCTGTCGATGTCCGCGGCCGGGGGCGCGAACGCCTGGCGATATTGTGCCGTAGTCAACCAGTGATGGTAGAGCGGCGATCCCGGGGTTTGCTGTGCCGTGGTCAAGGTCCCGAGCGACTGCAACTGGGCCGCGGAGGGTTTCAGCACCAGGACCATGTGCTGCAAGGCGAGGCTGTCCGCGACAGGGCCTCGATCAGCACCGCCAGCCACCATGGCGGGAACGTCGCGAGGCAGGTTCTGCCGCATGAGAGGATCGATCACGCCGGTGATCCGTGGAGTGGCCGAGGCCTGCAAGAGGGACAGCATGGACGGCGCTGGGTCAGACTGCGCCAAGCCGGACTGCGCCGAGGCTGGACGGACGCATCCAACCGCCGCCAGCGTGAATGCCGTGAGCGCCAGGACGACGATCCGGACCGTAGCGAACTTGGGCACGATGCACCTGCACTCCGTGATGAAGCTTCCTTCACGGTTTTGCGACTGGAGGCGCGCTCCGCGAATTATCCATACAGGCTAGACCAATGTATTGAAATATCGCAAGCCAGTATCGAGGTAACCCTCTGTTACAAAAAGAGTTCCGATACTGGCGCTTCATGGCGGTTATGTTACCGGTTTTATTGTGTTCCTACTGAACATCGAAACAATATCTATCTGCATTTCAAGCATCGGCTCTTTATCTTGCCGCAACGAGTGGGGGACACTCAATCGTTTGGTGTTTTAGGTTAAGTCTTGACGCTTCGCCCTACTGCCGCACAACCGGAGACTGCGGTCTCGACGGTGCAGTCGATAAGGCCTGACGATTTCCAGCAGTACGGCTCGACGTCATTCACGACAGAAAAGCCCTTGCCTCCCATCAGACAAGATCGAGCGCCTGCCCGGGGTTGGCAACGCCGAGCAGGGTGACGGTGGTGCCGTCCGACATGCTGATCGTCATGCTGCCTTTGCTGACATGGGTATGCATGTCGGCGGCGTTGAAGCCGAACAGGTCGATCCGGTCGGTCGATGGCCTGAAGCCGCTGATGACGTCGAGCCCGCCTGCCGCGCCCTTGACGACGTCGAGCACCATGCTGCCGCTGCCGACGGCGATGCTGGCCGAGCCGCTGCCGGCGATGACCTGCAGCGGCCCGCTGCCGGCGACGTTCATGGCCCCGCTGCCCTGGAAGATCAGTCCGTAGCCGGTGCCGGTGTCGATGGTGGAAGTGCCGCCGCCGCCGACGATGATCATGTTGCTGCCGTGGCCGGTCAATGTCAGGGCGCCGCTGCCGCCTATGACGGAATCTGCCCCCGAGCTGCTTCCGATGACATTGGTGGCGCCGCTGCCGGCGAACACGGCCAAGCCGTCGCGTGATATCACCTGCAGGCTTCCCGAGCCTCCGACGATGGTGTCGGCGCCGTCGATGCCGCCATGCACCGTGCCGGCGCCGGCACCGGTGAAGATCACGGCGCCGGCGTCGATCCCGCCCCAGAACGTCGTGCCGCCGCCGCCACCGATCAGGCTCTCCCGGCCATGCCCGGCGGTCATGACGGTCTGGCCGGTGGAGGCCCCGAACAACCGGTCGAAGCTGCCGCCTCCGGTCAGGCTGGTGTTGCCGCCACCAGCTATCAGCACGTTGCCGCCGGCGCTGCCGCCCGTATAGCTGCCGCCGTCGGCGCCGCCGGATACCGTGATCGGCCCCGCGCCCCCGGTCACGGTGCTGAAGCCGGTGCCGCCGATGAAATTCAGCGAGCCGGCCCCGCCGGTGACCCCGACCGCAGCGGTCGGATCGAGCACGACGTCCTGCCCGGCGCCGGCGCGTATGGTGTCGCCATCGACGGCCAGATAGGACTGCGACACGCCGAGGACCACCAGGTTGCCGCTGCCCGCCAGCGCTTCGGTGGCGGTCAGCACCGTCGAACCCGTCGGTGCCGAGACCTCGGCCGTGCCCTTGCTGGTGCCGTCGCTCAGCCATAGCGCGTGCTTGCCGTCGCTGTCCGTGCCGGTGAAGCCGATACGGTCGAAATAGGTGAACAGTCCTTGCGGATCGAGACCGCTCGTGGCCGCGGTGGCGGGAGAGACCTCGGTCGTGCCGGAAACGGTGCCGTCGGTGATCCACAGGGACGGACGGTTTTGGCTGTCCAGCGCGGTAAAGGCGAGCTTGCCGTCGAAGGCGGTCAGGGAGGCGATGCCGCCATAGGGGCCGAGCCGGTGGGTGCCGGCGTCGGTGCCGTCGGTGATCCACAGGCTGGTGTTGCCGGCCGCGTCCGTTCCGATGAAGGCGGCCTGATGTCCCACCGGCGTAAGATCACTGACCCCGGAGAGCACGGTCGCACCCCCTGCGATGACAATCTGTCGGGTACCGATGGCGTTGCCGTCGGACACCCATAGCGCCGAGCCGCCGGCGCCGCCGACCGCGAAGCTGAACAGCGCCATGCCATTGAGAGTGATGAAATCGCCCTGACCGAAGCCCGAGCCGAGATTGGCGACATTGAGCTGCCGGGTGCCGGATGCGAGGCCCGTCACCCAGAGTGCCGCTGTGCCGCCGGCATCGTTCTCGAACAGGACAGCACCGCCGGGCAGGGCGGCATAGGCGTCGGGTGCGACCGCCACATTGGACGGCGAGACAGCCCGTGTGCCGGCCACGGTGCCGTCGGTGCTGTACAGCTGCTTGCCGGCAACGGTGAAATACAGGCTGTTGCCGACCAGCTGGAAGCCGCTTGCGGACAGATTCGAGGCCAGCAGCTTCGTACCCGCCGCGGTGCCGTCGCTGACCCACAGCGACCCGGTGTGATCGACCGGATTGGTGGCCGCGATGACCGCCTCGCCGTCAAAGGCCTGCATGGCGGTGATGGTCAGCGCCTTGCCCGAGACAGCCAGCAGCGGAAATGGCACCGTGCCGGCGACGGTGCCGTCGGTGCTCCAGATCTGCGGCAGTCCCAGAGCGTTGCCGCCGATGAACAGGGTGATCGCGCCGATCCGGACCGGATCGAAATCCGGCGTGATGGGCACGCCGAGATCGACCGAACCGGGTGTCCCGTCCGCCTGCGTTGCCCAGAGGTCGAGCAGGCTGGTCGCCGGGTTGCCGGCGCCGAACAGGATATGAGCCGTCATCGCGACACCTTTGCCGGGTTAAACCTTGTCGGGTCGCATCCCCGCCCAGTCACGCCCGCGCTGGTCGTTTCGATCTAGCTCGGAGAAGTTAACAACCGGTTTACCGACGCAGCGATGCGCGTCAGTCGAGCAGGTCCGGCTCCTTTTTCGTGATGAACTCGTACAGCGGCTGGAACCAGTAGGCCCCACCCACCGCCGTGCCGGTCTGGCTGGCCGTGAAGCGGGCGATGTCCGGACTGATCGGCCTGGTCGTGCCGGCGGCGTCGGCCAGCAGCTGGGCATGGGCGGCGTTGTCCATGGCGATGAACCACCAGGCCGCCGCCCCGACCGTCGGGCCGACCGTCAGCAGGCCGTGGTTCTGCAGGATCAGCGCCTTGCGGCGGCCGGGCGTCAGGGCCAGCCGTTCGCCTTCGCCTTCGTCCAGCACGACGCCCGCGCACGGATCGAACACGGCATGGTCCTCGTAGAAGGCGCAGGCGTCCTGGGTCAGCGGATCGAGCAGCTTGCCGAGGGTCGAGAAGGCCTTGCCATAGGTGGAGTGGGTGTGCGCGGCCGCGATCACATCCGGCCGGGCCAGGTGGATCGCCGAATGGATGGTGAAGCCGGCGCTGTTGATCGGCTTATCGCCGACCAGGATATGGCCCTCGTGATCGACCAGTTGCAGCTCCGAGACCCGTATCTGGCCGAAATGCCGGCCCAGCGGATTGATCCAGAAATTATCCGGAAACTCCGGATCGCGCGCCG
>CAXSEE010000065.1:0-5491 GCA_964235615.1 uncultured Acetobacteraceae bacterium | reverse complement strand
GAACGCGGTGCTGAAGGCGCTTTCGGAGTCGTAGCCGAGCGACAGGGCGATCACTGACACGGGCGCGGTGCCGTTGGCCAGCCGATCGCCGGCCTGGAAGATGGCCGCTACTTCGACGGAGGCGTCAGCAAGTTCAGCGGCGGCTGAGCGGCTCCGCTCGGGGACAGCAACTACCAGGGCACCTGAGTTTGTTCGAAATAGAAGCCGCCGGTCGGGCCGGACGGACCTAAGCTCGCCAGCCACACGATCCCGGCCGCCGCCTGTTCCACCGTCCGGTAACCGGAATGACCGTTGAAATCGGTGGCGGTGTATCCCGGATCGGCGGAGTTGACCTTGATGCCGAATGCCGCGAGCTCCTTGGCGAAGGACACGGTCACGGCGTTGAGTGCGGACTTCGAGCTGTTGTAGCCCAGAATATTGATGCCATAGAATTGGTTGGCTGGATCCGACAGCCAGCCGAGCGAGCCCAGGCCACTGCCGACCATGACGATGTTCGCCTCGCCCGCGGATTTGAGCAGTGGCAGGAAAGCCTGCGTCACCCGTATCGAACCGAACACGTTGGTCTCATAGACATCGCGGATCTCACCGATCGCCTGCTGACTGGGCATCGTCGGCCGCCCGCCGAGAATGCCGGCGTTGTTGATCAACACGTCGAGCTTTCCGTCTTCCTGAACCAGGGCAGCGGCGGCATGAACGCTGTCGTCGCTGGTGACGTCGATCGCCAGCATCCGGACATCATGGCCCTCCCCCGCCAACTGCTCCGCGGCGACCCGGCCTCGCGCAACATCGCGGCTTCCGAGCCAGATCCGGTAGCCCAACCTGCCGAGTTGGCGGGCGGTTTCGTAGCCGATACTCTTATTGGCACCGGTAATGAGGACAGTCTTGCCGGTCATTTCATACTCCCGTGACATCGCCGCCAAGGCAGCTCCGCGAGCAGGCCGTGGCTTGTTTCAGCTTCGTAGCGCTGTCCGGCATGGTTTGATAATCAACCAAATACCGGATAGGCTGATCGCGATGGCGAACAATGGCGATCTGCTGTGCTTGGATGACCTGTCCGTTTTCCTCGCGGTCTGCGAGACGCGCGGTTTCCGGGCAGCGGCGAAGCGGCTGGGCCTGTCACCCTCGACCGTCAGCGAAAAGATCGTGCAGCTGGAAACGCAGTTGGACGTGCCGCTGCTGATCCGCACAACACGCAGCGTCATGCCGACAGAGGCGGGACGTACGCTCGCGGACCGCATAACGCCGCTTTTCATCGAGACGCGGGCCGCGCTGCAAGACGCCGCGAGTTCTCAGCAGGAAGCGCGAGGGCTTCTGAAGTTGAACGTGACCGGCGCGGTGATGGTCGACATCCTGCCGCCATTGATCGACCGTTTTCTCGTGGTTCATCCCAAAGTGCGTGTCGAGATCATGGTGGAGGACCGGCTGGTCGATTTCACGGCGGCAGGCTGCGACGCCGGGATCCGCTACGGCGAGCATCTGGCGCAGGACGTGATCGCCGTGCCGATCGGACCACAATTTCAGCGGGTGGCGCTCGCGGCAGCACCGTCATACTTGAGCGCACGCGGCATTCCGCTTCATCCGCGCGACCTGCTGAACCACGACTGCATCCGGCTCCGGTTTTCGAGCGGGGCGCTCGTTGAATGGGAATTCGAACGGAACGACGAAATAGTGACCATCGATCCGCCAGGCCGCCTGATCGTCGGAGTTGACGCAGCCGCAGCGGCGATCGAGCTGGCTCGTTGGGGCCGCGGGATCATCGGCACGTTTCAGAACTGGCTCGACCCTTACCTAAAGACTGGTGAGCTCCAACCCGTCTTGCCGGAATGGTGGACGCAATTCGAAGGACCTCGGCTCTACTTCTCCAACAGGTTCATGCCTGCCCCCCTGCGAGCGTTCGTCAATCTGATTGCGGAAGAACGAGTGGCATCGGGTGAATAATGTTCGAGGATAATATCTGTGTCCTACGGGACATGAGCCTTGCCGATGAGCCGGAAGGTCAATGCGGCCAGAACGCCACCAAGCAGAGGACCCGCCGTGTAGAAAAACCACACTGGGAAGGTGTCAGCGACGATCATTGGACCGAGCGCACGAGCTGGGTTTCCGGCTCCCCCGCTGACAGGGCCGCCGAGTAGAACGCCCGCGGCAAGCGAGAAGCCGATAGCGATCGCTGCCACTCCGGCCGGGACGCGCGGATCAGTGGTTGTCAAGATGACAGTAAACACCAGGATGAAGGCGATCAGAGCTTCGACGAGCAGCACTTGCAGCGCATCGGCGCCGTGAACCGGTGAGGGTGCGCCGAGATGAGAATCCACATAGGCACCATGGCCATATGCGGCCCAAACGACGAGTGCGGCAATGATGGCGCCTACGAGCTGCGCGATCCAATACGGCACCACGAAGCGCCAGGAGAATTTGCCCGCCGTCGCGAGGCCGAGGGTCACGGCCGGATTGACATGGGCGCCGCTGATTTGGCCAAGCGACCCCGCGATCGGGATCAGGATCAGGCCGAAGGAAAGTGCCACGGCAAGCGAGTTGTAGGCCGGACCCGCGGTGTTCTTGCCAAGTGTCGCCGCGGTGGCAACGGCGGTACCGACAAGCACCAGCATGAAGGTCCCAATAGCCTCAGCCAAGCAGGCAAGGGCGAGATTGCTCGTCTCACCTTGCCTCGCGAGCGCATTACTCTGCGAAGGAGCAGGCGTGCCGGTACTAACCATGAGCATCTCCTGGCTGGCATAAGCCAGCGCGACGCTACAAGCCGGGGGCGTCGGAATAGTTCAGGACCTGTATTGGCAATGCCTGAGCTCACCCTGTGCTCGCGGACAGTTTGTGCGCCTGACAACTACGTGTCGGCTTGTCCTGCTTGCACGGAAGCTTCGTAGGCTGTGGTTTTACAGCCAACGGGAACCACTGCGTTCATCCCGGACGCAGCAGACGTCTCCGCAGGACGGCCAGCCGAACCTGGGCGGTGGCCAGGTCGAACAGGACGGCACGGGCACGGCCTCGTTCGGACAGGTCGGCTCGCAGCGCCGGATCGCCGGCCAGCCGCCGTATCGCAAGCGCGAGTGCTGCGGGCTGGTCGGGCTCCGCGACCAGGGCGGCGTCTCCCACCACCTCCAGCAACCCGGGACGCGGCGAGACGATCAGCGGCGTGCCGCTCGCCAGCGCCTCAAGCGCCGTCATGCCGAACGGCTCCTGCCAGCGGCTCGGCGCCACCATGATCGAGGCGCGGGCCATCGCCTCCAGCACCGCCTCGTGCGGCAGATGCCCGCGCAGCCGGATCCCGGCCGCCGCCGCCGCGGGACGCAACCGCGCGAGGAACGGCGTCTGCGGACTGTCGCGCGAGAAGCGGTCGGCGCCGATCATCTCGGCACGCCATCCGGGCAGATGCGGCAACGCCTCGGCGCAGGCGGACACGAAGGCGTCGGCACCCTTGTCGGCGACCATGCGGCCGGCAAACAGGATCACCGGGTCGCGCATCGCCGTCGCCACGGGGTCGGGCATTGCCGCCATATCGATGCAGTTCGGCAGCACCGCGACGCCGGTCTCGGACGCGACCCCTTCCAGGAAGCGCTGCCGCAGGGTCTCGGACACGCACACCACCTGCATAGCCGCCAGCAAGCGCTGCCGCTCGGCCGGCGTGCGCGCGCGACGCATGGCCTGCGGATCGTTATGCAGGAACAGGCTCAGCGGCACGCGCGGGAAATCGCGCCGCAGCCGTATCGCGACCTCGGGCCGGTTATGCACCTCGATCAGGGTCGGCTGCAGCCGCTTCAGCACGCGCGACACGGCAGCCGCGTAGCGACCTGGCCCGGCGGGCGGCCAGAACACCGGGATGGCTGGCAGAAAATTCCGGTCGGCGAACGGAGCATCGGTCAGAGCGGCGCCGATGACGGTCTCCGCCGGGGTCGACAGGCGATGCACCAGCAGGCCGATGGCACCTACCGCAGCCGGCGAGAAACCCTCGCGCGGCGGCAGGACGATCGCAATGCTCAGGCGATAGTCTCGTAACGGTCCAGCAGCCAGCCGGCCGGTTCCGCCGCCGCCGCGCGATACCACTGCTCCATCAGCGGATGCGCGCGCACCGCGTCTCGATAGGCCGCCGACCGATCGCTCATCGCCGCGCCATAGGAGATAAGACGCGAGACCACGGGCGCGAACATCGCGTCGGCAACGGTGAACCCTTCGCCGAACAGATAGGGTCCCGCGGCGTCCGACCAGATCGCGTCGATCCGGGCGATGTCCGCCGCGACCTCCGCTGGGATGCCGCCTGCCAGCGGCCGGTCGTGACGGCCGCAATTCATCGGCATCGCGATGCGCAGCGCCCGGAAGCCGGCATGCATCTCCGCGGCAATGCTACGTGCCTGGGCACGGACGACACGCTCATAGGGCCACAGAGTGGGCGCCAGCTCCGCGCAATATTCGCCGATCGCCAGGCTTTCCCATACCCGCGCGCCGCGATGCTCGAGATAGGGCACCAGTCCGGCCGGCGTCGCGTCACGGATCGCCGCGGTCTGCCCGACCGCGAGCGGGACCACTTCCTCGGTCACGTCCAGGCCGGCCAGGCGCACCGCCAGCCAGCCGCGCAGCGACCAGGAGGAATAACGCCGGTTGCCGATCAGCAGACGACCTTCGGCCATGCTCGAAACTCCGCTCAGTTCTCGAAGGGATCGCGGACCAGGATGGTGTCGTCTCGCTCCGGACTGGTCGAGAGCAGCGTCACCGGCGCCTCGACCAGCTCCTCGATGCGGCGCACGTACTTGATCGCCTGCGCCGGCAGCGCACCCCAGGAGCGGGCGCCGCGCGTGGTCTGCTTCCAGCCTTCGAGCGTCTCGAACACCGGCTGGACACGCGACTGCGCGCCGGGTGCCGCCGGCAGATGGCGCACCGGGGCGCCGTCGAGCGTGTAGCCGGTGCAGATGCGTATCTCGTTGAACCCGTCGAGCACGTCGAGCTTGGTCAAGGCCAGGCCGTTGATGCCGCCGACACGCACCGCGCGTCGCACCAGCCCGGCATCGAACCAGCCGCAACGGCGGGGACGCCCGGTGACGGTGCCGAACTCATGGCCGCGCTGGCCGAGCAGCTGCCCGGTCTCGTCGAACAGCTCGGTCGGGAACGGACCCGCGCCGACACGGGTGCAATAGGCCTTGGCGATGCCCAGCACGAAGCCGACCGACGCGGCCCCCACGCCGCTGCCGGTGGCGGCATTGGCGGCAACGGTGTTGCTGCTGGTGACGTAGGGATAGGTGCCGTGGTCGACGTCGAGCATCACCGCCTGCGCGCCCTCGAACAGGATGCGCCGGCCCACGCGCTTGGCTTCGTCGAGAAGTTCCCAGACCGTGTCCGCATAGGGCAGGATGCTTGGCGCCATGCCCGTCAGCCAGGCCATCAGCTGCGCCTTCTCGAAGGTCGGGGCGCCGAGCCCCTGCAGCAGCGTGTTGTGATGCAGCAGCAGCTCGTCCAGCTTCCAGTCGAGCGTGTCGGGCTCTGCCAG
>CAXSEE010000064.1:0-19822 GCA_964235615.1 uncultured Acetobacteraceae bacterium | reverse complement strand
ATAGTGATAGGGCGCGAACACGTTGCTCCAGTATGCACCGGTCGTCGGATAGATCGCGTTTCCGCCACCTGGACGGTATCCCTTCGCGACGGTCGCGTAGACCATGATGTTGGGATTGAAGTTGTACGACAGGTTGAATCTCGGCGTAACGGCGTTATCCGACTGTTTTATCAGTCCGGAACATGAAGGGGTCGCGGCTCCAAGGCCCGATCCCCAACCGCTGATGCATGACGAGAAACTATAGTCATAGTCGGTCCAGCGTAATCCGATGTCGGCCTTGAGCCGATTGGTCAGCGCGTAGGTGGCGTCGCCGAAAACGGCATACTGATTTTCCGTTGTTGGCGAATAGGCGTCGAACCAGTTCGGTGTCGTGGCCCGATTGAAGGTGCCGAGATCCAGGTAGGCGGCTGGATCTGTCGGCGTGGTTCCGTAGAAATTCCAAACTGAATTGAAGTGGCTGAAGTAGCCACCCGCGACCCAGCTCAGCCTTCCCGTGTCATGTGACACCAGCTTGAGTTCCTGACTGAACTGCTGCGAGGTGTCGACCTCATGCCCATAGGCTTCGCCGGTGCCGCCCGGTCCATAGTATCCCGGGTTCGGAAGACCATTATCGGATGCGTAGGTTTCGCCTGTCTGGGGATTGTTGAAATTCTCGCTCGCGTCCTCGGTCTGCGTCGATGTCCTGAAGAATTGCGCCGTATCCGAGACCAGGTCGAAATACTCGAAATGGTAGCGCGCATTCAGGCTGTAGACGACGATGCGGTCCGTCAGGGGCTCGGCGATGTCGAACGGCTGATAATGGGCGTCGGTGCCTGGAACGCTGTCATAGGCGCTGATGCCGTTCTGCTTGCTGGACTCGTAGAAGAACGATGGCGTGATCTCGATATTGTCCGTCGGGCGCCAGAGCAGGCTGACGCGCGTGGCATAGAGCTGGTAGGAGTTGGCCCCGGGATAAGCCTTTTCGATCGGAGCGGCCTCGACATTGCCCCGGAACTCACCGTTGCTGGTCGGCAGCGGGAACGGGTTTCCCACGATCCGGCTGATCCATCCGCTGGTGTAGTCCTCCGTGCCGGTGATGCGGATCGCCAGCTTGTCCTTGATGATGGGCGCGTTGACCATGACGTTGTCGTCGTGGTTGAAGCCGCCGCCATCGGTTCCCGAGAGTATGCTCTCAGCGGAGCCATGGAAGCCCGTCGGGTCGGGCTGGTTGGTGACCAGCTTGGCCGAGCCGCCCAGCGACGCCACGCCGCCGGTCGTGCCCGTGGGTCCGCGGAATATCTCGATGCGGTTGAGGTCGTACAGCGACGGATCGATCACGACATGGCCATTCTGTGCCCCGGCCGGTCCCGTCAACGCCGTGTTGTCGAGGAAGAAGCCAACGGTGGGGGTGTGGCCTCCGCTCGCCGTCAGTCCACGCATCTCGACTTCGTTCTGGCTAGGCCCCTCGCTTTTCAGCGAGACACCGGGAGTGGCCTGTGCCAGCGCGGAGAAGGAGGTGATCCCTCTCTCCTGCAGGTTCCGGCCGCTGACCTCTTCGATGCTGGCCGCCGTGTGTTGCTGTCTCGCCGCCAGAGTAGGCGCCGTCACCACCACGACCTCCGGCGCATGGCCCTGACTGCCGGCCGCGGTGCGGGGACCCGCCGATGCTGTCTTTATCCGCCCGGTTTGCGCAACGGCCGAAGCCGTGCCTGAAGGCTGAGCCGCCGTGGTGTTCGCGGTGGATGTAGAAGCTTGGGCCGGAACGGCGCTCTGTGCGTGAGCGGTTCCGGCAATGACCACGATCGTCGTCGCACTCGCCAGAATGGGCAATATCTCGCTGATACAGAAGTTGGATGGCAAGTTTATAGTACCTACGCGAGACCGTAGGTGTAGATTTTTAAAATTCACGGAAAGACACCCGAGCTGTATCGGTTTCATCATCGAAAGGTTCGCAATAACGGCAGCCTGCCGCTTCGGCCAGAGGCTGATGCTCCCACCTTTTTCATGATGCACGGCAGATTTCTATCCAAATGGTTATAAAAATGTGATGTGGTTTCCGCCCAACCGCGCAAATTCCGCATAAAGAGGAAGGCAGTCCACACGACGCCCCGCCTCGCCGGAACTGGCAGGCTCCCTCTTACCTTCCCGCGCTCCCTGCCTTACATAACCGCGCCATGACGCTCCCCTCGCCGGACGGCGCCTCTCCGGTCATGGCCCAGTGGTTCGCTCTCAAGGCAGAGCATCCGGAAGCCCTGCTGTTCTTCCGGATGGGCGATTTCTACGAGCTGTTCTTCACCGACGCCGAAGCAGCCGCGTCGGCCCTCGACATCGCCCTCACCGCGCGCGGCACCCATGACGGCAAGCCGATCGCGATGTGCGGCGTGCCGGTCGCCGCCGCCAGCGCCTATGTCTCGAGGCTGATCCGGCGCGGCTTCCGCGTCGCCGTCGCCGAACAGACCGAGCGGCCGCGTCCGGGCCAGAAAGGTCCGCTGTCGCGCGCCATCGTCCGGTTGATCACCGCCGGCACCCTCACCGAGGATGACCTGCTCGAAGCCAGCCGGCCCAACCTGCTGCTGGCGCTGGTGCACATGCCGGCGCCCCCGTCGCGAACCCAAGCGGGTCCGGGCGAACTGGGTGCCGCCTGGATCGACGTCTCGACCGGCCTGTTCGAGACCGCCGGCCTGACCCGGACGTCGTTGCCGGACCTGCTCGGGCGGCTGGACCCGGCGGAGATCCTGGCACCCGCCGACCTGCCGCTGGGCGATCACGACGCTCGTCGCGCGCCGCCGGCCGCGGTGCCGCCGCCGCTCGCCGCCCGGCATCGTCTGGCCGACGCGTTCGGGCTCGCCAGCCTCGACGCGCTGGGCGATTTCACCGACGCCGAGGCGATGGCCGCCGCCCTGGCGCTCGATTACGTCCGTCGCACCCAGGCCGGCAGGCTGCCGCGGCTGTCGCGTCCGGTGGGCCAGTCGCAGGACGGCACGATGGGCATCGATCCCGCGACGCGTGCCAGCCTCGAGCTGCTGCAGGCTCGCGACGGCGGCGCCGGGCACACGCTGTATTCGGCCGTCGCGGCGACGCAGAACGCGGCCGGCGGGCGGATGCTGGCACGCTGGATCGCATCCCCCCTGACCGATATCGCGCGGATCACCGACCGGCAGGAGGGGTGGGCCTGGCTGGCCGCGGAACCGGCGGTCGCGACCGCCCTTCGCGCAGCGTTGCGGGGTACGCCCGACATCGTCCGCGCGCTGGGACGGCTGTCGCTGGGACGCGGCCAGCCGCGCGACCTTGCCGCACTTCGCGACGGCTTGGCCTGCGCCCGCGAGGCCGCGCGCACGCTCACTCGACCCGGTGCTGAGGCGGATCTGCCGGACATCCTCACGCGCGCTCGCGCACGATTGCTGCAAGCCGAGCCGCTGAAGCTGCAGCTCGACCGGGCGCTGGCACTCGACCTGCCGGCCAGGCTGGAGGATGGCGGCGTGATCGCACCTGGTTTCGACGGCGAACTCGATGGCGAGCGGGCGCTGCGCGACGACAGCCGCCGGGTCATTGCCACTCTCCAGAACGACTATGCCCAGCGCTTCGGCGTCGCCAGCCTCAAGATCAGGCATCACGCCCAGCTCGGCTACGTGATCGAGGCGCCGGTCGCAGGGGTCCGCGCGCTGTCGCATCCGGACCTGATCCTGCGCCAGGGCACCGCCAGCCTGGCCCGCTTCACCACCGACGAGCTGACCAGCCTCGACCGGCGCATCGCCGAGGCCGCCGAGCGGGCCGCGTCACGCGAGCGGCTGGTGTTCGACGTGCTGGTGCAGGCGGCCGTGGCCGAAGCCGACCTGCCGCCGCTGGCCGATGCGCTGTCGCTGCTCGACGTGCTGCAATCCGCCGCCTCGCTCGCCGCCGGCGGCCAGTGGTGCCGCGCCGTGGTGACCGACGACACCGGCCTGACCTTGCGCGACTGCCGCCATCCGGTGGTCCAAGCGGCCCTGCCACGCGCCCAGCGTTTCACCGCGAACGGCTGCGACCTCTCGCCCGACCGGCGCGTGATGCTGCTCACCGGGCCGAACATGGCCGGCAAGTCGACCTTCCTGCGCCAGACTGCGCTGGCCGTCATCCTCGCCCAGGCCGGCCTGCCGGTGCCGGCGGCGGAGGCCCGAATCGGCGTGGTCGACCGATTGTTCAGCCGCGTCGGCGCGTCGGACGACCTCGCCCGCGGCCGTTCCACCTTCATGGTCGAGATGATCGAGACCGCCGCCATCCTCAACCTTGGTGGCCCGCGCTCGCTGGTGGTGGTGGACGAGATCGGCCGCGGCACCGCGACGCTCGATGGGCTCGCGATCGCCTGGGCGGTGCTGGAGGCGCTGCATTCGAGCCTGCGCTGCCGGACGATCTTCGCCACCCACTTCCACGAGCTGGCCCAGTTGGCCGAGAGCCTGCCGCGCCTGCGCCCGCACACCATGAGCGTGCGCGAGTGGAAGGGCCAGGTGGTGTTCCAGCATGAGGTCGTCGAGGGTGCCGCGCGCCGTAGCTGGGGCGTGCACGTGGCGCGGCTGGCCGGCGTGCCGGAACCGGTGGTCGCGAGAGCCGGACGGCTGCTGGCGACGCTGGAGCGCGATCACGCCCGCGCGGCGCCGAAGCTGCCCTTGTTCGAGCAGCTCGAAGCAGCCCCGGAGCCGATTGAGCCAGAACCGGAAGAAGCGGGGCTGGTCACCGAGCTGGAGGCGATGGATCTCGACCATCTGTCCCCGCGCGAGGCGCTGGAGGCACTGTATCGTCTGCGTGACAGGTCACGGGCGCGTCATGCCGCACCGCACGATGTTTCTGTCACGGACGGCAAGAACACGCTACCGTCACGTTAATGCTCAGCTCTTCCTCGGACACTTCACCACACCAGGACCAGGCGCCCCGGGCTCGCGATCTCCAGGAGGCCACCCGCCTGCTGGCGGCGTCCCTCGCCAGGCCCGCTGACGCGACCGGCCCGACGCCGCGCGATGTCGCGATCAGCCGCTTCCGCCGCCATCTGGCCAGGATACAGCAGATGGTCCGCGACGCCTTCGAGGAACATCTCCTTTCCGGGACCGAGGCGGCGCAGCGCCTGGCCCTGCTGACCGATGGGCTGATCGCGACGCTGCATGACTACACCCTGCACGATGCCCTGGAGGGCTCGACCGTCAGCCAGACGCTGACCATCGCCGCGACCGGTGGCTACGGGCGCGGCCTGCTGGCGCCGTTCAGCGACATCGACCTGCTGTTCCTGACCGAGGAGGAGCCGTCGCCGGAAATACTCGCCGCCGTCGAGTTCATCCTCTACTGCCTGTGGGACCTGGGGCTGAAGGTGGGGCACGCGACCCGCTCGGTGGCGCAATGCATCGAGGCGGCCGACGACACCACCACGCGCACCACCCTCCTCGATGCCCGCCGCATCGTCGGCGACGACCCGCTGTTCGCGATGTTCCAGGCCCGCTACATCGTCGCCTGCATGGCGGCGGGACCCGGCAGCTTCATCGCCGCCAAGCAGAAGGAACGCGCGATCCGCCACCAGCGCTACGGCGAGAGCCCGTTCCTGGTCGAGCCCAACATCAAGGAAGGCCGCGGCGGGCTGCGCGACATGCAGACGCTGTATTGGCTCTGCCGCTACACCTTCGGCACCGGCGAGCCGCGCGACCTGGTCGGGCCAAACTCCCCGGCGGGCGGCCTGCTGACCGAGCAGGAGGCCAACCGCGCGCGTCGTTCCTGGGACTTCCTGTGGACGGTCCGCTTCCACCTGCATTACGTCGCCGGCCGTGCCGAGGAGCGCCTGACCTTCGACGTGCAGCCGGTGGTCGGCGCGCGCATGGGCTACACCAGGCACGGACGCCAGGTCGGCGTCGAACGCTTCATGCGGCATTATTTCCTCACCGCGCGCGAGGTCATGCGCCTGACCCATGTGCTGGAGCCGGCCGTGCTGCGCCAGGCGCTGGGTCCGCCGGCGCATTCCGCCGAGACCGACGACGCCATGCGCGCCGCGGGCTTCATGCTGTCGGACGGACAGATCCTGGCCGCACCCGGTGTCGATTTCGATCGCGAGCCGATCCAGATGATGCGCCTGCTCGCCTTCGCGCGCGCGCGGAACCGGCCGATCCATCCGCTGGCGATGCATGAGCTGATCCGCTGCGAGCGGCGCGCGGTCTCGCTGCGTGGCGATCCCGAGGCCAGCGCCATTCTGCTCGACCTGATCTGCGGCGACCGTCCGCGGCCCAGATCCGAGGCGGCTACCGGCAGTCCCGGGCAACAGACGCCGGTCCCGCGACAGGACGGGGTACCGCGGCAGGATGGGGCGCGCTGGCTGCATGTGCTCAACGAGACCGGGCTGCTCGGCCGGCTGATCCCGCCCTGGTCGCGCATCGTCGGCCAGATGCAGTTCGACACCTATCACGTGTTCACCGTCGACGAGCATACCATCGAGGCGGTGCGCATCCTCGGCACCCTGGAAAGCGGCGCGCTCGCCAACGAGACGCCCGTCGCCAACGGGCTGGTCGAGGACCTGCAGTCCCGACGCGCGCTCTATGTCGCGACGCTGCTGCACGACATCGCCAAGGGCCGCGGCGGCGACCATTCCGAACTCGGCTCGGAACTCGCCCTTGAGATCTGCCCCAAGCTGGGACTGTCCGCCGAGGAGACCGAGACCGTGTCCTGGCTGGTGCTGCATCACCTGCTGCTCAGCCAGACCGCCTTCCGGCGCGACATCGACGACCCCAAGACCATCCTCGACATCGCCGACACCATCCAGTCGCCGGAACGGCTCAAGCTGCTGCTGCTGCTGACCATCGTCGACATGCGCGCGGTCAGCTCGAAGGTCTGGAACGCCTGGAAGGCGGCGCTGCTGCGCGAGCTGTATACACGCGTGGCCGAGGTGCTGGCCGGCGGCCTGTCGACCACCGAGCGGGACACCCGCGTCGCGCGCGCCAAGGACGAAGCGAGAGTGGTGCTGGAGGAGGAGGGCTTCACCACCAAGGAGATCGAGAGCTTCCTGGCTCTCGGCTATGCCGGCTACTGGCTCTCGTTCGACAGCGAGAGCCACCTGCGCCACGCCCGCATGATACGCGACTCCGACATACGCGACGCGCCGCTGACAGTGGAGGCGCAGCCCTTGCCGGCACGCGCGGTCACCGAGGTCACCGTCTACACCACCGACCATGCCGGGCTGTTCGCGCATATCGCCGGCGCGCTGGCCGTCGCCGGCGCCTCGATCGTCGACGCGCGCATCCACACCATGACCAACGGCATGGCGCTCGACACCTTCTGGATCCAGGACGCCACCGACGCCACCTTCGACGCGCCGCACCGCCTCGCCCGGCTCTCCACCCTGGTCGAGCAGGCGCTGGCCGGACGGCTCGACCTCGCGACCGAGATCGCGCGTGTGTCGCGCTCGGTCATGGGACGGCGAATGCGCGCCATCCACGTGCCGCCGCGCGTCGTGGTCGACAACCGCGCGTCCAACACGCATACGGTGATCGAGATCAACGGCCGCGACCGGCCCGGCCTGCTGCACGACGTGACCGACGCCATCAGCAACCAGGGCCTGCAGATCGCGTCGGCGCACATCACCACATACGGGGTGCGTGCGGTCGACGTGTTCTACGTCAAGGATGTGTTCGGGTTGAAACTCAGCAACGAACGCAAGCTCGACGAACTGCGCGAGGCGCTGCTGCTGGTGCTGACACGCGCCGAGGAGGCGGTGATGCTGCCGCCTTCGGGGACTTCGCGGCGAAGCACGAATGAGGCGGCGTAGGCCAGAGCGCTGCCGCACCGTTCCGGGGGCTTGCCGAGGAAGCGCGCTCGATCTGACATTTGTCGATAGGGCTCTAGCAGCGATCAGGCGAGAGGCTCCGAACAGCAGCCTGCAAACGGCTTCCCGGTTTGATTGACCGTCACGCTGCTTCCATCGCACGCTTCACTGCGTCCGGCTCCCGCATCAGCACCCGTAGCAACGTCTGAACAGCGGGATCGAGTTGGACACGGTTCTGTTCCCAGTTGCGCCAAGTGCCAACCGGTATGCGCAAGAGTGCCGCCATAGCTGGCTGACTGAGGCCAAGATTGGCGCGAACGGTAGCAGGGGCGGGATACCACTCGTTGTCGGCCAGCAAAGCGTCATCCTCAATCGCGTGCCGCTCCATGTCGGCTTCGGTCGTGGCGTTCAGTTTAGCCTGGTCGACGCGGCCGGCACTTTTAGCCCGTGCGGCAGTCATTCTCACTTGTGCCATTTACCCAGTTCCTTCTCGCTGATGCGGTGGGCGCTGATGATGTGCTTCGTGGCTGGCTCGATCTCGGTGTAGACAACCCGGTAAGCCTTTCTGTTGATCCGGCCGTAAACTTGGATGCGGGTTTCAGGATAGGGTTTGCGGTTGTCGATGTATTCTGAAGTATCCCCATCAAAAATTTGAGTCGCATAAGCGAAATCGAAGCCACGTTCAGCTAAGCATCTGTCGCTTTTAAGCTCATCCCAACTAAAAGCGGCGTCATCCATAGAGGTATCATACGCTATTAGCGTATTTCGAGCAACACGTGTCCGCACATGGAATTCATTCTATGTCTTCAAAAGCCTTCCGCACGCGGCAACACCCAGCATCAGGACGGCGATCACCAGGAAAGCTGCCTGGAGGCTGCTGGCCTGGGCGATGAAGCCGATCGCGGCGGGTCCGGCCAGGATGCCGGCATAACCCATTGTCGTGATCGCCGGGACGGCAACGGCCTCGGGCATCGTGGTCTGGCGTCCGACATTCGTGAACAACACCGGTACGATGTTGGAACAACCAATCCCGACCAGGGCATAACCCAGCATCGCCGCCTGCCAGAATGGGACCAGGGTCGCGACGGCGAAGCCGGCTGCGGCGGCGCATCCACCGATCAGGATGACCCTCCTGCCGCCGAGACCATGCACGATGCGGTCCCCGGTCAGCCGGCCGAGCGTCATCGTCGTGGCGAAGGCGGCATAGCCAAGCCCGGCATATGAAGCCGCGAGGTGGCGTATCGAGGTCAGGAACACGGCACTCCAGTCCAGGACCGCCCCTTCCGCGAGGAACGCCACGAAGCACAGGCTGCCGATCAGCAGCACGACGCCGTGCGGGATGGCAAAGGCGGGTCCGCCGCTTCTGCTGCCATAGGCAAGCAGGTCCGACGCGGCGCAGGCCAACGCCACGACGATGCATCCCGACACGCAGAGCGTTGCCAGCAGCGGTGACACATCGAGGCTGAGCAGGGCCGCCATGCCGCCGGCGCCGGCGATGCCGCCCACGCTGAACAGGCCGTGAAAGCCGGACATCATGGCGCGCCCGCTCGCGCGCTCGACGATGATCGCCTGTATGTTCATCGACACGTCGATGGCGCCGATGCTGGCGCCGAACACCAGCAATGCCGCGACAAGGACGGGAGCCGGCGACGCGACCGCCAGCGCAGGCAACATCGCGGCCACAAATAGCGCCGACGCGATGATCACCCGGCGGCAGCCCAGCCTCGCCGACAAGGCGCCTGCGAGCGGCATCATGGCCATCGAGCCAGCACCAAGGCAGAGCAGCAGCAGCCCAAGGGTGCCGTCGCTGATGTTTGCCCGCGCCTTCGCGAACGGCACCAGCGGAGCCCAGGCCGCATTGCCGAAGCCGGCAATGAAGAATGCGATCCGGGTTGCCCGCTGCTCGGCCCGCGCATTTCCATGGGGAAGCACGTCAAGGTCGGCCATTGGATCCCGCATGGCGGGTTGATGCCGTTGTGGAATTGGACAGGATCATGGTGCCATTCTAGTACAGCGACGTGTGCGATAGCGAACGGGGCAGTGATGTTGAGACGCGAGGCGCTTGGCCTGATCGGTGCGCTGCCCATCGCCGCAATCGTTCCAGTTACAGCGCGGGCTGAATTCGTCGACGCGCCAGATATCGTCGTCTTCTGTGATCTCACGCTGCGCGAGCCGCTGCATCGTCTCAGCGTGATGTTCCGCGACCGGACCGGTGTGCCGGTGCGCCTGATCTGCGCGGCCGGGGCCATCATGGCCGCCCAGCTCACCCGTAACGAACGCGACGACATCTTCATCAGCCTGCAGCCGATCGTGCGAGGGCTCGCCGCCAATGGGCTGACCAGGCCGCAGGCGCAGGTCGGCGTCTGGCGCAACCGCCTCGTGGTGGCACGCAAAGGCCCCGCCGCGACACCAGCGACGCCGGACGCCATCCCGGCACTTCTGGGTCGCGGCAAGCTGGGTGTCACCGATCCGAACCTCAACGCCGTCGTCGACACCCCTGCCCTGCTGCGCCGGCTGGGATTGCAGCAGGCGCTCGAAGGACGTCTCACCGGCGAGGTCGACACCGGAGGCGTTGCCTGGCTTCTGGCCCACGACCAGGTCGAGCTGGGGCTGGTCATGGCCACCGACGCGCGGAGTTTCGGCTTTTCCACCGCCGTCGCCATTCCCGACGAGGCCTATCCAGCGATACGCTACGAAATGGCCTTCAGCAGGCATGTGCTGAGCCGCAACGCGAACGCCTTCATGCAATTCCTCGGCACCGGCGAGGCTCGTGCCAGCCTGGTCGATAGCGGATTGGAGATCGAGGCATGACGCCGTCAGAAGTGTTGGAGGAACAGCGCCATCCGCTGATCCGACGGCTGTCGCACTGGCTGTTCAGCATTGCCATCGTGATCATGATCGGCAGCGGCTGGCGCATCTATAACGACGCGCCGATCCTGCCGTTCCAGTTTCCGCTCTGGGCGACATTGGGCGGCGACCCGCAATATTCCTACGACCAGCACGGCGAGTCCGGCACCGCCAACGCCATCCTGTGGCATCTGGCCGGGATGTGGCTGCTCGTCGTCAGCGTTGCGGCCTACGCCCTGCACGGCATCCTCAGCGGGCATTTCCGGCGCGACTTCCTGCCGGTCTGGCCGCGCTCCTTCCTCACCGACTTCATCGCCGCCGCGCGCTTCCGCCTGGAGCATCGGCTCGGCACCTACAACGCGGTGCAGAAGGTCTTCTACTGGGGCGCCCTGTTCAGCATTTTCATGATGGTGATGTCGGGGCTCGCGATCTGGAAGCCGGTGCAGCTCGGCTGGCTGGCCTGGCTGATGGGCGGGTTTGTCTTCGCCCGCATCGTGCATTTCTTTTTCATGGCCGCGATCGTCGGTTTCATGCTGGTGCACGTAACCCTGGTCGCCCTGGTGCCGAAGACCTTCGTGGCCATGACCCTGGGACGCGCCACTTCCCACCCGCACAAGCCGGCCCCCACCTCGGCTCCGGCGCCTGCGCCAACAGGAGAATAACCATGGCCGAACCCGGCCGGCGCTTCCCGCAGAGGACCCGCCTCGAAGCTGGGCTGACCGCCGCGATCGGCCGCCGCCGCCTGTTCGGCCGCAGCCTCAGCCTCGGCGCGTTGACCCTGCTGACCGGTTGCGACATCAGCGACGCCGACATCGTCCAGAACAGCCTGAAGGCGGTGTCGCTCTGGAACGACCGCGTGCAGGCCGCCCTGTTCGGCACCGGCAGCCTGGCGAAGATCTTCCCCGCGAGCGCACTGTCGCCGGCCGACCGCTTCAACGCCTATTATGGCGCCGACGCCGTGCCGAGGCTGGACGCGGACAGCTACCGCCTGGCGCTGGCGGGCGCGATCCAGGACAAGCGGCCCTGGCGCGTGTCGGACTTCGCCTCGCTGCCGCAGACCTCGCAGATCACGCGGCACATCTGCGTCGAGGGCTGGAGCTATATCGGCCAATGGGGCGGTCCCACGCTCGCCAGCCTGTTGCATAAGGTCGGCGCCGATCCCGCCGCCCGCTATGTCGGCTACGAGTGCGCGGACGGCTATTACGGCGGCATGGACATGGCGACGGCGCTGCATCCGCAGACCCTGATCGCCACCAGCAGGCGCGGCGAAACCATCTCCGCGGAATACGGTTATCCGTTCAAGATACGCATACCGACCAAGCTGGGCTTCAAGAACCCGAAGTTCGTCACCACCTTGTTCGTGACCAACCGCAAACCTGCGGGATTCTGGGAAGATCGTGGCTATAACTGGTTCAGCGGATCCTGATCGGAACCAGATGGTCACAAATCTACGGCACGGCGACGTCTGCGCGATCGCGGTCATGGCCAAGGCGCCGCGGCCGGGCTTCTCCAAGACCCGGCTGGTGCCGCCGCTGACGCCCGGCCAGGCCGCCGCCATGAGTGCCGCCTTCCTGCGCGACACCACCGAGAACATCGCCCTCGCCGCGCGCGAGGCGAGCATCCAGGGTTTCGCCGCCTATGCGCCGGCCGGGCTGGAAGCCTTGTTCGACGGTCATCTGGCCGAGGACACGCCGCTGCTGCTGGCGGATGGCAGCATCGAGATGCCACTGGACGTGCAGGGGTTCGGGCGCTGCCTGCTGCACGCGGTATGCTCGATGCTCGATGCCGGTTATGGCGCCGCCTGCGTGCTGAACTCCGACGGCCCGACCCTGCCGACCGCCTGTCTGGTGCGCGCGGCGCAGGCCCTCGCGGCACCCGGCGACCGCGCCGTGCTCGGGCCGGCGGAAGACGGCGGCTATTACCTGCTCGGCTTGAAGGCGGCCCACGCCGCGCTGTTCGCGGACATCGAGTGGAGCACGTCGGACGTGGCGGCACGGACACGCGCGCGCGCCGCCTCGATCGGCCTTCCGCTGGTCGAGCTGCCGACATGGTACGATATCGACGATGCCGCCGCCCTCGCCCAACTGCTCGCCTCCGCGAATGGCGGGGCACCCGACGACGACGCGTACGCGGCCCCCGTGACCCGGGCCTGTATCGAGCGGCTCGGCCTGCGGACCCACGCGTGATACGTAGGATCGATCCGATCTTCCTGCTGGCGGCGATGGGTGCTGCCATCCTGGCCCTCACGCTCGCGGGCCTGTCGCTGCATGTGCCTCATGCCGAGAGCGTCGGCTCGGTGCATCTGACCAACCGGTTCGTCGCCATCGCCGCCTGCGCCGGAGCGGTCTATCTCGCTGCCTGCGCCATCGTGCGGCACCTGCGGACCCCGACGCGTGGTGCATTATGGCTGGTGCTCGGCGTCGCCCTGGCCTTGCGCCTGCCGGTGCTGCTGGCGCCGCCGTTCCTGTCCAGCGACGTCTACCGCTATGTCTGGGACGGCCGCGTGCAGGCCGCCGGGATCAACCCGTATCGCTACATCCCGGCCGATCCGGCGCTGGCATTCCTGCGCGATACCAGGGTCTACCCGCACATCAACCGCCGTGACTACGCGCACACCATCTATCCGCCGATGGGTCAGGTGATCTTCCGCGCCATCGCCGCCCTCAGCCCGACGGTGATCGCCGTCAAGATCGCCATGGTCGGCTTCGAGGGGCTCGCCATCGCCTGCCTGATCCGGCTGTTGCGCATCGCTCGGCTGCCGACAGCGCGCGTGCTGATCTATGCCTGGAACCCGCTCGCGGTCTGGGCCTTCGCCGGCAACGGCCATGTCGATGCCGCCGCGCTGGGGCTGATCGCGGCGGCGTTGCTGTGCCGGGTGGCCGGACGTGACGGGCTCGCCGGCGCCGTCCTGGCGGGAGCCGTGCTGGTCAAGTTCCTGCCGCTGGCCATCGCCCCCGCCTTGTGGCGGCCCTGGTCGCCGGCAACCCGTGGGCGGGCGCCGGTCGCCGGCCTCGTCGTCATCATCGGTCTGTACGCCTGCTACATCAGCGTCGGCAGCCGCGTGTTCGGCTTCCTCTCGACCTACAACACCGAGGAGGGCCTCGGCCAGGGCGGCGGCATCTGGCTGCTGTCCGGCCTGGGCGAGCTTGTCGCCCTGCCGGCATCGGCACCGCGCTGGTATTTCCTGCTCGCCGGGTCTGCCCTGATGGCCGCGGCGCTGATCATGCTGTTGCGTAGCCGCAACCCGTTGCCGCCCGCGGCCGACGCCGTGCGCGTCTGCGCCCAGGCCGGTTGGCTGGCGAGCGCCTGCATGCTCGTGCTCAGCCCGCATTATTCGTGGTATTTCCCGCCCCTCGCTGTGTTCGCGACGGTGGCACCCGCAGCGGCGATCATCTGGCTCTCGGTGGCGCCGCTGCTGCTCGACCTCGCGCCATTCCACGATCATTTCATTTGGCCGTCGCTGGTCTATGCTCCGGCTCTCCTGCTGGCAGCACGGGACCTGCGCCGGATCCGGCCGCATCACCCGGGCATCCTGCCAGTCATCGCCGTAAGGAATAGTTAATGCAGACCCTGCAGACACCGCTACCGGGACGCTATTTCGAGGCTGTCGACGCGGAACGCACGGCGGCGGCCATCGCCCCGCCGGTCTGCCTCTATCTGGAGGTGACCAACCGCTGCAACCTGCTCTGCGAGACCTGTCCACGCACCTTCGAGGCGCTGGAGCCGCCGGCGGACATGAGCTGGGAGCTGTTCACCCGCATCGTCGACCAGGTGCCGAACGTCTCGCGCGCGGTGCTGCACGGCGTCGGCGAGCCGATGCTGGTGCGCGCCCTGCCGCGTATGATCCGCTACCTCAAGGACCGCGGCGTGCATGTGCTGTTCAACACCAACGGCACCCTGCTCAACCCGCGCAAGTTTCCCGAGCTGGTGGCGACCGGCCTGGACGAGCTGCGCGTCTCGGTCGATGCCGCCGACGCCGCCACCTACAAGCTCGTGCGCGGCAAGGATTTCTTCCACCGCATCGTCCGCGACGTGCGCCTGCTGACGCGCTACCAGGCCGAGCATGACGTCACCACCCCCGCGGTCTCACTCTGGCTGACCGGCATGCAGGAGACGATCCAGCAGCTTCCCGACTTCGTGCGGCTGGCCGCCGACATGGGCGTGCGCGCGGTGCATCTGCAGCGGCTGGTGTTCGACGAGACCGGGTTCGGCATGGCGCGCGCGGAGAACTCCCTGTTCGAGCAGACACGCGAGCTCGAACAGCAGGCCATCGCAGCCGCGCAGGCGCTCGGCGCGGAACTCGGCGTGATGCTGGATGCGTCCGGCGCCACCGAGCCCGGCATCAGCCTGAAGAAAGGCAACGACGAGCAGCCCTGGGCGACCTGCCGGCGGCCCTGGTCGCTGATGTATTTCACCGCCCATGGACGGGCACTGCCCTGCTGCATCGCTCCGTTCTCCGCGCGCGGCTACGACAGCTACACGCTCGGCGACGCCACCCAGCAGACGTTGCGCGAGATCTGGAACGGCCCCGCCTACCAGGATTTCCGTGCCGGCCTGCTCGGCGACACGCCGCCGAAACCCTGCCAGAATTGCGGCCTGCGCTGGAGCCTGTAGGCATGCCCGGGCAGGTCGTCGCGGTCATTCCGGCCTGGAACGAGGCCGGCGCGATCGGACCGACCATAGTGCGGCTGCCGCGCGACCTGATCGCCCACGTCATCGTCGTCGATGGCGGCAGCACCGACGCTACCTGCGAGGAGGCTCGCAGCGCTGGCGCGGAAGTGCTCGTCGAGCCGAGACGCGGCTACGGACGCGCCTGCCAGAGCGGCGTCGAGCGCGCGGCCGAGCTGGGCGCCGAGGTCGTGCTGTTCCTCGACGGCGACGGCAGCGACGCCGGCGAGCTCTCGTCGCGCATCGCGGGCCCGATCCTGGACGGCACGGCGGACTTCGTAATCGCCGTGCGCAGCCGGGCCGGCCGCGAGCCGGGCAGCATGGGCCTGCACCAGGTATTCGCCGGCCACGCGATCGGTGCCGCCGTCGGGCTGCTGACCGGCACCCGCTACCACGACATGTGCGCCTTCCGCGCCATCCGCCTGGACGTGCTTGCCGGGATCGGCATGCAGGAAATGACCTATGGCTGGAACCTCGAAATGCAGATGCGCGTCGGCGCCATGGGCCTGCGCGTGATCGAGGTGCCGATGCCGTATCGTTGCCGTATCGCCGGCCAGTCCAAGGTCGCCGGCAACCTGCGCGGGACGGTCAAGGCGAGCGGGCGCATCCTGAGCACGCTGGTGCGGGTGGCAAGAAACCCAGGGCGTCGCTCACCGGCGCGAACTTGAGAGTGATCGATGGAAGCTGGATATGAGCTGACGACCGAGATCCCCTCCCCGGAGGACTATCTGCACCTCAGGAAAGCGGCAGGTTTAAGCCCGAAGAGCCTCGAAGGCGCTGCAATGGGTCTTCGCAACACGTTATTCGCCGTCCTCGTCCGCAAGCAAGCGGAGGTAGTGGGAATGGGAAGGGTAATCGGAGACGGAGGTTTGTTCTTCCAGGTCGTCGACATCGCCGTGGTGCCAACGCATCAGGGCAAGGGGATCGGCAAGGCGATCGTCGGCAGGATCGTCGAGCATCTGAAGGCGACCTCGCCCGTCGGGGCTCACGTCAGCCTGTTGGCCGACGGCGAAGCTCACCGTCTTTACACGCAATTCGGCTTTGCACTCACCGCGCCCACGTCCGTGGGAATGGCGTTATCGCTGCGCTGAAACTCGAGGCCGTGATGAGGGTCATTTATCGACTGGCTGGCAGGAGTGATGCTGGCATTGTCCAGACCATCAGCTCCGAAGCCTACGTCCCGGCCTACCTGCCGGTCATCGGGGCTGCACCCAAGCCGGCCTACGAGGATTACAGCGGCTGGATCGAACAGGGCGAGGTCTGGTTGGCCGATGTCGATGGCGAGCCTTCCGGCGTGCTCGTGCTTCAGCGGCATCCCGACCACTTGTTCATCTACAGTGTCGCTGTGGTGCCTCGTTGCCAGGGACTTGGCCTCGGCAAGGCTCTTCTCGGGCTCGCGGACGAGCGTGTCGCGGCGGCAGCCCTGCCGGAGCTCCGCCTTTATACGAACCGGCGCATGGAGCGGAACGTGCGGCTCTATCACCGATGCGGCTATGTCGATGTAGGCGAGCGTCCGCACATGAGCCGGCCGGGCGAAATGCTCGTCGACATGGTAAAGCAAGTCGGTCCTCAGAACGAAAAGGCCGGCTACGAGCCCGGAACAAGCATCCGCCTGTCAACCTGCCAACGGCCGGCGCAGGCCAAACACCATCGGGACGATCAAGGCTGCGGTCGCCGCGGCGGCGAGGACGCCAATGGTCCGGTTGCTATGGTCGGCAATCGCGCCGTAGGCGATCGGCGCCAATCCGCCCGAGCCGATGACGGCGGTATAAAAAAGGGCGAAGGCCCGGCCGGTATCTCCGTCCGAGGTCAGTTCGGGCACCGTGCCGTAGAGGACCGAGGAGGTGCCGTTCAGGACGATGCCCAGCAGGGGCAGGAGGACCAGCATCGGCGCAAGCGGCAGAAATATGGTGGCGGCGATCAGCAGCGCCGTTGCGGTTTCGGTGGCGACGACGCTGCCGATGACTCCGAGATGCTCGCCAAGCCAGCTACAGGTCGCCTTGCCGAGCGCGCCGCCGATAAAGAGAAGCGCCAAGCCGAGGCCGACGATGGGCGATGCTCCCCCGCGGGTATGGATCAGGAACGGCAGGAACAGCAGATAGCCCATGCGGCTCGCGGTATCGAAAGCGCCGATCGTCATCAGCAGAGCGAACCCCGAGCGGGTGGCCCCGCGTCTCGCGACGCCTGACCGGGACGAAGGTGAGATCGTCTTCGGAGCCAGCGTCAGGAGGGCGGCGATCACGAGACCGAGCAGCGCCATGAGGGCGATCACCGGACGCCAGGCGAGGATCGGCAACAGCAGGGCTGCGGCGGCGGGAAGTGCGGCCTTTCCGAGATCGCCCGCGAAATTATAGATGCCGAGCGCGCCCCGGGACGCTGGGGCGTAGGTGTCCGTAACAAGGAGCGAGCCGCAGGGATGCTGAAGGCTGGACCCTATCCCAGCCACTACGAGACCGATGCAAAGGCCGGCGAAGCCGAGCGGCAACGCCATGAGGGCAAAGCCCGCCGCGGCGGCGAGGGTGGATATGACGAGGACCGCGCGTGGCGAGAACGCCCGCAGCAGCTTGGCGCCGGGTAGTTGCAGGCCGCCCATGGTGCCGTAATAGAGCGCGCGGACAACGGCTAGGCCGGCATACGAGAGGCCGAACTGCGCCTGCCAGACCGGCAGGAACGCATAGAGCCCATCGGTGTAGCCGTCGTGGAGCGCATGCGCGAGACAGGCGGCGGCCAGGCTGCGTCGTTTCGACGGCGGCGCGTCGGCTCGATAGGCGGTGTCCACTGTCTCGGCAAGCTGCATGCTGACCACTCTTTCGAATACAAGATTAGACGCATGAGTTTTCGGGGACTAGACGGGATCTTCTCACGCAACCCGTCAGTTTTCGTCACGGTTCCGATGCGCCCTCTGCCGCCGCTGAATGCTTAGCGCGTGTTCGAAGTTGCGGCCCGGACCGGCAGCTATGCCGAGGCGGCAACCGAACTAGGGCTGACCCATGGAGCCGTGAGCCGGCAGATCGCGGCACTGGAGGGCTGGCTGGGCCAACGCCTGTTTGCCCGGGGCGGGCGGCGCATGGTCGCCACCCCGATCGCCCGCGTCTTCGCTGCCGAGGTGAGCCTCTCGTTCGATCGCGTGATCGCGGCGGCCGAAGCCTGCGGCCGGCCCGGCGTGCTGCGCATCCTGCGGGTGAGTGCCCCCACCAGTTTTGCCATGCGCTGGCTGATCCCCCGCCTGGAGCGCTTCCGCCTGGAACAGCCGCATGTGGAGGTGGCGGTGACGACGGTCACCACGGTGCATGAGGAGCTTCGCGGCGGGTTCGATGTCGCGATCCGGCGGGGTGTGGCCAGTGCGGGCGCCTGGCCGCGTTACCGCGCCGTGCCCGTTCTGGAGGAGGTCGACACCCTGATCATGAGCCCGGCGCTGTTCGCCCAGCGCCCGATCCGGGTGCCGGCGGATGTCGAAGGGCATGTTCTGCTCGCCAGCGAAACCCGGCCTAGCGACTGGATCGATTGGCTGGAGGCGGCCGGGTTATCGCATCTGGCGGGACGCCCGCGGCAGGTGTTCGACCATTTCTTCGTCGCGCGGGGCAGGTCATCGAGGACGGGCTCGGCATCGGCATCGGCCCTCTGCCGCTATTGGAGATCGACATCGCCTCTGGCCGAGATGTCTTTCCCGATCGGCCGATATCCGCACTCGAAGCTGAAGGGCTTCTTTACCATGGCGGGAGAAAGCCGGATCGCAAGGCCGTCTGGCTTCATGGCGGCGCTGATATCGACCATCTGCTCGACCTCGAGAAGCTGGTCGCGATGCGGTTCGGTCCAAGAAGTGACAAGGCCCATCGCTCGCGCTTTGGCGGTCGCCGCATCGGGAGCCACGAGCAACACATTGCGGTGCAGTTCCGAGAAGTCGCGCGGATCATAGCCGCCCAGGTTAATGAAAAAGAGCTTCTCCGTCTGTTCCTCTGCCGAAGCGGCGATCAGCGTCACGTCATGACCGTCCGCCTGCTCCACCGCACCCCAGCAATCGAGATGCAGGCTTGCCGGTGTTCCCCACCACTGAGCACGCAGATCGTCGTGGCAGTCCTCGACCGTCTCTCCGACCGAAAAGCGAACGTCATGGAGTTCCGTGTTGGAGTTCGCAAAGCTGCCGCCGACATAGAACATGAAGAGCTTGGGCATCGATCGATCATCCGTCGTGGAATAGCGCCATATATTGCGCCGCCGTTATTCCGTGGTGATCCTCAGGCGACGATGCGCCCGAAGGCTCATCGCCTGCATCATCGCGGATTTGCGCAGCGATATGAGCTGCAGGTCGAGCAAAGCCGGATTGGTGAAAGACGACAGTATGTGTCACGACCTACAAGCTGGGAACGTCAGCAACGCTGAGGCGGTGCTGGCTCGTTCGGAGTGCCCCACGATAGGGCCCATCGGCGGACATCCTCATACAAGATCTTGTGGCCGGCATCGGCCGCTCCAATCCCTCCGCGGACCGTAGCCACGAAGGCAGCCATGTTTTCGGCCTCGACTTCTGACGGAGGGGAGTGAGGGTTCATCGTCAGGGAAGCATAG
>CAXSEE010000063.1:15776-20033 GCA_964235615.1 uncultured Acetobacteraceae bacterium | reverse complement strand
CGAGCTGTATCGCTCCAAATGCCAGACCATTGATGTCCTTCTCGGACATCTTGGATATCACATTCTCGATGTCGGTTTTGCCGAAATCGATAAATTCCATGGTGTTGCTCATGCTCGTCTCCGAAACGCGAGGTCAGATAGCGACAACGTGTCGTAGCAGAAACGAAAGCGCGGCGTCAAACGAGACGCAAGTAAGTTCCGCGGCGATTTTCGGTAAAAGCCGATTTTCGTGCAGGGACTGTTCAGCCTGCAAGCGTCTCGTGGCGTGGCTACGCAGATGATTTATTGGAAGCCGTGCGAACGTCCCCGAACTACTGGGAGGTTCTCACGGTTTTCTCTATTCGGGCCGGTTGGCGGTCCATTCGCGCCAGAGCAGGATCAGGGCGGCCATGATCGCCGGACCCAGGAACAGGCCGAGCAGGCCCCAGCTCTCCACGCCGCCGAGGATGCCGAGCAGCACCCACAGGAACGGCAGCTTGGTGGCGCCTCCGATCAGCACCGGACGCACGAAGTGATCGGCGACGAAGATCACCACCAGGCCGAAGACCAGCAGCCCGATGCCGAGCACGGCCGATCCCTTGGCCAGCACCAGCAGGGCGGCGAGCGCCACCGCGATGACCGCGCAGAAGGGGATCATCGCCGCGACCGCGGTCAGCACGCCGAACAGGGTGGGGTGCGGTGCGCCGCAGAGCGCATAGGCGCCGCCGAGGATGATGCCCTCGCCGAGCCCGACCAGCACCAGCCCGTCCACAGTTCCGTGCACAGAGGCGACCATCTGCCGGCCGATGCGCTCGCCGCGCTGGCCAAAGGCGCGCCGGCTGGCCACCAGCATCTGCCCGGTGACCGCCTCGCCCTCGCGGAACAGGAAGAACAAGGTAATGATGGTGAAGGCGAACAGGGTGAAGCGATGCGCGAGCTGGCCTCCGACCTGACGCGTCATCGCGAAGCTCTGGCCGGCACGCAGGCGCTCGAACAGGGTATTGATGTTGTCCGGGCTGGCCAGATTATCCTGCCACCATTTGGTGACGGTCTGGCTGCCGAGGGGAAGCCGCCCGGTCCAGGATGGCACCGGGACGCCGGTATGGCGGGCCTGCTCCATCCAGATCAGCACGCCCTGCGCCTCGCGTCCGGCCTCGACGCCGATCAGCACCAGCGGCACGATGAAGATCAGGGCGATCGCGCTGGTGAAAACCAGGGGCAGCAACAGGTTGTGCCGGCTGGGTGGCCAGCGCCGCTTGGCCCTGGAGAACAGCGGCCAGGTGGCGATTGCGAAGATCGCGGCCCAGGCGAGGGATATCAGGAAGTCATGCAGCGTGAACAGGCCCAGCAGCACCAGCAGCAGGCCGAGCAGGCCGCGCGCCACCTGCTGGAACCGCAATCCTTCGTCCGATGGACCGGTCTCGTCCGCGGCTGGCCCGCTTTTGGTCAGCCCACCTTTGGCCAGACCATCTTTAGCAAGAGCCGACATGCTGATCTTCTCCGTAGTCCGACCTTTGATGCCGTAACGCGCCGATGAAGCGATAGATAGCAACGATCCATCCACTACGGCCAGCGGCCACTCTCAGCGAGTGGCACAGCGTTTGCAGTCTCATCACTGACCAAGGCGGAAGCAACCGGGGCAGAGCAGCGCCATGATGACCAGGCGATCCTTCTTCGCCACAGCGGCTGCGGCCGGTGCCGGCGCCGCGGCTCCCCGAGGCGTCGCCGCCGCCGCGGATGGAAAATTGCGCTTCCTGACCAACTGGTACGCGCAGGCCGAGCATGGCGGCTTCTACCAGGCGCTGGCGACCGGCCTGTACCGGCGCGCCGGGCTGGAGGTGGAGATCCAGCCGGGCGGCCCGCAGATCAACAATGCCCAGCTTCTGGTGGCGGGTGCCGCAGATCTCGCCATCTATGCCGATTTCGGGCTGCTGGAGGGAATCCAGCGCGGGCTGCCCCTGGTCATGGTGGCGACCAGCTTCCAGTTCGACCCGCTCGGCATCCTGGTGCATGACGACATCACCTCGCTGGCCGGGCTGAAGGGCTCCCACAAGATACTCGTCTCGGCCGCCGAGCAGCCGGTGGTCTGGCCGTTGCTGATGAAGCGGTTCGGGCTCGATCCCGACCAGCTCGGCGTGTATTCCTTCAACCTGCAGCCGTTCTTCGTCGATCCGACCCTGGCGATGCAATCCTACGCGACGTCGGAACCGTTCGACGTGGCGCGCAGCGGCGTGAAATTCCGCATGCTGCTGCTGCGTGACGCGGGCTTCCCCAGCTACGGCAACCCGATCGCCACCCGGACTGGCCTGCTGGCCGATCATCCCGAGGTGCTGCGTGCCTTCCTGGCCGCCTCGATGCAGGGCTGGAAGGAGTATCTGGTCGATCCGGCGCCGGCGAACCGGCTGATCCAGGCCGCCAATCCGCGCATGACCGCCGACCGGATGGCTTTCTCCCTGGCCGAGATGCGCAGGCTGGGGCTGGTGACCGGAGGCGACGCGGCGCAAGGCGGCATCGGCATCATGACCGAGGCGCGCTGGAAGCGGAACCACGACTTCCTGCTCGATCTCGGCATGATCCCGCCCGGCTTGGACTGGCATCGCGCGTTCGACCTCCGGCTGATCTCGCAAGCGCCCGTGCTGCCGGCATGAACGCTTCGATGACCAAGGCTGGGACCAACATCCGGACACGCTCCTCGGACCCGGTGCTGGAACTGCTGGCGGTGGACAAGAGCTTCGCCAACGGCACGCGCGCGCTGGCGCCTGTCTCGCTGTCGGTGTCGGGGGGCGAGTTCGTCAGCCTGATCGGGCCGTCCGGCTGCGGCAAGAGCACGCTGCTCAAGCTCGCCGCCAAGCTGATCGAGCCGAGCGACGGGCGGGTGCAATGGTGGCGCGGCGGCTTCGATCAGGTCGGCCGCGACGGCCGTCGCCTGTCGTTCGTGTTCCAGGACCCGACGCTGATGCCCTGGTCGAAGGTCGCGGGCAACGTGCGGTTGCCGCTTGATGCCGCCGGGGTGCCACGACAGGAGGCTCTGCCGCGGGTGGAGCGGGCGCTGGCGCAGGTCGGTCTGGCGCACGCCGCCCGCTCGTATCCGCGTCAGCTTTCGGGCGGCATGCGCATGCGGGTGTCGATCGCCCGCGCCCTGGTGACCAACCCGGACCTGCTGCTGATGGACGAGCCGTTCGGCGCGTTGGACGAGTTCACCCGCAACCGGCTCGACGAGGACCTGCTGCGGCTGTCGAGCGAGCGCCGGCTCACCACCCTGTTCGTCACCCACTCGATCTACGAGGCGGTGTTCCTGTCGACCCGCATCATCGTCATGGCCGCGCGTCCCGGCCGCATCTTCGCCGAGTTCCCGGTCGGCGAGCCCAGCCCGCGCGACGAGGGATTCCGTGGCAGCGACCGGTTCGCCGTCCTCTGCCGGGACCTCTCCGGTCTGCTTGCCGACGCCTCGGCGGCGAGCTTCGGATGACGGGGTATCGGCTTGTGGGCATGAAGATCGCCGCTCCCCTCGTGGTCGGCCTGCTGACGCTGCTGCTCTGGCAGGGGATCTGCAGCGGCTACGCGGTGCCGGCCTATATCTTTCCCTCTCCCTCGCAGATCTGGCAGAGCTTCGCCGCCGGCTGGCCCTCGCTGCTATGGGCCCTGGGCAGCACGCTGCGTGTCACCGCCCAAGCCTTCCTGCTGTCGACCCTGCTGGGCAGCCTGGTCGCCTTCCTGCTGGTCCAGAGCCGCGCGGTGGAGACCGCCCTGCTGCCCTACGCGGTGCTGCTGCAGGTGACGCCGATCGTGGCGGTGGCGCCGCTGATCATCGTCCTGGTCAAGAATACCGACGTCGCGCTGACCCTGTGCGCCACGCTGATGGCGATCTTCCCGGTCATCTCCAACACCACGATCGGCCTTCGCAGCATCGATCCCGGGTTGCTGGCCTATTTCCGGATGAACAAGATCGGCCGCATGCAGACCTTGTGGCGCCTGCGCATCCCGTCGGCGCTGCCGTTCTTCCTGGCCGGCCTGCGCATCTCCAGCGGACTGGCGCTGATCGGCGCGGTGGTGGCGGAATTCGTCGCCGGCACCGGCGGCCGCAGCGCCGGCCTCGCCTACGAGATCCTGCAGTCAGGCTTCCAGCTCGACATCCCGCGCATGTTCGCCGCCCTGTTCCTGATCACCATCAGCGGCATGGTCCTGTTCGGCCTGATGGTCGGGTTGCAGCGGCTCTGCCTCTCGCACTGGCATGAGGGCAGTATGGAACCGGAGCGATGACGCGACTTCTTGGAAGTA
>CAXSEE010000063.1:0-15676 GCA_964235615.1 uncultured Acetobacteraceae bacterium | reverse complement strand
TCCAGCGATGACGCGACTTCTTGGAAGTATCCAGCGATGACGCGACTTCTTGGAAGTATCCAGCGATGACGCGACTTCTTGGAAACGACAGCGATAAGATGAGCCGCCTGGACGTGCATCCCCCGCAGGTCGCCTCGATGCGTATGCCGGACGGGGTCCGCCTGGACGCGGACATCTACCGGCCGGTCGGTGATGGGGCGTTCCCGGTGCTGCTGCTGCGTCAGGCCTACGGACGCCAGGTCGCCGCCACGGTCTGCTACGCGCACCCGTCCTGGTATGCCTCCCAGGGCTATGTCGTGGTGGTGCAGGACGTGCGCGGCCGCGGCAGTTCCGAGGGTCGTTTCGAGGCGCTCGAGCATGAGATCGCCGATGGCGCGGCGGCGGTGCGGTGGGCGGCGTCGCTGCCGGGCACCACCGGCCGCGTCGGCATGTACGGCTTCTCCTACCAGGGCACCAACCAGCTGCTTGCCGCCCTGCATGCCGGCCCGGCGCTGTGCGCTCTGGCGCCGGCGATGTTCGGCTGGGACATACGCAACGGCTGGGCCTATGAGGGCGATGCCCTGCGCCTGGCCGGCTCGCTCGCCTGGGGCATGCAGGTCGGCGCCGACACCGCACGCCATTCCGGCGACGGCGAGGCCTATGGCGCCTTGTATGCCGCCGCAAGAGCGCTGCCGCTGCAGGAGCGCCTGCCGGCCTACCCCGCGGTGATGCGGGCGCACGGACATTGGTCGCACTGGCGCAAATGGGTCGAGACGCCGGCCAATGACCCGTACTGGGCACGGATCTCCCCGTCCAGCCATGCCGAGGCGTTGCGAGCGCTGGATCTGCCGATGCTGTTCGTCGGCGGCTGGTACGACGGATTGCTCAACGGCACGCTGGATGCCTTCCACGCTTTGTCCGGTGCTGATGCCCGGCGCCGACTGGTGGTCGGGCCGTGGCTGCATTTCCCCTGGACGCGAAAGGTCGGCGCACTCGATTTCGGACCCGAGGCGGCAGGAGGACTGGACCGGCTGCATATCGCCTGGTTCGACCGCTGGCTGAAGGGACGCCAGCCGGACGTGGCGCAGGCGCCGCTCAGCCTGTTCGACATGGGCGCCAACCGCTGGCGCTCGCTGCAAGCCTGGCCCGCGGCCGGGACCGGCTTCGCCCTGCAGGGCGGCGGCCGTGCCAGCGTCGATGCGCTCGACGGGGTGCTGCTGGAACCGGGCCGCAGGGCATCGCCGGGCGTGGACGCGCTGGTGCATGACCCCTGGCGTCCGGTGCCGAGCGTGGGAGGCGCGTTCGGCTCGCCGCCCGGCCCGGTCGACCGCAGCGCCGTCGACAGCCGCACCGACGTGCTGACCTTCACCACGGCGGCGCGCGCGGACGCGATCACCATTGCCGGCGCGGTGGAGGCGCGGCTGTTCCTCGACAGCGACGCGGTCAGCTTCGATGTCGGCATCGTGGTCTCGCGCGTGACGGCCGGAGGGCAGGTGTTGCCGCTGACCGAGGCGTTCCGCCGGCTGTCCGGGCACGACCCGGAGCACGCCGTCATGCTCGAATGTCCCGGCACCTGCGTGACCCTGCAGCCTGGCGAGGCACTGCGCCTGTCCGTGGCGGCGGCGAGCTTTCCCGCCTATGGCATCAATCCCGGCAGCGGCGCCCCTCCTGCCAGCACGCCGATCGGCCAGGCGCAGGTGATCACGCTGATGCTGCGCTACGGCCTTGAGCATCCCTCCGCCCTGCTTGTCGGCACCTTGCCGGAGATCGTATCCGAATGAACTTCGAAAAATTCCTGTCCGAGCTTGGCGACATTCCGGTGATTACCGACGCCGCATCGGTGAAGCTGCGCAGCCGGGATTTCTTCTGGTACAGCCCGGTGCTGAAGCGCCAGCTCAACCACATCACCGGCGAAGGGGTGGTCTGCCCCCGCAACCAGGACGACGTCGCGGCGATGATGCGCGCCGCCGTCCGGCACCGCATCAACATCACGCCGCGTGGCGCCGGCACCGGCAATTACGGCCAGGCGATGCCCTTGAAGGGCGGCGCCGTGGTCGATCTGACCGGGCTCGACCGCATCCTGTGGATACGCGACGGCATGATGCGCGTCGAGGCCGGCTGCCGGCTGATCGACCTCGACCGGGCATTGCGCGAGAAGGGATGGGAATTGCGCATGTTCCCCTCGACCAAGCGCACGGCGACGATCGGCGGCTTCGTCAGCGGCGGCTCCGGCGGCATCGGCTCGGTCACCTGGGGCGGCTTGCGGGACGCGGGCAACGTGATCGCGGCCAGGATGCTGACCGCGGAGGCCGAGCCGCGCTGGATCGAGTTGCGCGGCAACGGGACCGAGATGATCAACCATACCTATGGCACCACCGGGCTGGTCACCGAGCTGGAGCTGCCGGTGGCGCCGGCGATGCCCTGGCAGGACGTGATGGTCGCCTTCGAGACCACCATGCAGGCCGCGAAATTCTGTTTCGAGGCGGCGCGCAACCCGGCGATCGACAAGAAGCTTTCCACCACCATCGATCCGGCCATCGTGCCCTCGTTCAAGGGACTGCGCGACCGCGTGCCGGAGGGAGCCGCCCTGGCGCTGCTGATGGTCGCACCGAGCGGGATGCTGGCTCTGGGCGAGCTGGCGGCGGCGCATGGCGGCCAGATGCTGCTGCAACGCCCGACCTTGGAGGCGGAAAACACGACGGGCGAGACGCCGCTGTACGAATACACCTGGAACCACACCACCTTGCAGATGCTCAAGCTCGACCGCGGCGTCACCTACCTGCAATGCCTGTTCGCGGCCGCGGATCCGCTGGCCGGGGTCGACGCGATGCGCCGCCGTTTCGAGGGCGAGCTGCTGACCCATCTGGAGTTCATACGTGCCGGTGGTGCCATGACCTGCAGCGGCCTGCCGGTGATCCGCTTCAGCAGCGAGGAGCGGCTGGGCGAGATCATCGCATTGCACGAGGCGGCGGGGGTGATGATCGCCAACCCGCATGTCTACACCATCGAGGATGGCGGCGGGCACAAGCGCCTGCCGGGCAATCAGCTCGGCTTCAAGCATGAGGTCGATCCGTTCGGCCTGCTCAATCCCGGCAAGATGCGCGACTACCGGCATCAGGACCCCCTGACCATGCAAGCTCCCGAGATCCTGCAAGCACCATGACCCTGCACCGCGTGGCGGCGACGCCGGAGACCATCCGCCTCGGCCTGTTCGACGCCACGATCCCGCCGGTGCTGACCGTGGAGTCCGGCGACACGGTGGAGCTGCAATGCCTGTCGGGTGGTCCGGAGGTAATGCCGCCGGCGGGGGGAGGGCTGCGGGTCCCGCCGGCGCTGGCCGCCATTCATGAGGCAAGGCTCGAACGGCTTGGCCCGCACATGCTGACCGGGCCGGTCGCGGTGCGTGGTGCGACACCCGGCGACATGCTGGAGATACGCGTCGTGGCCGTGGAGCCCGCCGCCGACTGGGGCTATTGCGGCTTCCGTCCCCTGGCCGGCACCCTGCCGGAGGAGTTTCCGCATCGCTTCATGAGCCACATCCCGGTCGATCGCGAGCGCCGGACGTGCAGGCTGCCCTGGGGGCCGGAGCTCAAGCTGGCGCCGTTCTTCGGCATCATGGGCGTGGCGCCCCCCGCCGACTGGGGGCGGATCTCGTCGCGCGAGCCGCGCCTGCATGGCGGCAATCTCGACAACAGGGAGCTGGTCGCGGGAAGCACGCTGTTCCTGCCGGTGCATGTCGAGGGGGCGAATTTCTCCGCCGGGGACGGGCATGGGCTGCAAGGCGACGGCGAGGTCTGCATCAACGCCCTGGAGATGTGCCTCGACGGCCGCTTCACGCTGATCCTGCACAAGGGGGACGGTCCGGCGGCACCTCGCCTGCGCACGCCGCGCGCCGAGACGCCGACGCATTACATCAGCATGGGATTGAACGAGGATCTCGATCTGGCCATGAAGCAGGCAGTGCGGGAGATGATCGAGCTGATCACCGCGCGCAGCGCGCTGTCACGCGACCAGGCCTATGCGAGCTGCTCGCTGGCGGTCGATTTCCGCGTCACCCAGACAGTCAACGGCGAGAAGGGTGTGCACGGAATGCTGCGAAAAGGACTGCTGTTCTGAGCCCGTGCGATAATCCGCGCTGGCGGCCACCGGACGCGGCAATCTTGTTGGCCAGGAGATGATCATGCAGACGGTGGGAGTGTTCGAGGCTAAGAACCGGCTGACGGCGCTGCTGGATGTCGTGGAGGCTGGCAGCGAAGTGCTGATCACGAGTCGCGGCAAGCCGGTTGCCCGGCTGGTGCCTGCCGAGATCGGGCTCGTGCGCGCCGTGCGGCGGAGGGGCTGCGTGCTGCCAGCAGGGGCCAGACGCTCGGTGGCCTGACGCTCCGGGAACTGACCAGCGAAGGGCGCCGACGACCTTTATCGCGACGTGAGCTTCGTTGTCGACAACTCGGTGGCGCTGGCCTGGTGCTTCGAGGACGAGCAGACCGGGCCTATCATGGCGCTGCTGGACCGGGTGGCGGAAACCGGCGCCACGGCACCACAGCTCTGGCCGGGCGTGCCCCTGCTTCTGGCTGGCTGACCCAGTCAGGCGATGCCGGCCTCCGCGAGCCAGTCTTCGCAGCGAAGCCCGTCCACGCGGCTGAACTCGCCCAGGCCGGTCACCACCACCAGGCCGCGGCTGCGCGCGTGGCCGGCGATCAGCAGGTCATAGCCGCCGATCGGCTGGCCCTGTCGTTCCAGCATGGTCCTTATGTCGGCCGAATGCGCCGCGGCCTCGGTGTCGAACGGCAGGACATCGAGGCGGGCGGCGAGATGCTCGACCTCGCGCCGGTTCTCGATCGGCTTGGCCGATTTTGCGGCGCCGTGCAACAGTTCGGTCAGTACGATGGTCGAGATGCACAGCGTGTCCGCCTCCTGGTTGAAGCGCGGGCGCAGCCTCTTGGGACGATCCCGCAGCAGCCGGATGCAGAGGTTGGTGTCGAGCATGTAGCGCCGCACCTACAGGGCTTCGCGGAGCTGGGCCTCCGGCTGCTCGCGCTCGCCGATCTCGACGCCGGGTGCCTCGAAGAAATCATCCCACATCGCGTTCGCCGGCACGATGATCCGCCTTGCTCCCTCCCGCAGGATCGACACCTCGCGAACTCCCGCCGGAAATGCGACGTCCTTCGAGAGGCGGACCGCCTGCGAGCGGTTGGTCTGGAACAACAATGTCCGGGTCATAGCATATGTCCTCGCTGGATATACAACATGTATATCCGGAAGGGATATGTCAAGCGGATATACGTATCGGATCTGCCCGGGCCGGAGCAGCCGGCATTGCATAATCCCAGTGCGTGAAGACCTCCCGGCAGCTCTCGGCAAGCCAGTTCAGTGCGGCCGGATCGAGTGGGTGCGACCGGGACTGGTGCCGCAATCCTGCCAGATAACGGGTCATCGGGACGCAGGCGGCGGCAAATCCGGGCAGCCGGAGCTCGTCATGCACGCGGGCAAGCTCACCCATCGGGTCATGGGTGAACGCGTCATAGCCGATCTCGCTGTAGCTGCCCGCGGGCAGTGACGCGCCGTCGTGGATCAGATGCGACATCAGGCGGGGGTACACCTGCCGCACCAGGCCAATGATGTCCGCCTCGGCCCGTCCGAGCGACAGTTCGGCGACAAGGGTCGAGAACATCCGCACGGACGAGGCATAGACCTCCGCCGGATGGCGATGGATGTGCAGGAAACGGGCCTCCGGCCAGATCGCCCGCAAGGCAGGAATGCGGGCGCTGTTGGCGGGGTTGCGTATCAGCAGCGGGCGGCCGCCACCGGCCCAGGTCATCTTGGCCACGTAGCGTTCCAGCCGATGCGCCCAGAGCCGGTGCTCGGCCGCCGACACGCCGTCGCCGAACACGCCGCGGCCGAATTCCTGAGCCAGGCGCTGCGGGAAATAGACGCCGTGGTTGCAGGAGAGGGTCGACAGATTGGCCATCGCCAGCTCGTCCTCCTGCGGCAGGTCCGACGAGAGCGCGATCTCGTCGATCAGCCGGGTGCGCGGGAAGAACTGCTCGATGAAGGGAGCGGCGATCCGCGCCAGTCCCAGGGCCTCGGCGGGAAGCCCGACGGCCATCGGCGAGAGGATGCCGAACGCCGCCGAGCGGCTCAGGACATTGGTGAGATGCGTGGTGCCGCTCCGCCAGTGGCCGATGACGAAGATCGGGGCCGGGTAGGACGCCCGGGACTTCGGCAGGCCGGCCCAGACGGCGGCCTCGGCAAGGGTGAAGGGCAGCCGGAGCGTTGCCATCGCCAGCGCGATCGCCGCGACATGGAGGCGTGACGGCGTGACGCCACCCTTCAGCAGCAGGCGCGCGAGTGTATCGAGTGTCGCCCCGCACAGGGGATGAAAGACACGGTGCGCGCGGCCACGGCCACGGGAGGCAGGCGCGGGACGATGCATTTCCTGTTCAGGCCGGCTAGGCGTGGCTGCCGTGGCGGTGGGCGAACGCCTTGGTGAACTCAGCGCCGAACAGGAAGATCTGGGCCGAGTAATAGACCCAGAGCAGCACGATCACGAGCGCACCCGCCGCGCCATAGGACGACGCCACCTGGCTGCTGCCGATATAGATGCCGATCGCGGTCTTGCCGATGGTGAACAGGAAGGCGGTGGCCAGTGACCCGATCCAGACGTCGTACCAGGCGATCGGATGGTCCGGCAGAACCTTGTAGATCGCCGCGAACAGCACGGTGATCAGCCCGAACGACAGCAGGAAGTTCACCACATGGAGCAGCAGGTCGATATCGGGAAGTATGCGCTGCAACACCTGCGCCAGCGCCGTGACGCCGGCGCTGGCGGCGAGCGAGACCACGAGCAGGAAGCCGAGGGCCGCCACCAGCCCGAGGCTGGCCGCGCGCGCGCGCACCAGGCGCGACACGGTGGAGGTGTGATGCGGGTTGGGCGCTGCCTTCCAGATCACGTTCAGGCCGGTCTGCATCTCGCCGAACACGCCGGTCGCGGTGATCAGCAAGGTCACGATGCCGAACACGGTAGCCAGGATGCCGCTGTTGCGGTTGCTGGCCGAGGCGATCATGGTTTGGATCGCCTCGGCGCCGTCATGGCCGACCATGCCCTGCAGCTGTCCGACGATGGCGCCGCGCGCCGCCTCCGGGCCGTAGACCAGCCCGGCGATGGCGATCACGATGACCAGCACCGGGGCGATCGAGAAGATCGTGTAATAGGCGATCGCCGCCCCGCGCGAGAGCGCGTCGTCGGCGATATAGCCCTCCACGCTGTCCTTGAGCAGCGCCCAGATTGTCCGCAGCATGACGCCCCTGCCGGTTTCCCCCATGCGGAACGGTCATGATGCCATCAGGGTTGCCCTAGTTCTTCGGGACCTTCTCCTTGTCGCGGCCGGGGTTGCTGGTGTTCACCAGCTCCGGTGACTTTTGCGCGGCCAGCGTCTGCCGTTGCCGCGTGTCGATGCGCCTGCTGCGGGTGAAGGCTTCCAGCTTCTGCGGCATCCCGGTCTCTAACGCCCGCGCGATGCCTTCCAGCACACGCACGTCGGCGTAGCCTTCCTCTCCGTCGGGCTCGGGATCGACATCGTTCAGGATGCAATCGGAGAAGTATGCAAGCTCGCCGCCGAAATGGTCGGTGTTCTTGAAACTCTCGTGCTTCTGGCTCTCGCCGATGGTGATCGACTGTTCCAGCGGCTTGCCGTACATGTAGCCGGGGTTCATCTGGATGCTGCCCTTGGTGCCCACGACCGTGTAGCTGTCTATCGTGTTGGCGTAGTACGACAGCACGAACTGCGCGAGGCGTCCTTCGGGGAAGCGCAAGGTGACCGCCACGGTATCGTCGAGATCGCCGAGACCCGCCTGCGGATGACGCGTGCCGGTCGCGGAGACCACCTCGATCGGCTCGGCGCCGAACACGTATCGCGCCGCGTTAACCGGGTAGGGTCCCATGTCGAGCACTGGGCCCGCCGCCATGCCGCTTCGCGCACGGTGGCCCGCGGGATCGATCATCTGGGCGAATGTGGAGGTGAACAGGATCACTTCGCCCAGGTCGCCGGCCCGCACCCGGTCGATCATGTCCAGCGTCGCCGGCTCGAAATGCAGGCGGTAGGCCACCATCAGCTTGGCCTTGGATGATTTCTGCGCCGCCAGGATCTCCCGGCATTTCTCCGTCGAGATCTCCAGCGGCTTCTCGACCAGGACATGGATGCCGGCCTTCAGGGCAGCGACCGCGAACTCGGCATGCTGCCAGTTTGGGGTCGCGAGATAGATCGCGTCCACGCCGCCCGATCGCAGCATCCGGTCGAACTCGTCGTAGCCGTAGCTCTCGGTGACGCCATACTGCTTGCCGACCAGCCGGGCTTTCTCCGGATCCCCGGTCACGAACGCGACGACCTCGGAGTTGCCGGTATGCGCGACGCCGGGCAGCATCGCCTCCTGCGTGATGTCGCCTAGAGCCACGAAGGCGTAACGGATCTTCCGCTCGGACTCCAGTCCCAGAACCGATTTGATGCTCATGTCCATGCTCTCCGCCCTGCGTGCGTCTCCAGACCGGGACGGCAGCAAAGGTTCAGGGAACAACGCTTATGTGATGCTCAGAGTGCCACCTCGCCGCGCAGCATTGGCACGCAGCAGCCACCGACATGGGCGCGGATACCGTCCCCGGCACGATGGGCGCCGGCGCGCAGCAGGCTCGGGCGGCCCATCTCCACGCCCTGGACGATCTCGAACGCGAGGCTCGTGTCCTGCGTGAGGGACAGCAGCAGGGCAGCCAGGGTAGTGGCGGCGCTGCCGGTTGCCGGATCCTCCTGGATCCCGAGCAGGGGGGCGAACATTCGCGCCCTGATCCCGGCCGCATCGCGCGCGTAGAAATAGATGTCGAGCTGGCCATCGAGCGCAGGCGACTGGCGCACCGCCTCGCGGAAACCGCCGGGATCAGGGCTTGCACGGGTCAGCGCCTCCGCACTCACCTCGGCCAGCACGAAAGGGTTGCCGACCGACGCCCAGATCGGCGGATGCGAGGTCAGCACGACATCAACCGGCTGCAATCCCGCACAGGCGGCGATCAGCTCGGGCGCGAATGTCGCGCCGAGCGACAGCGGCTGCGGCGCCGAGATGGTGGCGCCGACGACGCCGTCCCCGTCACGCTCGATCCTGACCTCGACCAGCCCAGCCGGTTCCTCGAACAGCATCGTGTCCACTTGGCCGCGACCCTGCCGGGCCAGCACATAGCCGGTGCCGACGTTGGGATGACCCGCGAACGGCAGCTCGTGGGCGGTGGTGAAGATGCGTATCTTCGCGGTGTGCGCGGGATCGTCCGGCGGCAGCACGAAGGTGGTTTCGCTCAGGTTGAACTCGCGGGCGAGCGACTGCATGTTGCGATCCGACAGCCCGCGCGCGTCGGTGAACACCGCCAGCGGGTTGCCGCCGAAACGCTGCCGGGTGAACACGTCGACGGTGACGAAATCATAGCTTGGCATCGCGTAAACCTCTGAAGCGCCGGGAGCGCCTTCCGCTGCTATATCCGGAGTCCAGGGCAACATGGACAAGAGTGTGATCCGGCCTGGTCTCAATGACGATAACCAGGTTGGGCAGGATTTTGTTATAGAACAAGGTTATGAGCGGGAGTGCGGGGCATGAGGGATACGGGCTTGAACTGGGATGACGCTTTCGCCAGCCGGGCCGAGGGCATGCGCGCCTCGGAGATCCGCGAGCTTTTGAAACTGCTCGACCAGCCTGACATCATCTCGTTCGCCGGCGGCATCCCCGATCCCGCCCTATTCCCCGCCGAGGCGATCCGCGACGCCTACTCCGAGATACTGGGCCATAACAGCCTGGGTGCGCAGTCGCTGCAATATTCGGTCAGCGAGGGCTATCTGCCGCTACGCCTCTGGCTGGTGCAGCACATGGCCAGCCTGGGCGTCGCGTGCGGGGCAGACAACATCGTCATCACCTCGGGCTCGCAGCAGGGGCTGGACTTCCTCGGCAAGCTGTTGCTGTCCGCCGGCGACACCGCGCTGGTGGCAGCACCCACCTATCTCGGTGCGTTGCAGGCCTTCAACCCGTACGAGCCCGTCTACGACATCATCACGCCGGGTCATGCGGCGGCATCCGCGCCGGCCATCCGTCACCGCGCGGACGCGGCCGGCGGACGGCCGGCAATGGCCTATGTCGTGCCGGATTTCGCCAACCCGACCGGCGAGACCATGAGCGAGCCGGACCGGCGCGATCTTCTGGACCTGGCGACCCAACTCGGCATCCCCCTGATCGAGGATGCGGCCTATGCGGCACTGCGCTTCGACGGCACGCCGGTTGCCTCCTGCCAAGCCCTCGATATCCGGCAATGCGGCAGCATCGAGCATAGCCGTGTGATCTACTGCGGCACCTTCTCCAAGACGATCGCGCCGGGGCTGCGCATCGGCTGGATCTGTGCCGCGACCGAGCTCGTCCATAAGGTCGTGCTGGTCAAGCAGGCCGGCGACCTGCACACCGCGACGATCAACCAGATGGTCATGCATCGCGTCGTGCAGGAAAACTACGATGACCAAATCGGCAGGATCGCCAAGGTCTATGCCGAGCGACGCGACGCGATGCTGGCGGCACTCGAACGGTTCATGCCTCCGGGCGTGCAATGGACGGTCCCGCAGGGCGGCATGTTCATCTGGGTCACGCTGCCTGAAGGTCATGACGGTGCGACCATGCTGGCCGCGGCGCTGGAGCAGGAACGGATCGCCTTCGTTCCGGGTGCCGCCTTCCATGTCGACGGCAGCGGCCGCAACACGATCCGGCTGGCCTACTCGCTGCAGCCGGAACCACGCATCACCGAAGGCATGAAGCGGCTCGGCCACCTCATCGCGCGCATGGATGCGGTCTGACCGGCGGGCTTGTCGAATGTCATGCAACTGACATGATTGCCGAGGCTGCTCGCGACGTTGAGGCCGCGGGACAACCAGCTCGGACGCAACATGCTGATCCATATCGCGCCAGCTTCCGGCCTCGTCGTCGGGATGCTGATCGTCTGCTTCATCATGGTGCTCGCCTTCGAGGCGACCAACGGCTTCCACGACACCTCCAACGCCGTCGCCACCGTGATCTACACCAATACGCTGAAGCCGATCCCGGCAGTGCTCTGGTCGGGGGTCATGAACTTCATCGGCGTGCTCGTCGGCGGCATCGCGGTCGCCTACGCCTTGGTCGAGATCCTGCCTCCCGACGTGCTGACGCCACCGGACGGGGCACCGGCGTTGCCGATGCTGATCGCCATCTTCGCCGCCGCCCTGTTCTGGAACATACTGACCTGGGCGTTCGGCATTCCCAATTCCTCGTCGCACTGCGTCATCGGCGCCCTGGTCGGGGTCGCCTGCGCGGACGCCATATTGCAGTCGCGCGACCTCTCCCAGGGTGTGGATTGGCACCAGATCCGGACCGTGCTCGAGGGCCTCGCGATATCGCCGGTGCTGGGGCTGATACTGGCCGGCGGGCTGTACGGGCTGCTACGGGTGACAGTCCGGCGCGGTCACCTGTTCGAGCCGCCGAAGGAGGGCGAGCCGCCGGTATGGTGGCTGCGCGGGCTGCTCATCCTCACCTGCACGTCGGTCAGCTTCTCGCACGGCACCAACGACGGCCAGAAGAGCATCGGCCTGATCATGCTCACGGTGATCGGCCTGCTGCCGGCCAGCTACGCGCTCAACCCCAACGCCGGCGACACATTGTCCCAGCTTGGCGCCAACGCCCGGTCGGCGCTCCCGCTGATCCAGCGGTATGGTGACGACCGCAGGCAGGGCGGCATTTCGGCGGCAACCAGCCTGGAGACATTCAACCCGGACGATGCGACGCCGACCGCGGGAGAGAAGCCCGACCAGATCCGCACGCGCACGCAGCGACGCGACGAGATCTACTCGGTGCTGTCGCAACTCAAGCATGTGTCCGAGAACCCCGCCGCAAGCAAGGCGGACAAGGCGCAGGCCGGCAAGCTGCGCAAGAGCATGGGCCTGCCGGTGCATTATGCCCCGCTATGGGTGCGCGTGCTGAGCGCGCTCTGCCTCGGAGCCGGGACGATGGTCGGCTATAAGCGCGTGGTGCGCACGCTGGGCGAGCGGCTCGGAAAGTCGCACATGACGCCGGGGCAGGGGGCCAGTGCGGAGCTGATCGGCTCGGTGCTGATCGGCACCGCGGGCTTCACCGGCCTGCCGGTCAGCACGACGCATATCATCACCTCCGGCATCGCCGGCACCATGGTCGCCGGCGGCCAGGGCGTTCAGCGCAGCATGCTCATCCGTATCGGCATGGCTTGGCTGTTCACGCTGCCAGCTACCATCCTGATCGCCGGGATGATCTTCTACGTGCTGGACAACCCTCGTTTCTAGATGTGGCCTCGTTTCTGATGGATCAGGCGGCCATCGCCTCTTCGCCATCGACGATGGCGGCAACCGCATGCACTACCGCGGCGACGCGCACCGCGGCCTGGATCTGCTCGGTGGTCATGCCCCCAGCGCGCAGCACTTTCTCATGGCTCTCGATGCACATGCCGCAGCCGTTGACCGCGGACACCGCCAGCGACCACAACTCGAAATCCACCTTCTCGACGCCCGGCTTGCCGATGATGTTCATACGCAGGCGCGCCGGCATGTTGGCATAGTCGCCCCCAGCCAAGTGCACGAAGCGGTAATAAACGTTGTTCATCGCCATGATCGACGCCGCCGCCTTGGCCGCGACCAGCGCTTCGGGGCTCAGCTTCGGGCCGAACTCGGCCAGGATCGCCCGGATGACGGCAGCGTTGCGCGAGGCCAGCGCCGAGACGATGAAGGTGCCGGCCAGCTGCTGCGGGGTCAGCAATGTCTCGTTGACCAGCGAGCCGAGATTGAGCCTCAGATCCTTGGCGTAGTCCGGGATCCAGCTCTTGATCGTCTCGATCGACATGTTTGGCTACCTTTGTGCAGAAGAACGCGCCGGCGCGTGGTGGACACCCGCCGGCGCGCGATCAGGCCCGGGGCGAACGCTCAGGCTGCGGGACGCAGATGGTCTTCGCCGGCGTTCCAGTTGCAGGGGCAGAGTTCGTCGCTCTGCAATGCGTCGAGCACGCGCAGGACTTCCTGCGGGTTGCGGCCGACCGAGAGGTCGTTGACGCTGGCGAAGCGGATGATGCCCTGGGGATCGACCAGGAAGGTCGCGCGCATTGCCACCCCCTCGTTCTTGTCGAGGATGCCCAGCGCGCTGCTGAGCTCGCGCTTGACGTCGGCGATCATCGGGATCTCCAGGCTGCGGAGATCGTCATGGTTGAGGCGCCAGTTCAGATGCACGAACTCGCTGTCGATCGAGGCGCCATAGACCACGGTGTCACGATCGTTGAAGTCGCTGTTCAGCTTGCCGAAGGCGACGATCTCGGTCGGGCAGACGAAGGTGAAGTCCTTCGGCCAGAAGAACACCAGCTTCCACTTGCCGGCGTCGCTCTTCTCGCTGATGTCGAAGAAGGCGTTCTTCAGGTCGAGGCCGGCGGGGCCGCCCTTGACGGCCTTGAGGTTGAAGCTTGGGAAGGTGTCGCCGATCGTTAGCATGTCAAATTCCTTGGTCGGATGATGGTAGTCCTACGAGCGAGATATATATGGCGCTGCAGCATTTCCGTTCCAATGAAAAATTTACGTGCGGGAAGGTGACCTGTTCCTACTTCATGACCGGCAGCGTGATCAGGCTGCTGTCCTGGATGTGGATCTCGGCACTCCGGTAGTCGCTCGGCTTGGCCAGGAAGATGTTGTCCACGTAGCTCTGCGGGTTGCGGTCATAGAGCGGAAACCAGCTCGACTGGATCTGCACCATGATCCGGTGGCCGGGCAGGAACACGTGGTTGGTGGTCGGCATCACCATCCGCCAGGGCAGGATCTGGTTGGCGGCGATCGCGCGGGGACCCTCGAAGCTCTCGCGATAGCGGCCGCGCAGGATGTCCGCGCTGACCATGAGCTCGTAGCCGCCGAGGCCGGGCTCGCGGCCATCGATGTCGGGATAGACGTCGATCAGCTTGACCACTAGGTCGCCGTCCGTGCCGGTGGTCGAGAGGTCGATATGGGCGACCGGCTGGCCGCTGACACGCAGCGGCGCGGTCAGCGGGAGCGAGCTGTATTCGAGCATGTCCGGCCGGCCCGAGACCGTGCGCTGGTCGCTCGCGAGCCAGGTCTGCCAGCGCGCCTCGCCTGCCGGTCCGGAGAGATGCACCGGCCGCGGCAGGAACGACACCGGGTTGGCCGGGTCGGAGGTGTAGCTGCGGTAGCCGGGGGCGGTGGCGGCAAAACTGAGCTGTCCCGCCTGACCGAGATGCAGCGCGCTCGCCTGCACCGGGCCGGGCCAGGCCGCGCGCCGCTCCCAGCGGTTGGTGCCGGTCACGAAGTCGATCACCGGAGCTGTGGCCGGGGCGTTGTTGCCCTTGAGCGCGCGATCCAGGAACGGCTTGAGGATCTTGCTGCGGAAGGCCGCCGCGGTGTCTGAGTCGAAGCGGATCGGTCCGACGGCGCTGCCGTCCAGCCGCTCCTGGTGATGGAACCAGGGTCCAATCACCAGATGCAGCAGCCCCGCCCCAGCTTTATCCGGGGCCTTGTCGCCGGTTTTATCGTTGGCTGTCAGCGCCTTGTAGACGGCGATGTTGCCGTAGATGTCCTCCTGGTCCCACAGGCTATGCACCAGCATGGTCGGCACGGTCAGGCCCTGCCTGGCCAGCAGCTTGTCGATCGCCTGGCCCTGCCAGAAGCCGTCATAGGCCGGGTGGGCGACCAGCTTGTTGAAGAAGCCGAGCTGGCCGAGCCCGCGGCTCTGTCCCAGCGCTCCGGCCGAGCCTGCCTGCATCAGCTCGGTGTATTCGTCATAGGCGCTCGACCACCATTTGAGGTCGCTGCCGCGGGTCGCCTCCTGCTCGTAGATATAGTCGAGCGAGCCGGTGCGGAAGGCGCCCTGGTGGAACCAGTCGTCGCCCATCCAGCCATCGACCATGGCGTTGATCGGCACGGCTGCCTTCAAGGCCGGGTGCGGGTGGAACAGCGCCATCAGGGAGGTGAAGCCGTCATAGGAGATGCCCAGTATGCCGACTCGGCCGTTGCTCTCCGGCGTGTGCTTGACCAGCCAGTCGATGGTGTCCCAGGCGTCCGTGCTCTCGTCGACCTGGGTCGGGTTAAGCGGCCCCGCCAGCGGACGGGTCATCACGAAATCGCCCTCGGAGCCGTGCTTGCCGCGTATGTCCTGGATGACGCGTATGTAGCCGTCCTGGGTCACCAGCTCGTCCGCGACGTCGCCGTCGCCGAGTATGCCGCCCGAGGTGGCGCTCGGGTGTTCGGCAAAGCGGTCGACCGCGCCGTAGGGCGTGCGGGTCAGCAGGATCGGCGCGTTCTTCGCCTCGCGCGGGATCAGGATCACCGTGCGGAGCTTCACCCCGTCGCGCATCGGGATCATCACGCTGCGCTCGACGAAGTCGAAGCTCGACGTGGCGGGTGTGAACTGCGCCGGGATCTCGCTGGCCAGGGTTGGAGGGGGCGTGGGCACCGCTGCCGGTGCCAGGTTATGTGCCTGAGCTGGGGCCTCGGCTTGAGCCGGGGCCGGTAATGCGGGCGCAGGAGCAGGAGCAGGAGCAGGAGCAGGAGCAGGCGACGGAGGCGGCGCGGCGGCGCATATCAGGGAGGCCACCATCAATGCCGTCTTCTTGTTCATACCGGATCCCTGTCTGTTCACG
>CAXSEE010000062.1:10061-20134 GCA_964235615.1 uncultured Acetobacteraceae bacterium | reverse complement strand
GTGAACAACTGCTACATGAAGCACTACAGCCAGGTCTTCAAGCCGACCGAAGTGCTGATGATGCTCTCAGCCTTTTCCAATATCGAGACCATTCATATCGCCGCCTACAGCCATCTGCTCGACACCATCGGCATGCCGGAGATCGAATACTCGGCCTTCCTCAAATACAAGGAGATGAAGGACAAATTCGACTATATGCAGGGCTTCTCGGTGGCCAACAAGCGCGAGATCGCCAAGACCCTGGCGGCGTTCGGCGCCTTTACCGAGGGGCTGCAGCTGTTCGCCTCGTTCGCGATCCTGCTCAACTTCCCGCGCTTCAACAAGCTCAAGGGCATGGGCCAGATCGTATCCTGGTCGGTGCGCGACGAGACATTACACTGTTTGTCGATCATCCGGCTGTTCCGCGTGTTCGTCCAGGAGAACCCGGAGATTTGGACCGACGAGCTGCGCGCCGAGATCACCCAGATCTGCGCCACCATCGTCGAGCATGAGGATGCCTTCATCGACCTCGCGTTCGAGATGGGCGCGGTGGAAGGACTGAACGCGGCAGAGGTTAAACTTTATATCCGCTTCATCGCCGACCGCCGGCTGACCCAGCTCGGCCTCGATCCGCTGTTCCACATCGAGAGCAACCCGCTGCCCTGGATCGACGACATGCTGAACGCTGTCGAGCATGCCAACTTCTTCGAGAACCGTTCGACCGAATACAGCCGCGCCTCCACCCTCGGCACCTGGGAGGAAGTCTGGACGTCGTCGGTGGGCATCAACTGGGAAGCCTCGGAGAACCAAGTGTCACTGCCGTCCTTGGCGCAATAGCCAGGGCGTCATCGCACACGCTACGCCACGACCCGTTCCAGCTCGATCATGACGTCATGGCGTCGGTTGAGCGGACGCCCATCCAGGAACTCGACGGCGCGCAGACCGAGGCTGCTGCTCAGGAAAACGGCTTCCGCCTGATACAGGCTTTCCGGACGCTGCGGCGCCTCGATCATGCCTGCGCGTTCCATCAGCAATCCGCGCAGGATGCCGGGCAGGGCGCCGTCAGCCAGCGGCGGCGTCGCCAGCCTGCCTTGGTGCAACACGACCACGTTCGCGGCGGTAGCCTCCGCGATCATGCCGCGCGTGTTGAGCAGCAGCGCATCGTCGGCATCCCGCCGGCTCGCTTCCATTCGGGCGAATACTCCGTCGAGATAGTTCAGCGACTTGATCCGCGACAACGGGGACAGCTCGTTGCGGCGCGTCACCGTGCAGATTATCGCGCGCACGCCTCGCGGGCTCGCCGCCATCGAGGCGGCAGTGATCAGGACCGTCGGGCAGGAAGTGGCGGGAGGCAGCACACCCCTCGGCGCCGGTCCGCGCGACAAGGTAAGCCGCGCCGCGCCGTTCTCTACCCCGTTGGCGGCAGCCGTTGCGACGAAAGCCGCAGTCAGCGCCTCGTCGTTCCATGACAGCGGGATTTCCAGAAGATCGGCACCATGGCGTAGCCGTTGCAGATGCCGATGTATATGCGCCGGCTGGCCCAGGGTCAGGCGCACTGTCTCGAAGACGCCGTCGCCGAGCGTGTAGCCGCGGTCCGCCGGATCGATCCGGGCCTCGTCCGCTGGCAGCAATGCGCCTCCCATCCAGAAAATCATCCCACCTCACCGCCGAAGCCCTCGAGCATCGGGCGCAGCTTCAGTTGCATCTCCTCATATTCCTCGGACGGATCGGAGTCCGCCACGATGCCGCCGCCGGCCTGCGCGATCAGCATGGTGTCGGTCACCACGACGGTGCGAATGATGATGTTGCTGTCCATGGCGCCATCGAAGCCGATCCACAGGATGCTGCCGCAATAGGGACCGCGCCGCGCCTGCTCCAGCTCGTCGATGATCTCCATCGCGCGTATCTTGGGAGCGCCCGTCACCGATCCGCCCGGAAAGGTTGCGCGCAACAGCTCGACCGGACCGAGACCGGGACGCAGCCTCCCCTCGATGGTCGAGACGAGATGGTGGACGGAGGCGAAACTCTCCACCTCGCACAGCACCGGCACGCTGATGCTGCCGATCTCGGCCACCCTGCCGAGGTCGTTGCGAAGCAGATCGACGATCATCAAATTCTCCGCGCGGTCTTTCGGGCTGGCGGCAAGTTCCGCGCGCAGGCGGCGATCGGCCTCGGGATCCGCGTCACGCGGCCGGGTGCCCTTGATCGGCCGCGTCTCGATATGACCGGACGGATCCAGGCTCAGGAAGCGTTCGGGCGAGGCGCTTGCGAGTGCGAGGCCGCCGCATCGCAGGAACGCGGCAAAAGGTGCGGGGCTCAGTTCGCGCAGCTTCAGGTAGATCCCGGCGGCGGACATCCCTTCCGGCCGGCGTGCGAGATGACGCATTGTGAAGCTGGCCTGGAAGATGTCGCCGGCGTGGATATACTCCAACACCCGGGCGACCCGCGCCTCATAGGCAGTCCGGTCCAGATCTGGTGTCCAGGTGACTGAAGGCATGGCGCTGCTTCGCAAGACGGCGGGTCCACGCAGCAACCCGAGCATTTCCTCCAATCTCGCCCTGGCCCGCTCCTTGCGGCGTTCGAGTTGAGTTTCGGGAAAACCCGACGAGAGCAGCCAGCAGCGTTGCTCGCGTGCGTCGAAAGCGATCACGACGTCGTAGAAACCGAAACTCATGTCCGGCAGATCCAATGGATCAGGGTGGCGCGCGGGCAGCGTCTCCAGGACATTGCGGAGTTCGTAGCTCAGGAACCCCACGGCACCTCCCACGAAGGGAACCGGCGCCTGCCCGGGCTCGATCCGCCAGCGCGCCAGCTCGGTCCGCAGGACAGCGAAAGGATCGCCATCCGCGGTCTCGATCACCTTGAACGGCCGTATGCACAGATAGCTGTAGCGGCTGCGCGCATCCGATGATGCAGCACTATCGAGCCATGCGACGCGCGGCTCCTCCGCAAGGATTTCGAACACATCGGCGGCGCAACGGTAGGTGATCTCCTGGATGACCAGCATGAGGTATGACCTACAGTCTCCGCAGACCCGCGACAGGTCGTTGCCGCCATAGCCCTATCGTCGCTATCAGCAGGACCCCCATGCAGGCGGTACTGAGCGGCAAGCCCAGGCCGATGCCGTCGCGATCGACCAGGAAGTCGCCGGCCGTGGTGCCTGCCGAGCGCACCGCGACGATGCCGCTCCAGTAGGCGCTGCTGGTTGTCCATCCGGTTCGGCTGCCGAGGCCGAGCGTGATGACCAGGATTGCCCCGAGCACGACCGAACCCAGTCCGGTGCCGAGCCCAAGTGCGTCGGCAGTGCAGTCTCCCACGGCAGTGCCCAGCACGCCCGCCGTCAGCATCGCCGCCCAGTACCAGCCGTCGGTCGAGGGCAGCGCAGACAGGCCTGCGGCGGGAAGTCTTGTCGGGCGCGGCATCAGGAGCAGCGTCAGCAAAACCGCCAGTCCCGCGATCACCCAGCCGTAGGGCAATTCGAGGTCATGCGTGGCGAGGTCGGAAAGGTTGGTCGCGGCGGTGCGCAGTATGACGATCGCCAGCCAGTAGCAGGCTTCGCCGGCGATCACGCGGCGCTGCTCCGCCAGCAGCAGGATCGCGAACAGGAATGCCAGGAACGGCAACCCGCGGACATGGCCGAGATACAGATCGTGCGAGACGAAGTCGCCCATGTTGGCGCCGAATACGCTGGCGATCGAGATCACGATCCAGTAACGGGCACCGATAGGCGGCAGGTTTCGTTGTAGCATCGCTCATCAAGTTCCTTCTGGAAGTCGCCATATGTCGAAGCACCGCATCACGTTGGGCCTGTCCTTATGCATCCTTGCGGGAACGCTGGTGACACTCGGCGCCTGTACGCCGCCAGGCGGAGGTCCGTCGGTGGAGCCTCCGGTGCCGTTGTCCAACGTGACCCCAGACATGCTGAACCCGGATGGCACGTTCAAGAAGAACGGCCTGGTGCCGGTCGATCCGAGCGAGCAGATCTAGCGGGCCCACTTGATCAGTCCCGGTCAGTCTTCCCGCACGACATAGGTGTAGAACCGCATCACTCCGTCGCGAACCTCTCGATACAACCCCTGCACCTCGGTATCGAAGCCGGGGAACAGGTTCGCCGCCCGCTCGAATGCCTTGAGATAGTCGATCATCGGTCTCGCCTTCGCGTCCAGCCGTTCGCCGGGGACGATGGTGGCGATGCCGGGCGGATAGACCAGCCACAAGGTCGCCGCGATCCGGCCGGGAGTATCGTCGAGCGGTATGTAGTCGACCCGGTTGCGCACCAGCTCGCGCGTCGCCTCGTGCGGCGGCATCGCCAGGGTCGGCAGATGCTCGGCACGGAACTGCGCGGCCTGCAGTTGGCTGATGTTCTGGCTGCGGTAGAAATTATGCATCGAGGCGCACAGGTCGCGCAGCCGCACGCCGCGGTAGCGGGCTTCGCGACGCGAGACGAAGTCGGGGATTACCTCCTCCAGCAGCGCATTCTCGTCATGCAGCTTCTTGAATGTCACCAGATGCGACAACAGGGTCCCGGCCTTGCTGCTCTCCACGCCGGGCGTCAGCAGGAACAACAGCGAGTTAAGGTCGTTCTTCTCCGCCACGATCCGGTTCTGCCGCAGGTACTCCGCGACCACCGGGGCCGGCACGCCGTGATCGGCATAATGATCCGGAGACTTCTCATCGAACCCTGGCGTCAGCAGCGTCAGCTTGTTCGGGTCGGTCATCGCCCAGCCGGCCCTGGCATCGGGAAAGCCATGCCACGCGGAGTCCGCGCGCAGCTCCCACTGCGCCGGGTCGCTCGCCAGCAGGTCGGTCGGCGCGTCCTCCCAGCGTATGCCCTCATGCTCGCCGGCGTGGATCGAGGGCTGCACCCGCTTGGGCACGAACGGCTCGAAGAACCAGCGGCGCGCTGGGTCCTGCTGGCCCTCGTCATACTCGCGCCGGGTCATGCGTATCTTCTTGCGCAGCTCTATGCCGAGACGCACCGTGTCGTCCCACAATATCTCGCCGGAGCGGCCCTTCATCATCTGCGCGCCGACATCGAGCGAGGCGAACAGGGGGTAGAAGGGGCTGGTCGAGGCGTGCAGCAGGAACATCTCGTTGAAGCGGCGATGCCCGACCTGGCGCGTCTGGCCGGCGAGATGGCTGTCCTTGATATGGATCTGCGAGGCCTGCGAGAAGCTGGCGAGCTGCTTGTGCGTGCTCTGGGTGACGATGATGCCCGGCGCGTCCGGCCCGAGGTCGCGCAGTCCCATGCCGAAGCGGCCGCGGAACAGGGGATGGAACTTCATGAAGCCGGCCCAGGCCTCGTCGAACAGGATATAGTCGCAGAGATGGCCGATCCTGGCGATGATCTCCTCGGCCGACACGATGGTGCCGTCATAGGTGCATTGCTCGACCACGGCGGCGCGGAACGGCCGCGGCTTGCGCCAGGCATCGCGGTCGGCCACCAGGGGGTGGTTGCGTATCGCCTCCCGTAGCGGCGCCTCGCTCAGCGCGTCCAGCTTCATCGGCCCGATCAGGCCGTGCGGGTTGCGCGCGGTCTCGATGAAGATCGGCGTGGCGCCGCTCAGCAACAATGCGCCGTGATGCGCCGCCTTGTGGTTGTTGCGGTCGAACAGCACGATGTCGCCTTCCGCGAGCAGGGCGCTGAGGGCGATCTTGTTGGAGGTCGAGGTGCCGTTGAGCACGAAATAGGTGCGCTCGGCGCCGAAGATCGCCGCGGCTTCCTGTTGCGCGCGCAGGGCCGGTCCCTCGTGCGTCAGCAGGTCGCCGAGCTGCAGCACCGAGTTGTCGAGATCGTCGCGGAACACCGCCTCGCCGAGATGCTCGACGAAGATGCGGCCGATCGGGCTGCGTCGGTAGAACGCGCCGCCGTTATGGCCCGGGCAGGTCCAGAGCATGTTGCCCTGCTCGGCATAATCGACCAGCGCGCCGAAGAACGGGGTTTTTAACGTGTCGGCATATTGCCGCAGCCGGGCGACCAGGTTCTTGGCGATGAAGTCCGGCGTCTCCTCGGCAAGAAAGATGAAGCCGTCGACATGGTCGAGCACCTCGACCGGGATCTGCTCCAGCCGCTGCTTGCGCACCAGCACGATGATCGGCACGTCGAGGCCGCGCTTGCGTATCAGGTCGATCAGGCCGGCGGATTTGCCGGTCGCCCCCTTCTTGCCCCAGTCGACCACCACGCAGCCGATCGCGGCGTCGGTCCGGATCACCAGCTCGGCGTCGTCGTCGCGACGGGCGCGCAGCACGGAGTAGCCGTCCTGCTCGATCTCGGTGAGGATCTGGTGCAGGCGGTCGCCTTCCAGGTCGGCGGCGTTGAAGGCGGGTGCGCATACCAGGAACTTGAACCGACGCGCATATTCCATTCGCTGCTATCCTCTGGACCGGCCGTGTTCAATGCGCCTGACGGAAAGCGCAGTCTATCGCATCCTGATGACAGTTAGCGCCGGAACGTCACCACTAGCACATCGCGATAGGCCGGCAGGCTAGGCCGGATCGGATGCACCGCGGTGACGCCGTGATAGACCCGGCTGTCGTCGACCAGGGCGGCATCCAGCGGTTCGGACAGGGTGAAGCTGCCGAGAAGATGCTTCTGCAGGTCGTGGATGCTGGTCTCGCCGCTCTCGACATTCTCGCGTTTCACCAGCAGCACCAGCACCCAGTCGACGCCGTCGCGATGCTGGCCTTCCGGTGTCGGCTGGCCGCCTTCGCCTTCGCTTGCCTCGATGCGGAACTGATGCAGCTCGACATGCCAGGCGGCTGGCCTCGCGCCCGTCGGCGTCAACGGCGTGAAGATGGCGTCGCAGGCGGCAAGGATGGCGTGGAGCACCGGATGCGTGCCGATCTCGTCGCGCGCGGGCTGGAACCAGCGCTCGATGCCGCCATTGAGCAGGTTGTAGTCGCGGCTCTGGTAGTGCGGCTGGTGCGGCTTGCGCTCGATATGTCCGCCTCCGACCGAGAAGGTGGCGTGGCGGCGGCGGCGGTAGCGTCCGCCATCGGCCATGTAGCGGTCGAGCCCGAGGTCGTTCCAGCTCGCCGCGAAACTGTTCCAGGCCTCGGGCGCGTCCGGGAAGCCGTGTTCCCGCAGCAGCGCGTGCATGGCCGGTGCCCGAACCAACGCAAAACCGTCGGCCCGCAGGGTGGCCGTCGCGGTGTTCGCATCATCGGCCATGCGCGTCGTCCGCCTCGCGGTCCATGCCCGGCAACGCGAGCGGGCGCGCCGGCAGGAGGATATGCCGTTCCTGCAGCCCCGTGCGCAGCCGGCGGTAGAACTCGCGCTGCACCGGCCAGCGTCCGCCCACCGTGCATTTGATCGCGCCGCTGATCGCGACCGCATATTCGCCGATGCTGTCGACGCCGTTCAGCGCGAAATCCTCGACGATGAAATCGGCGAAGCCGGCGTCCTGGCGCAGCCCGCCGCCGATGTCGTGCAGCAGGTCGCAGACCCGGTCGGTGTCCTCCTCGACCGACACGCTGATCGCGATGGCGGCGACGGCGAAGTCGCGCGACAGGTTGGTCACCGTCGAGACCGACGAGAAGGGGATGATCTGCACCGAGCCGTCGCCGCCGCGCAGGCGCAGGGTGCGTATCGAGAGATGCTCGACGGTGCCGTTGATGCCGGCCACGGTGACGTTGTCGCCGACCTGCATCGCGTTCTCGACCAGCAGGAAGATGCCGGTGATGAAGTCCTGCACCAGCTTCTGCGACCCGAAGCCGATGGCCACCCCGAGGATGCCGGCGCCGGCCAGCAGCGGGGCGACGTTGATGCCGATCTCGCTCAGCACGGTCAGGCTGATGATGACGGCGAGCACGATGAACAATACCGTGCGCAGGATCGGCAGCAGGGTGCGCAGCCGGACCGCGCGCGCGATCTGCGCGGCCACGTCGAAATGGGCGATCTGGCGGTCCAGCGCCGCGTTGACCGCCTCCCACACCACCACGCCGATCACCAGGGACAGCAGGATCGAGACCACCGCCGAGACCATTTTGCCGCCCAGGGCGCCGCCGGTGAACCAGGCCAGGGTATGCACGCCCCAGCCCTGCAGCAGCAGGACCAAGCCCGCCAGCAGCATCGCGACGTTCACCAGGCGGCGGAGCAGCGGGTAATAGCGGTTGGCCCGTCGTTCCAGGCCGGGATAGCGCTGCTCGAGGTCGGGGCTGATCCGGAACAGCCGGTCCAGCAGGCCGAGCAGTGCCGTGCCCGCCAGCCGGGTGCCGAAGACCACCACGCAGCTGATCAGGAACAGCCGCCAGATCCGCCCATAGCCGTCGCGTACCTGAGCCGCCCAGACCAGCCACAGGGCGAAGTTGAAGAACAGGGCCGGGATCCACCAGTTCTGCGCCATACGCGCGAGCACGGTGCCGACCGCGGTCTTGCGGAAGCGGGAAGGGGGACGCAGCGCTTGCGCGACCCGGTGACGCATCCGCAAGATCAGTCCGGCCAGCAGCACATGCTCGATCAGCACGATGGCGCGTATGATCGACTGCGCGGCACGCTGCGGGAGGTCGAGGATGCCGCCGATGTCGGTGAAGGTCACCGCCACGACCGGCACAGCCACCAGCCAGGCCCACCAGCGGATCAGCAGGGAGGCGGCGGTATCCGAGACCCCGACCAGCCTGACGCCGGGCGCCCGCGGGGCCAGCAGCATGTCGAGCAGCAGATAGAGCACGCGGCCGATGCCGTACAGGTTCGCGACCGTCACGATGATGAGCTGGGTGACCGGGTGATCGGCGAAGCTGCCGCCGACGACGTTGCCGATGACCAGGAACAGCCCGAGCGGCAGGAGCTTGAGCAGCAGGCGCAGTATCGCGAACGGGACCCGGCGCAGCAGGCGCAGCGTCCGCCAGCGATAGGTCGCGTCCTTGGCCCGTGTCTCGGTCACCTGCGCGGGCCCTGGGACTTCAGGTTCCGGGACCTCGGGTTCGGCTTCGGGTTCGAGCCGTGGCGGATCGGCGGCGAGGCTGGCGGGCGGACCCTCCATCTCGGATGCGGTGACCTCGGGCGCTGCTTCCTGCACGATCCTGGCGTCGCGTGCCAGTGCGCGCAGCGGCCGGCGCAGCAGCAGGAACAGACCGCGCTCGGCCAGCAACGCCACCAGCATGACGACGGTGCCACGCCAGGCGGCATCCCATAGTGTCGCACGGCTTTGCGGATCGCGCAGCTCATGATCCAGCCAGCGGCTGGTGAGCACGCCGTCGCTGAACATGCGGCCGAAGGCGCTGGTCTGCGCGATGACCAGCCCGCGCAAGGTGCCGACTTCGCCAAGCAGTTCGCTGCCCAGGCTGTCAGGCGCCAGGGTGACCTTGGATGCGGCAGCCGGAGGGGGCGCCGCCGCCGCAGCGGGCAGGCTCCTGACCATCAGCTTCAGCGTGTTGGTGAAGGCCGCGCGCCTGGCCGGATCGTTCAGCACGTCGAGCAGTTGCTGGGCCTGTCCCGGCGTGAGCGGCGGCTTGTCCGCCGCCGTATTCGATCCAGATGCGTGAGCGTGAACTTGGGAGGGATCCTGGGAATGGGAGGAAGCCTGGGCAAGTGCCGGCGAAGCTGCTCCCGGCAACAGCAGCACGGCCAGAAGGCAGCCGGCGGCGAGTGCCTGGATCCACTGCATGCGTCCCGCTCCGGCCATTCACCCTCCGCTTTCGTTTCGATATGGATATTCCCCCGCCGCGTGGACCACACGCTCACTTGCGCTGTCAAATCGCAGCCCGAGGCCCTATCTCCGTTGGATGAGGGTTGTTCTGACGTTCCTGATGGTTTTCGCGATGATCGGCGTGGTGGGCGTGCTCGGCGCCGGCATCCTCGGTTTCGTGCGCGGCGGCGGCGATCCTGCGCGGTCCAACCGGCTAATGCGCTGGCGGTTGATCCTGCAGGCGTTGGCGATCCTGCTGTTCGTGCTGCTGCTGACCATCTTCAAGCGTTAGCGGCGCCCCCTGGGGCATCTCTCCAAGCCGGGCCGAGCCGGGCGCGCGCCATGATCACTGGCGTATCCAGCTCGTACAGCGCATCCAGCAGCCCGACCTGCAGCGAGCCGGGGCCGCGTGCCGTCTCGCCGGCGATCTCTCCGGCCAGGCCGATCATCACCATGCCATGCACGGCG
>CAXSEE010000062.1:0-9961 GCA_964235615.1 uncultured Acetobacteraceae bacterium | reverse complement strand
ATGATCTCGGAGGCGTTGCCGCGTACCACCTGCGGCCGGGAGCCCAGCAGCCGCACGGCCACAGTCGAGCGATAGCCGATGGCGCCGACCGCGACCGGGTCCAGCACCCAGGGCGTGCCCGTGCCGCGGGCGGCATCGGCGGCCAGTTGCATCGCCTCGGCGCGCGGCACGCTCATGGTGCCGAGGTTGATCACCAGCGCGTCGGCGAGGGCGGCGAACTCCACGACCTCTTCAGCCGCCTCGACCATCGCCGGTGAGGCGCCGATGGCCAGCAACGCGTTGGCCGTGGTGTTGGTGACCACCAGGTTGGTGATGCTATGCACCAGCGGCACGCGCGCGCGCAGCGTGCGCAGGGTTGCCGCAACAGCGTCCGGGGTCACGGGCAAGGTTGCAGCCTTGCCCGCGGCAGATGTTCGGCGATCATGCCGTCGAGCTCGCGCAGCAGCCCGTCGTGATCGACGCGGAAATTGCTGTAGCTCGGGATCGGGTTGGGGACGGGGGCGAACAGCACCGGCGCCTCGGGCATGTCGGTGATGCAGGCGGCATCGATGAAGCGGATCGGGGCGCCGCCTTCCTGATAGCGCGGGGAGTGGTAGATATCGAGGTCGTCGCGCAGCCGCAGGTTCCAGGCACTTGTCAGCACCAGGCCGGGGCGGTTGCAGATCCAGCGATACTTGGCGAGGCCGGCGCCCCAGAAGGCGACGAAGAAGTCGGCCCGCCGGCTCCAGAACAGGCTGCGCGACATCGCGGCTCCGCACAGGTTGACGATCTCGACGTTGGTGTTCTCGAAGCGGTGGCGGAGCTGCATCACCAGGCGCAGCTCGGTGAAGACCGGCGGCTCGTGCGGACCCTGGCCGAAGCTGTCGTACTGGCTGACCGGGTCATGATGCAGGCGGGCGTTATGACCATCCAGGACGACCACGATCCGTCCCTTCCCTTGGCCAAGCCGCTGTCGCAGATGCTCGATGCAGTCGGCGACGACCGCGCCGGGATTGACCGCGGTGCGGTTCTCGACGCGCAGGCCGAACAGCACGCAGGGGATGGTCTCGGCCCGTATACGCAACGCCAGCCGCTCGTCGTCGCGGTTCGGCGGTTCCTCCGCGGCGGCGTCGCGGATACGCCGGGCGAGGTTCTGGGTGACATGCTCGTCCAGCGCGCGGAACACGCAGCAGCCGCGCCGGTAGACGAACTCCCCGAGCGTGTCGGGACTGCGCAGCCCGCGCTCGACGCGCCCTTCGAGTTCGGGAAAGATCCGGTCGATCGGGGCGAACACCTCCGAGCCCTGGGCGGCGTTCGGAACGATCACGGTGGGCAGCAACGCCGGCGGGATGCCGCGTGTCAGCCGGTCGAGCGCCGTCAGCTCGTTCCAGACCTGGTGTCCCATATGCAGGTTCGGGTGCCCTCTGCACACGACGGCGAAAGGACGATCGGCGGCCGGGCGGCGGTCGGGGTCGAGATAGGCCAGCAGCAGGACCGCGTCGGAGATCATGGGGGCGAGGAATTCCTGCGCCAGTGTGGCGAGCTGCTTGTCCTCCTTGTGCGGCATGAAGACGGTGTTGATGGACGGGATGAACAGGTCGGCGATGGCGAAGAAGTAATTCGTGGTGCTGACGTAGAAGACCAGGCCGTGGCGCTCGTCGACGAAGCGGTAGGCGATGCGATGCTCGTGCAGCACCAGGCTGTCGCGCGACTGCAACGGCCGGCCATCGACCGGAGAGGCGCAGGTCAGCATGCCATCGCGCAGTGCCGCCTGCAGCGCCTCCTGGAAGTTGCCGGCGAGGCAGTTTCCGATGCCGTTCAGGCGGATCGGCCGGCCCTTGGCGGTGCGTGCCGGCACTCCGGCCGGGTCCGGCGCCTCGCGATGCAGATCGACCACGCGTGTCGCGCCGATGGCGTGGTTGGTGGCGAGGCGGACGATCTCGATCACGGCGTCGCGGTTCAGGCCGTCGAACAGCGCCCACTCCGGCGGCAGGCGGGGATGGGCGGCACAGAGCATGGACTGATGGACCGCCCGGATCGCGGGCGTCGCCTGCTCGATGATCCGCGCGTGTTCCTCGGCGCCGAGATCCGGCAACGGCGTCGACACGTGATCCAGCTTGCCGTCGAGCAGCCAGCTCGCCTCGCGGCCGGTCTCGTGGACCAGGTCGAGCACGGTCCAGGGAGCGAAGCTGTCGCAGGCGGCGCGCGGCAGCCAGCCCGGCAGGAAGTCGCGTACGGGCTGCCCCGCCAGAAGGATCGGACGGGCTTGGCCGGGCTCGCCGCCTGACGGACCGATGACGCTGAAGATGCCGTCCACGCGCGAGACCTCGAGTTTTGTCACCTGTGCCGCATCCCTGAGCTGATCGCCCTCTACTGGTCGATCGTCGCGCTATGGTAACCTTCTCGCATAGTTGCCAGGTGGGAAAGGGGGCAGGGACGGTTAGCCAGCCTGCGCAAAGCCTGTATCGTTCCGGCGGATCTGGTGGAGGGATTGGATGCGTTCTGGTGATGGGATCTCGCGGAGGCATCTGCTCGCATCGGCCGCGGCGCTTGGAAGCCCGCTGGTCGCGCCGGCCGGCATGGCGGCGGAGACGAATGGCGGGGACGCGAAGCGGCTGGTGGTGTTCGCGGCTGCCAGCCTGAACGAGGTGCTGAACCAGATCAGCGCGACCTGGCAGGCGAACGGCCATGCCGCGCCAAGCTTCTCGTTCGGATCCAGCGGTGCATTGGCCAAGCAGATCGACCAGGGCGCCCCGGCCGACCTGTTCCTTTCCGCCGACGAGACCTGGATGGACTGGCTCGCCAAGCGCGACAGGCTCGATGCGGCCACCCGGCGCGACCTGGTCGGCAACCGGCTGGTGCTGGTGGAGCGTGCGGCGTCGCTGAAGGCGGTGACCATCGCCAAGGGCGCGGACCTGACCGGCATCCTGGGAGCGGATGGACGGCTCGCGGTCGGAGATCCGGCATCGGTGCCGGCCGGGATCTATGCCAGGCAGGCGCTGACCTCGCTCGGCCTTTGGGACGGGCTGCGCGACAGGCTGGCGCCGGCGGAGAATGTGCGTGCCGCACTGCTGCTGGTGGAGCGCGGCGAGGCGCCCGCCGGGATCGTCTATGCCAGCGACGTGAGGGTGTCGTCCAAGCTCGCCGTCGCCGGGGTGTTCCCGGAGTCCAGCCACCCGCCGATCGTCTATCCCGGTGCGGTGCTGAAGCAGGCCGCGATGCCGCAGCAGGCAGCACAGCTGCTGTCGTACCTGGCCGGCGGCACGGCGCAGGCGATCTTCCACAATCTCGGCTTCTCGTCGCCGTCCACCTGACCCGGGATGCTCACACCGGACCAATGGGAGGCGGTGCGGCTGTCGCTGGACGTGGCGGCGCGGGCGGTGGCGCTCGCCCTGCCGGTGGCGGTTGTGGCGGCCTGGCTGCTGAGCCGGCGCCGGCTTCCCGGACGCTGGCTGCTGGACGCGCTGGTGCATCTGCCGCTGGTGCTGCCGCCGGTGGTGACCGGATGGCTGCTGCTGCTGGTGTTCGGCATCGAGGGGCCGGTCGGGGCGATGCTGTGGCGGCTGTTCGGCGTGCGGCTCGCCTTTACCACCAACGGTGCCGCGCTGGCCTGCGCGGTGATGATCCTGCCGCTGATGGTGCGTTCCATCCGGCTGTCGATGGAGGCGGTCGATCCCGGTCTGCTGGCCGCCGCGGCGGGACTCGGGGCGGGACCGCTCGATCGTTTCGTGAGCATATTATTGCCGTTGGCGGCTCCCGGCCTGCTGGCGGCGCTGACCACCGGCTATGCCACCAGCCTGGGCGAGTTCGGCGCGGTGATCACTTTTGCCGCCGACATCCCCGGGCGCACGCGCACCCTGCCGCTGGCGATCTACGCCGCCCTGCAGGTGCCGGGCGGCGAGGCGCAGGCGGCGCGGCTGGCGGCGGTCTCGGTGACCCTCGCGCTGGCCGGGCTGGTGGCGTCGGGGCTGCTGTCACGGCGCCTGTCCATGCGTGCCTGATGCTCCGGGACCAGCTTCATGTTTCGATACAGCATCGCTTCGCGGGAGCGGCGGCGCTCGACCTGTCGTTCGAGGCGCCGCTGCCCGGGGTTGTGGCGCTGTTCGGACCTTCCGGCTCCGGCAAGAGCAGCCTGGTTCATTGCGTGGCCGGACTGCTGCGGGCGGATCGCAGCGTCGTGCGGATCGGCGGGACGACGCTGTCCGGCGACGGGATCTGGCTGCCTCCGGAACGGCGCCGGATCGGCATGGTGTTCCAGGAGGCGCGGCTGTTCCCGCACCTGAATGTGGCGGCGAACCTGCGCTACGGTGCCAGGCGCGCGCCGGCTGCCGGGACGCCGCAGGACATGCCCGGTTTCGACGAGCTGGTGGCGCTGCTCGGGCTGGGGGGTCTGCTCGCGAGACGGCCGCGCGGGCTCTCGGGCGGCGAGCGGCAACGGGTGGCGATCGGCCGGGCGCTGCTGTCGCGGCCCCGGCTGCTGGCGCTGGACGAGCCGCTGGCGGGGCTGGACGACGAGCGCCGGGCCGAGATCCTGCCGTACCTGGCCCGGCTGCGCGCGCGTCTGTCGCTGCCGATCCTGTATGTGACCCACGCGATCGACGAGGTGATCCGGCTCGCCGATACATTGGTGCTGCTGCGCGCCGGCCATGTGCTGGCCTGCGGGCCGGTGGCCGAAGTGCTTGCCGATGTGCGGGGGATGCCAGCCCGCCGCGAGGATGCGGCCTGCCTGCTGGACGGGCATGTCGCGGCCGCCGAGCCAGGATCCGGGCTGTTCCAGGTGGCCGCGGGCGGCTTCCTGCTGCGTGTGCCGTCGGCGGGGACCGGTATCCAGGTCGGCGCCGGCGTGCGGTTGAAGATCCCGGCCAGGGAGGTGATGCTGGCGGCGGCGGGGACCTCGGAGCGGATGCCGGTGCTCAGCGTGCAGAACCTGCTTCCGGCTCGGGTGGTGGCGCTGTCCGACGACGCGGCGCGCGGCGTGGTGACGGTATCGCTGCGGGCTGTGGGTGAAGGTGAGGCGAGCGGGCTGATGCTGGCCCAGGTGACGGCGGACTCCGCGCGCCGGCTGTCGCTGGCGCCGGGTCTGGCGGTGCTGGCGCTGGTCAAGTCGGTGTCGATCGTGGTGATGACGGCGTGAGGAGCGGATGATGGCGACCGAGGCCTACTGGCTGGTGCAGGGGCGGGAACTCCAGGCGATCGCGCAGAGCGGCCTCGCCTTTACCGATGATCCCTATGACCGCGAGCGCTACGAGGCGCTGCGCCTGATGGCGGCGCGGATGATGGCCCGAGGCGGCCAGGCGGACGAGACCCGGCTGCTGGAGCTGTTCGTGGCCGAACAGGGATATGCGACGCCGAAGACCGATGTGCGCGGCGCCGTGTTCGACACGCGGGACCGGCTGCTGATGGTGCGCGAGACCGCCGACGACGGCCGCTGGACGCTCCCGGGCGGCTGGGCCGACGTGAACCAGACCGCTTCGGAATGCGTGCGGCGCGAGATCGCCGAGGAGTCCGGCTACGAGGCGCGCGTGATCAAGCTGGCGCTGCTGCATGACCGTGCCAGGCAGGGGCATCATCCGGCCGTCCCGTTCTCGATCTACAAGCTGTTCTTCCTGTGCGCGCTCACGGGAGGCGAGGCGCGCGGCAGCCTGGAGACCAGCGAGGTGCGCTTCTTCGCCGAGGACGAGATCCCCGCCGACCTGTCCACCGGACGGACGCTGCCGCACCAGATCGCGCGGCTGTTCGCCCATCATCGCGCGCCGGACCTGCCAACCGAATTCGATTGATGAGCATGACTGCCGACCATCACCGCAAAGATGCATTCCATGTCCGAGACACGGCCCACGGCTATCCCATCAACAGAGTCTGTGGCGCCGGCAATAAGGCCAGACGCCTCGAAGGTGCTGACGACCTTCGTCATGATCGTCGCGATCCTCTATTTCGGCAGGGATGTGCTGGTTCCCGTAGCGGTCGCGATGCTGCTCGCCTTCGTGCTGGCGCCGCTGGTGAACCTGCTCGGGCGCCTACGGCTTGGTCGGGTTGCGTCGGTATTGTTGGGGGCTACCCTGGCACTCGCAATTATCCTGGCGGTCGGAGGCGTGATCGGAACCCAGATCAGCGACTTGTCAGAGAATTTCCCACGATATGCCGCTACCCTGGAAGCCAAGGTATCGACGGTTCGCCAGTTCGCTTTCACACATCTCGCACATCTCGCCGCCGGACTGAAAGGTATCGACGACCAAAGGTTCGGCCAGGTCCAGAATCATGCGCCGCAACTTGCAGCCAGTCCCGCGCCGCCCGCTGCCCCCGCGAGCCCCGAGCCATCGACACCGATACAGTTGGTCAACCGTTACATCGCACCGGTGCTGGTTCGCTTCGCGACGGCCGGAATCGTTTTCGTCGTTGCGGTCTTCGCACTGCTGCAACGAGAGGACCTGCGGGACCGCGCGATCCGTCTGATCGGTTCGGACGACCTTCATCGCACGACCCTCGCGATCGATGACGCCGCGCGCCGTCTCAGCCGGTATTTCCTGACCCAGCTCGGCATGAACGCGGGCTTCGGGATCATCATCGGCATAGGTCTGCTCATCATCGGCGTGCCAAGTCCGGCTCTGTGGGGCATTCTGGCCGCGCTCCTGCGCTTTGTTCCATATTTCGGAATGCCAATCGCCGCAGCACTTCCCATGGCTTTGGCTGCGGCCACCGAGCCGGGCTGGTCCGCGGTCGTATGGACAGCGGCATTGTTTGGTGTCTTGGAAGCATTCACCGGGCAGGCGATCGAACCATCCATCTATGGGCTCAGCACGGGGTTGTCGCCATTCGCCGTCATTGTCGCAGCCATATTCTGGTCCTGGCTCTGGGGACCGATCGGTCTGATCCTGTCCACTCCGGTCACGCTGAGCCTGGTCGTCATCGGCCGTCATGTCCACCGGCTCGATTATCTTGATATCCTGCTCGGCAATCGACCGGCGTTGTCTCCTGTTGCGAGCTTCCATCAGTGCATTCTGGCGGCCGACCTCGATGAGGCGCAGCACCATGCCGAGTTGATCCTGAAGGAACGGTCGCTCTCCGCCTATTATGACGAGGTCGCCATCAAGGGTTTGCAATTGGCATCGGCCGACGCTCTGCGAGGTGCGCTTAACCTGGCTCAACTCGATCAGGTAAGGAGGACGGCCATGGCTCTGATACGGGGGCTGAGCCACCACAACGACGAGCAGCCTCCAATGACCAAGGCCGAGGTCAGCACCCTCAGGCCGTTGGACGACGAGGAGGATGTGCCGGAGATCTTGACGCCGTTCGCGGTACCTGGAGGTGGTTTGCCCGAGGCCTGGAAGAGCCAGAACGCCGTTCTATGTGTCGCTGGACGCGGGCCGCTCGACGCGGTGGCTGCGGCAATCCTCCTACAACTCCTGAATAAGCACGGCATGAACGGTCGAACCGTGGCTTACGAAGATGTCTCACGAGACAATGTCGGGGCGCTCGACGTTGCGGGAACCGTCATGACGTGCGTCTCCTATCTGGACATTGGAGGTGTTCCCGCGCATTTGAAATACCTGACCGAGCGTCTACGACACCGCTTGCCAAAGGTGACGCCGATTCTCATCGGTCTTTGGCCGCTCGACGATGCGGCGATCAGGGACGAGCGGCTAAAAGCGGAGATTGGCGCGGATTACCTGGCGGTGTCACTGTCGCACACTGTAACGATATGCCTGCGCGCCGCTTTCTCTACGAGTGCCGATTAATGAAAAGCAGCTACCATCCGGGTAAATTTCGGGAGTTTCACTATCTGAGGCAGGGCGTTTGGCATAGGGTGCGGTCTGTCCGAGGGTTTAGCCATGCGCCTGGGCGATGAAGGACAGCAACTTGGGTGCAACTCGCTCCGGCATCTCGGTGTGCGGATAATGCCCCGCCCCATCGACAATCAGGCTGTCGGCGTGAAGCTGGGTTGCGAGCCAGCGAGCTTCGGCTGCTGCATTCGGAAAGTCCGGATCACGAGTACCCATCACGACGAGGGCCGGCACCCGACTCGCAGGTATGATGGCTGCGGTGTCGGCCTTGGATAGGCCGATCATCGCTTGAAGTGCCGCCATCCGTCCTGGCTCCTTCAGGTTTTTCGTGATTGCGGCTCTGATCTGGTGCTGGTCCGCAGGCTTGTGCGTCGGGAACAGACTGTTCCAGTAGGTGCTCCAGAACCACACTCGCCATGGCCCCGCGAAGCCGGCTTTCATCACGAGCGTTGCCCACCACGGCGCCTTCAGGTCACGCACGATCGGACCCAGCAGCACCACGCCGCGCACACATGCCGGCGCGTCGTGCGCTGCCCACAGCGCCGATCCCGCAGCGAACGAGTTGCCGAGGATCACCGCCGGCCCCGCATCGAGATGTCCGATCAAGGCGAGTGCATCGCGGCCAACCGCGTGAGCCGAGTAATCATTCCACCGCGCCGACGTCTGACCGAAACCACGCACGTCTATCGTAACGATCCGGTAGCCTGCTCCCTGTAGCTCCGGGCGCAACAGCCGGTATTCAGACCGCAGATCCCCCATTCCCGGGATCGCGAGGATCAGCGGACCGTTTCCACCCGTGTCGTCATACGCGATTTGGCCGCCGTCGACCGCCAGGAAGCGGGTCTCCGAGACTGTTGAACTTCCGGCCTGCATGTGAGGGCTGGGGACGATGGCGTTAACCATGGGATTCTCCGGGTGTGGATGACTATCGCAACATACGCCGCCGCATTATAAACATTAATTGCCTAATGATGCACACCGCACATACAGTAATGCATGGCTACTCAAGTACCGGATTGGCACTTATTCAGGGCGTTTCTCGCGGTTGTGCGCGAGGGAAGCCTGTCGAGCGCCGCCCGCGCGCTTGGCACGACACAGCCCACCATGGGTCGCCAAGTGGCCGCCTTCGAGGCATCGCTCGGGGTCAAGCTCTTTACTCGCTCGCCTGATGGCCTGTCACCGACGGAAGCGGGCTTGCGATTGATCCCGTCTGTGGAGGCCATGGCCGCCGCCGCTGACGCAGGACAGCGCTCGGTATCCGGTGAGGTCGACGAGGAGCGTGGAACGGTACGCATCTCCGCGAGCGAAGTCATTGGAGGCGAGGTTCTTCCCTCGATCCTCGCGGATTTCCACGCTCTTCACCCTCGAATTTCCGTGGAGATCTCACTGACGAACCGCAATGAAGATCTGTTGCGCGGCGACGCGGATATCGCCGTCAGGATGGTCCGGCCGACCCAGGGAGCACTGGTCGCGAAGCGGGTTGGACGGATCGACGCCGGGCTTTACGCTCATCAGCGTTACCTGAAAGCGCACACGATGCCGCGCAGACTTCAGGATCTGCGTCGACACGCGTTGATTGGATATGATCGTGACCAAGCCCACGCGCGGATGATCGAGAAGATGGGAATGAAGTTCACTCGCGACATGTTCGCGTTTCGCTCGGATAGCGATCTCGCGCAACTCGCGGCAGTACGCACAGGGTTCGGCATCGGTGCAAGCCAACTGGGGATCGCGAGGAGAGACAGGAGTCTCGTTCCCGTGCTTCATGCCGAGCTGATATTTTCCATGGACGTCTGGGTTGCGATGCATAGGGACCTGCGTAGCAATTATCGAATCCGACTGACGTTCGATCACTTGGCGTTGGAGCTGACACGTTATGCGGAGAGCAGTTGCCATGAAGCGTGAGGACTGCCTGGACGACAGCGGCCTTTTCACAGCAGACAAGGCGGCGGCAACCGAGAGCATGTCGGAGCTTCTCGGCACGAGCTTGAAGTTGAGCGCAAGAGGCTCGTTGATCGTCTCCGGCTCATTATAGGCACAGATGCGAGAGCTGGTTTCCTGATCATCTCCGCGGCAGATCGTGAGAACGCTCGCGGCGCGCCTCTATGGCAGCGCTTGCGCGTCGGGCGTGTCCCTGGCACTCAGGCCGCGGAGAACGAGCGCATGCAATCTCCTGGTCCGCGCTTCCCCTTCCGCGGTCG
>CAXSEE010000061.1:9860-20578 GCA_964235615.1 uncultured Acetobacteraceae bacterium | reverse complement strand
TCGCGCCGCAGGTGCTGCTGATGGATGAATGGTTCATGGCCGGCGACGCCGCCTTCCAGGCCAAGGCGCGTACCAGGCTGGAGAGCGTGGTGCGTGGCGCCGAGATCATGGTGCTGACGTCGCACCAGGTCTCGGTGATCCGGACCTGGTGCACCCGCGTGCTCTGGCTGGAAGCCGGCCGCATCCGTGCCGATGGCCCGCCGGACGAGGTGATCGCGCAGTATCAGAAGCTAACCGGCAGCTATAAGGCGTCCGCTTAAGGAACGACGCCCTAGGAGTGCTGCGGCGAGGTCGCGTCATCCAGGCGCAGGATGGTGTGGGCGTTGGTAAAGGAGGTCGCCAGGGTGTCGATCGCGCGCGTCCGCAGGGCGCCCAGGATCGCGGCGGCCTTGGTGTTCTCGCTGGCGATCGCGATCACGTCGGGGATCCGCTCCAGGTCACCGCGGGACAGGCCGATCACCCGGCCCTGCATGCCGGTGTCCGCGGGGCGCCCGTGGATGTCGATGAAGTCGTAGCCCATGGTGTCGCCAATGGTGCCGGCCAGCCTCGCCTCGGCGATCTCCTTTGGCGTGAACCAGCCCATGCGGACCATGTTGCTGTCCTCGGACAGGTCGCCCACGCCGATCAGCGCGATGTCGGCGCGCCGCGCGCGGTCGAGCGTCAGCTTGACGGTGTCGTTGCGATAGAGCTCGGCCCGCAGCTCGGCGTTGGTGACCAGGGCGGGCGCATACAACGTCTCGCTCTCGCCGCCGAAACGGGCCGCCAGCCGCCGGCAGATATGGTCGGGGTTCATATGCTCGCCGGCACGCAGCGAGCCGCCGATGGCGCAGACGAACGTCACGCCGGCGCGCGGCCGCGCAATCAGGGAGTCCGCCACCGCGGCGACGTTGCGTCCCATGCCGACGGCGACGATGCTGCCATCGGTCAGTACCCGCTCAAGGTGCGACGCCACCAATGCCGCCACCGCGTTGCGCTGCGCGTCCGCATCGCGATGATCGATCGAGACCAGCAGTCGGTCGATGCCGAAGCGGCGGATGAACTCCCGCTCCAGCTCGGCTCCGACCGACGGCGGCTGATGCACGCGGATCTCGACCAACCCATCGGCGCGCGCGCGCTTCAGCAGGCGGCCGATCTTGGCCCGTGACATCGAGAAGCGCTGCGACAACGCCTCCTGCGTCACGTCTTCATAATAATACAGGGCGGCGATCTCGAGCAGGGTCTCGGTCCGAACGTCGTTCCTGTCCTGCGCGCGCGCCACGCGATGCGACGTGCTGCGCGGCTGCAGAGGCTCGTCGGCATCGAGCACGATCGGCTCGTCCAAGTTTTTGCGATGCACAATGTCCATTGTGATGCTCATTTGCTCGCACATCTATACTTGCATGCGCAGATGTTCGGCCATTTATTTCTCGATTTGTTCATCAATGGCCATTTGTCGAGTTATCCACCGTAAACTGGTAGTGCGCAAGTGCGCACAGGCTTGACATCTGTTCACACCGGATCTCATTCTCCGCCCAACAGCAGGGGGGGAGCAAGCAGCCATGTTGAACCGCGTGATCGACGATCCGGACCAGGTCACCGAGGACAGCATCCGTGGCGTGCTGGCGGCCCATCCCGACCTGCTCGCCGCGACCGGCCATCCCCGCGTGCTGCGCGTGGCGGGTGACGGCGCCAAGGGCCGCGTCGGCATCGTGACCGGCGGCGGATCGGGCCATGAGCCGGCATTCCTGGGCTATGTCGGACCCGGCCTGGTCGATGCCGTGGCGATCGGCGAGGTGTTCGCCTCCCCCACCGCGAAAAGCTTCGACGCGGCCTTCCGCGAGGCCGACGGCGGACAGGGAGTCGCCTGCCTGTATGGCAACTATGCCGGCGACAACATGAACGTGAAGATGGCGGTGCGGCTCGCGGCCAAGGACGGGCTGGCCGTCAAGACGGTGATCGCCAACGACGACGTCGCCTCCGCGCCCCGCGAGGAAGCCGACAAGCGGCGCGGTGTCGCCGGCGAGATCCTGATGTGGAAAGCCGGCGGCGCGCGTGCGGCCGAGGGAGGCGATCTCGACACCGTCATCGCCGCCGCGCAAAAAGCCATCGACAACACCCGCTCGATCGGCATCGGCCTGTCCGCCTGCACGATCCCTGCTGCCGGCAAGCCGAACTTCTCGATCGAGCCCGGCATGATGGAGGTCGGCATCGGCCATCATGGCGAGCATGGCATCGCCATCCTGCCGGTGGCTCCGGCGAAGGAGATGGCCGGCATGATGCTGGAGCGCATCCTCGCTGATCTGGCGTTCGAGGGCGAGGACGTCAGCGTGCTGGTCTCCGGACTCGGGGCAACGCCGCTGATGGAGCTGTATCTGCTCTACGGCCATGTCGACGAGATGCTGCGGGCACGGAACATCACCCCGCGGCATCGCTTGGTCGGCAATTACTTCACGTCGCTGGAGATGTCCGGCGTATCGGTCACCGTCACCCGCCTCGATGCCGAGCTCGACCGCCTGTTGCGTGCGCCGGCGCGGTCGATCGGCTTGACCGTGGCAGGCTAGGGAGGAACGCGCGATGCAAACCATCACGCTCAAGGACGCAGCGCCCGTGACCCTCGCGATCGCCTCGTCGATCATCGAGAACCAGGCGCTGCTGGGCGAGATCGACGGCGCCACCGGAGATGGTGACCACGGCATCAACATGGCCAAGGGCTTTCGTCTGGTCACCGAGCGGCTGTCGGGCAAGGATTTCGACCTGCGAGAAGGCTTCGCGATGATCGGCGACACCCTGCTCGGCGATATCGGCGGCTCGATGGGGCCCTTGTACGGCTCGTTCTTCGTCGAGATGGCCGACGCGCTGGACGGCACCGACAGCATCGACCGCGATCGGCTCGCGACCATGCTGCAGGCCGGCGAGAGCGCCATCACCGATCTCGGCGAGGCCAAGCCTGGCGACAAGACCCTGATCGACGTGCTCACGCCCGCCCGCGTCGCCTACGACGCCGCCGTCGCAGACGGGCACGACTTCGCGGCCTGCCTGCAGGCGTTGCAGCAGGCGTCGGCAACAGGCCTGGAGTCGACACGCGAGATGGTAGCCAAGCTCGGCCGCGCCGCGCGCCTCGGCGAGCGCTCGCGCGGCCATCTCGATGCCGGCGCCACCTCCTGCAACCTGATCCTGCAGGCTTTGGCCGAAGGCCTGCTGACCCATCTGAAAACCATCTGATCACATCGAAGGAAATCATCGATGGATACGCTCTCTCCCGCCGCCGGCAACAAGGTCGATCTTCCCGAGCGCATGACCGCCGTCGTCGCCTATGCGCCCGGCGACTACCGCTTAGAGGAAGTCGCGGTGCCGCGCGCGGGTCCTGACGACATCATCATCGAGGTCGAGGCCTGCGGCATCTGCGCCAGCGACATCAAGACGTTCGGCGGCGCGCCCTCCTTCTGGGGCGACAACAAAGGTCAGGCCCGCTACGTCAAGGCGCCGATGATCCCCGGCCACGAGTTCATCGGCCGCGCCGTCGAAGTCGGCGAGAACGTCGCTCGCAAGAACCAGTTCAAGATCGGCGACCGGCTGATCTCCGAGCAGATCGTGCCCTGCGAGCATTGCCGCTACTGCACGCGCGGCGAATACTGGATGTGCGAGCGGCACGATGTGTACGGCTTCCAGAAGAACGTCAACGGCGCCATGGCGAAATACATGCGCTTCCCCAAGGAGAGCCGCACCTACAAGGTCCCGGACTCGATCCCGATGGAAAAGGCGGTGCTGGTCGAGCCCTATGCCTGCTCGGTGCACGCGGTCAATCGCGGCCTGATCCAGCTCGACGACGTGGTGGTGCTGTCCGGCGCGGGGCCACTCGGCCTCGGCATGGTCGGCGCCGCGCGGCTGAAGAACCCGTCCAAGCTGATCGTGCTCGACGGCAAGCAGGACCGGCTCGACCTGGCGAAGAAGTTCGGCGCCGACATCGTCATGAACCCGTTCAAGGAGGACGTGGTCCGCGCGGTCAAGGAGATGACCGAGGGCTATGGCTGCGACGTCTATATCGAAGCGACCGGCCACGAGGCCAGCGTCACCCAGGGCCTGAACATGATCCGCAAGCTCGGCCGCTTCGTCGAGTTCTCGGTGTTCGGCCACGAGGTGACCGCCGACTGGTCGATCATCAGCGACCGCAAGCAGCTCGATCTATACGGCGCGCATCTCGGGCCATACTGCTACCCGCTCACCATCGCCGCGATCGGTGACGGCCGCCTGCCCACCGAGGGGGTAGTCACGCACACGCTGCCGCTCAGCGAGTTCGCACACGGCTTCGAGTTGATGAAGAAGGGTGAAGGCTCGATCAAGATCGTCCTGATCCCGGCATAGCGCGAGCCATGGCAAGCCGAAGCGGCAAATCGAACACTCGGCTGGTTCTGGCTTCGGGCACGGTTCTTATCGTGCTCGTCGCCATGGCGCTGGACACCAAGGTCGTCAGGATCGGTTCTGCCATGGATGTCCAGTCCGACGTCTTCTCGCCGGCAACATACGGCAAGACCGAGTTTCCGAAATTGCAGGCTGCCATCGAGAGCCGTGCCGTCGATGCCGCAACCCTGGCAGCTTCGGTGGGCAAGGATCAGGCTGCGGCGGAGAAGCAGTATGGTATCGCGGCGGATGCGGGTCCGGAGTTCTCGGTCAAGTTCACCGGAAAGTTCGGCAAGCAGGACTCCGGGGTCTACGACGTCGCCGTTCCCGGGGTTCCCGATACGATACACATCACCGTGCAGACCGGCCCCGCGATCGTCGGGACGGACTTGCGTGATGGCACCGGTCTGGTCACGTTCGGGCAGTTCAGCAACCAGATCGAATACCAGAATGCTGGATCGGCCTTGAACAAGGAGATGAAGACGGCGGTCCTCTCGAAGATCGACGCCGGCAATCTCTCCGGAAAAACCATAGCGGCCGTCGGCGTGTTCCAGTTGACCGACCCGGGAACCTGGCTGGTCACTCCGGTGAAGCTGGACGTCCGGTGAGCCTGTCGCTGGAAACCGGATCGCCGGTCGGAAGTGCGGTGCTTTCGGCACGGAACGTCGCCAAGCTGTATGGCAGCACGCACGCCCTCAAGGGCGTGAACTTCGACATACACCGCGGCAAGGTCACCACGCTGTTCGGCGAGAATGGCGCGGGCAAATCGACCCTGATGAAGATCCTGTCCGGCGTGATCACGCCGACTTCGGGAGACATCGAGCTCGATGGCCGTCTCGTCACCTTCTCCTCCACGGTGGAGGCACGCGATCACGGCATCTCGATCATCCACCAGGAGTTGAGCCTCGCCCCCAACCTTACTGTCCGTGACAACATCTTTCTGGGACGGGAGCTGCGTCACGCGTCGAGCGGCGTCGACTTCGCCGAGGAGGCCCGCCAGACGAAAGCGCTGATGGCCGAGCTCGAAGAGGACATCGACCCGATGACCCTGGTGGAGGATCTGCGTCTGGGACAGCAGCAGATCGTCGAGATCGCGCGGGCACTCTCGGTGGATGCCCGGATCCTGATCATGGACGAACCGACGTCCGCGCTGAGCGCCACCGAGGTCGAGGTGTTGTTCAAGGTGATCCGCGACCTGACCGGCCGCGGCGTGTCCATCGTCTATATCTCGCATCATCTCGAGGAGGCGTTGCAGATCACCGATTACGCGGTGGTGCTTCGTGACGGGACGATCACGGCAACGGCCGAGGCAAAGGACATCGACCTCCAGTGGATCGTCCACAAGATGGTGGGCGAACATTTCGATCGTGGATCCCCGCCGACCGGCTACGCATTCGGCGACGTCATCCTGTCGATCGACGATGTCTGCGTGGCCGATACGACGAAGTCGGGCCTGGTGGTCGACCATCTTTCGCTCGACGTGCGGGTCGGCGAGATCGTCTGCATCTACGGCCTGATGGGTGCCGGACGTACGGAGCTGCTGGAGGCCGTAGCCGGGCGAGTGCCGATGGCCGGTGGCCAGGTTCTTCTCGAAAGCAGGCCGGTTGCGGGATTGAGCATTGCCGACCGCATCGCCAGGGGCCTCGCGCTGGTGCCCGAGGATCGCCAGCGCGACGGCTTGGTGCAGACGATGTCCGTGGGCGAGAATCTCTCGCTCGCGAGCATCGGCACCTTCATCAAACGGGTGCTGACGTCCCGGTCGCTCGAACGGACGCTGGTCGAAAAGTCCATCCGCAACGTCCACATCAAGACAGCGGGCGGCGGCGCCTCCATAGGCTCGCTCTCCGGCGGCAACCAGCAGAAAGTCGTCATCGGCAAGATGCTGGCAACCAATCCCAAGGTTCTTCTGCTGGACGAGCCCAGCCGCGGCATCGACGTTGGCGCCAAGGCGGAAGTCTTCAGGCTGCTGGCGGAAAAGGCGGCGCAGGGGCTCGCAGTGGTGTTCTCGACGTCGGAAGTCCAGGAGTGCCTGAGCATCGCGCACAGGATCGTCGTCATGCGCAGGGGCAGGATATCGGCCGAGTTCGGGCCTGATGTCTTGAAGGAAGAGATCATGGCTGCCTCCGGCGAGGCCGTCGTAAGCTGAATAATCAACAGTGACCAGGGTCGCCTGCCCATGACAGATACGGTTCTATCTCCGAAACTCAGGAACAGGGGCGTCTTTTCCGGCGACTTCGAGCTGGGCAGGCTGCTGCTCGAGGGCCGCGCGTTCTTCGCGCTGATCGTGATTATTATCGTCTTCTCGCTTCTGTCCCCGTACTATTTCTCCCTGGGCAATTTCCTCACCATGGCCTCCCACGTTGCCATCTTCGGTATCCTGGCGGTCGGCATGCTCCTCGTCATCCTCAACGGCGGCATCGATCTGTCGGTAGGGTCCACACTTGGACTGTCTGGCGTCATCGCGGGTTTCCTGATGCAGGGCGTGACGCTCGGCGCACTCGGCGTCACGCTGTATCCGCCGGTCTGGGTGGTCGTTGTTCTGACCTGCCTGCTGGGCGGCTGCGTCGGCCTGATCAACGGTGTCCTGGTCGCACGGTTCAAGGTCCCGGCGTTCGTTGCCACCTTGGGTGTCATGTATGTGGCGCGCGGGGCGGCACTCCTGATAACCAACGGCCTGACCTACAATAACCTCGGCGGCAAAGCGGATCTCGGCAACGCCGGTTTCAACTGGCTCGGCTTCAATCACCTGCTTGGCATCCCGATCGGCGTGCTGGTGCTGGCGGTCGTCGCCATCCTCGGCAACCTCGTACTGAGCCGGACCGCGTTCGGCCGCTGGCTGTATGCTTCCGGTGGCAACGAGCGTGCGGCCGAGCTCTCCGGCGTTCCGGTCAAGAGAGTGCAGGTATCGGTCTATGTCCTGTCCGGCATCTGCGCCGCCGTGGCAGGCTTGATCCTGTCGTCCCAGTTGACATCGGCCGGACCGACAGCCGGCGTCTCCTACGAATTGACAGCCATCGCCGCGGTCGTCATCGGAGGTGCGGCACTGACCGGCGGTCGCGGCAATGTCCAGGGAACCCTGCTCGGCGCCTTCGTCATCGGTTTTCTGTCTGACGGGCTCGTCATCATTGGTATCTCGTCTTATTGGCAGACCGTCTTTACAGGCGCCGTGATCGTGCTGGCCGTGCTCCTGAATGCCATCCAGTATCGCCGCCGGCCCAAGCGTCCGGGTTCGAGCGCGGGCTCTTCCACATCCGTGGCCCAGCCAGGCTGAGCCGGAACTTATGCTTATCCAAAGGAAAATGTTCATGTCGAAGAAACGAACCCTCCTCGCGCTGACGGCGCTCACCATGGTGGCACCCGCACTGGCAGCGTCTCCAACCCCGGCCGTGGCGGCTGGGGGAGGGCTCATGTCCATCATCGTGAACGACCCCTCGAACCCGTACTGGCTCACCGAGGGCAAGGTGGCCGCTGCCGAGGCAGAGAAGCTCGGCTACAAGACCACCGTGGGCGCGTCGAAGGGCGACACGAACACCGAAAGCAACCTGATCGATACGGCAATCACCAACCGGTCGGTGGCGATCATCCTCGATCCCGCCAACGCCAGCGGTTCCGTCGGCGCGGTGAAGAAGGCCATTGCCGCCAACATCCCGGTGTTTCTCGTCAATGCCGAGATCAACCAGCCAGGACTGGCCAAGGCGCAGCTCGTTTCGAACAATGCGCAAGGTGCCGCTCTTGGCGCGCAGCGTTGGGTGAAGGACGTCGGACAGAAGGGCAGCTACGTCGAGCTGCTTGGTTCTCCGTCGGACAATAATGCCGCCACCCGCTCCAACGGGTATGAGACGGTGCTCACCCAATATACCGGGCTCGTCAAGGCCGGCTCGCAGGTTGCCAACTGGGACCGCACCCAGGGACATGACAAGATGCAGAACCTGCTGCAGGCCCATCCCGACATCACCGGCGTGATCAGCGGCAATGACGAGATGGCGCTCGGTGCGATCTCGGCGCTGAAGGAGGCGGGAAAACTCTCGAACATCAAGGTCGGCGGCTTCGATGGTTCCCCGGACGCCGTCGCGGCCATCAAGGCAGGCGAGTTGCAATATACCGTGTTGCAGCCGGTTGCCATCTTCTCCGCGAAAGCCGTTGACGAGGCAGACACGTTCCTGAAGACCGGAAAAACAGGCGTTGCGACCGAGAAGCAGTTGTTCAACTGCGTCCTCATCACCAAAGCCAACCTGCCGCGCTATGTTTCGGCGTTCACGCTCCGGAAGTAGAGACAGCCGGGCGGCTCGTCATGAGCCGCCCCCGTCCGAACAAACCATAGGAGAGAGTATCATGCGTATCGCATTGGGCGGAGACAGCGCCGGCGAATCCCTCATTCGCGTGATCGCCGAACATCTGAAAAAGACCGGCGAGCACGAGGTCACCGACCTGTCGACGTCGGAGACCGAGGATGGCGAGTATTACGCCCAGATGACCGACCGCGTCGCCAGCCGGATCCTGTCCGGCACGTACGACCGCGGCATCCTGTGCTGCGGCACCGGCATCGGCGTGTCGATCTCGGCCAACAAGATCCCCGGCATCCGCGCCGCCCTCACGCACGACACCTATTCCGCCGAGCGTGCTGCACTGAGCAACAACGCCCAGATCATCACCATGGGCGCCCGCGTGATCGGTCCGGAGGTCGCCAAAGCGATCGTCGATACCTGGCTCGCTCAAGAATTCGACCCGCGCGGCAAATCGGCGCCGAACGTTGATGCAATTGATGCGTTGGACGCAAAATACGCTCGAACAGCCGAGAAGTGAATCCAGGCCGATGATGTCAACATGCCCGAAGCTTCTCTTGCTGGCCTCCCTCTGTCTTTCAGCCTGCGCCACGCAGCAGGAGCAGGTCACGCAGAAGGAGGATAGCCTGGCCGCGGCAGGCTTCACCGTGCGCCCGGCCAACACACCCGAGCGCCAGGCCATGCTGAACCGCCTGCCGCCGCATCACTTCGTACAGCGCACACACGGCGACACCATCACCTATGTCTACGCCGACCCGCTGGTGTGCGACTGCCTCTATGTCGGCTCGCAGCAGGCCTATGGGCAGTACCGTCAGCATGTGCAGCAGCAGCAACTGGCCGATGAGCAGGAGCTGACGGCGCAGGAATACTCCGACCCAGCCTGGAACTGGGGCGGCTGGGGACCCTGGGGTGGCGGGTTCGGCTTCGGCCCTGGCTTCGGCTGGTAGGCGTCCGGCATCACCCGAATGTAAAGGCGAACGCCTGCGCTCCGGGGTCCAGGAACTGTATCTGGAAATCCCGGTCCGCGATCGGCTGGTTCTGCCGGACGAGCTGGTAGAGGCGCTGACTGGTCACGACGCCCTGTCCCTGGCTATCGATATCCGCGCCGTGATTATCGAGCGGCGGCTTGCCGTCGATCAGAACCCGGAACCGCACCGGCTTGCCACCCGCCTCGGGTCCCAGGACGAGATGCAGGTCGCGCGCATGGAAACGGTAGCTGATGCTGCCGTCCGGCTTGTCCAGCACGGCATTCTCCCCCGTCACCGTCCAGTCCCCGCCTAACGCCCACTGGTTGAGCCTAAGCGTCGGCGCCGAATAGTCATGCGCGGTATCCTCGACCGCGCCGCCCGGGGAGGCGAAGTTCTGCCCGCGCGCGTAGCCGATATAGGTCTCGGGAGAGGCCATGTTGCCGCCGTCGGAGGCCGCTTCGACGCCCTGTCCGGCGACGGAGACGATGTCATGCTTCAAGTTGCCGTGGCCGGCCTCGGCCAGTAGCTGCTGGATGATCATTTCCGACCCGTCATAGTCGCCTTCGCCGAAGTGGTGGTGGCGGATGCGGCCCTGCGCATCGATGAAATAATGCGCCGGCCAGTACTGGTTGTTGAAGCCGCGCCAGATCGCGTAGTTGTTGTCGATGGCGATGGGATAATCGAGCTTCAGGCCGCGCACCGCCTGGCGTACGTTGTCGGCATTCTTCTCGAAGGCGAACTCGGGCGCATGCACGCCGATCACGACCAGGCCCTGGCTGCGATACTTCTTCGCCCACGCCTCGACATAGGGGATGGAGCGCAGGCAGTTGATGCAGGAATAGGTCCAGAAATCGACCAGGACCACCTTCCCGCGCAGGCCCGCAGCCGTCAGCGGCGGCGAGTTGATCCATTCGACGGCTCCGGCAAGCGATGGAAGCTGGCCTTCGACGGGCAATTCTGATCGTGTCACGGCGGCGGTGACCACCGCCTGACCCGGCCGCGCCTTGTCGATCAGCGCTTGTTCCACGCCCGAGGTGCTCGCCAGCGAGACGCGCGTCAGCAGCCCGGTATCGAGGCCCAGGCTGATCGC
>CAXSEE010000061.1:0-9760 GCA_964235615.1 uncultured Acetobacteraceae bacterium | reverse complement strand
CGCCGAACAGCGCCAGCAGCAGGATGGCGGCGAAGCGTCCGTAGTGATTGGCCTGCACCGCCCACCCGCCGCCGACGGCGGCCAAGGTCGCGACCACGGCGAAGGTGATCGCCATCCCGAGCAGCAGCGGCAGGCCGCTTCGCAGAAAAGGCTGGTCCGCCCGGGCGAACACGAACGGCAGCACGGGCAGGATGCAGGGGCTCAGGATGGTCAGCACCCCGCCCAGATAGGCGACAAGCAGCAGGATCATGACAATACCTTGGACCTTTGGTGATCAGCTTCGCATACCGGATACGAAGGGGATCGCAGTGAGGTTACAGTACCTGGGGGTCCGGTAGGCCAGGGCGACGATCGCTTCCACTAAAAGCATGTCGGATCAATAGGTCAGGGAATGTCAGTCAGCGGGAGTTTTGGTTGTCATCAGCCTCACGCGAAACCATGCGGAGTCGCCGATCTTGGTATAGATCTGTAATTCGTTCCCTCAATTGTAGCATGAGCTGCTTCGGCAGGCTGCCATAGGAGAACTCCCCCGGTTTGCTCGGGACGGGGCGAAGGTCCGGTCCTGGCCACACAAAGCGGTTCAGCTCCGTGGCGACGATCCATGACCGCTTGTCGTCGAGATCCAGGCGGCGCTTCGTAGCAGCCGGCAACTCGATGGCATCCTGCGCGTGACGAGGTGGCATGTGGGTGATGGGCGCGACCGTGACGACACGTTCGCCCTCTTCCCGGCGGACGGCAAGGATGACGACGCAAGGCCGGTCCTTGACGCCTTCCTCTCGCCCCTCGTCCTGCTGATTACGCCACAAATAGGCGTAGCTGATGACCAGGCCAGGAACAGGGGCGGGAAGAGGCACGCGCTCAGAATTCTACTTCGTGGTCGAAGGCGGCGTTTTCTTCGGGAATTTCAGCGGTGCGGATCGCCTCGACATCCTGGTCACTCAGCTCCGAGACATGCAGGACCTCGCGATCGCGCCTCTTCAGCCGCCGATATTCATCGGCGGAAAGGAGCACCAGGCTGTCACGGCCGTGATTGGTGATGGTGACGGCTTCCCGGATCGCCGCTTCCCGATAGCGGCCAAAGTTTTTCTGAAAGTCGGCCGATGTGACGCTGACGTTGGGCATTGCAGAACCTCCTGATCCAACTTGGCAGGAAATTCCGTATTTTCCAAGTTATCCTTGAAAATTCGCGCCCTCAGCTCGTCGTCTGCACCCGAATCGCCCCCTCGCGTTCCAGCACGTTGATCGCCACCTCGCCGCCCAGGCGCGAGAGATGCACGCTGACCCGTCCGCCGGCGACCGACAGGTTGTACAGCGTCATCTCGTCGAGGAAGGCCGGCAGCCGCGGCGTGTCGAAATGCACCGTGGCGGTGGCTGGCTCGAAGCTCAGCCCGAGCGTCGCCTGCAGCAGGCTCGGCAGCGTCGCCGCCGCCCAGGCCTGCGGCGAACAGGCCACCGGATAGCGCACCGGACCCTCGCCACGCTGGCGGGCAAAGCCGCAGAACAGCTCCGGCAGTCGGCGCAGGTCGGCGTAGAGGGCGGCGTCATAGAGGGCGCTGAACAGCCGGGCGGCTTCCTCCTTGTAGCCGTAGCGGGCGAGGCCGAGCCCGATCAGGGCGTTGTCATGCGGCCAGACCGAGCCGTTATGGTAGGCCATCGGGTTGAAGCGGGTCTCGCCGGCGGGGATGGTGCGTATCCCCCAGCCGGAGAAGAAGCTGCGGCTCATCAGCCCCGCCACCACCCGGTCGGCGCGCTCCTTTGGCACGATGCCGGTCATCAGCGTGTGGCCGGCGTTCGACGAACGCACCCGGCAGGGACGCTTCCGGCCGTCCAGGGCGATGGCGTAGGTGCCGAGATCCTCGCACCAGAATTTCTCGTTGAAGGCGACGCGCAGCCGCTCAGCCTCCTCGTCGAGGCGCTGGGCGCGCGGGGCGTGGCCGAGGCGGCGGGCGATCGCCGCACCGGCCTGCTTGGCGGCATAGACATAGGCCTGCACCTCGCACAGCGCGATCGGACCCTCGGCCAGCGTGCCGTCGGCGTGGAAGATGCTGTCGAAGCTGTCCTTCCACCCCTGGTTGACCAGGCCATTCTCGTTGCGCCGGCCATATTCGATGAAGCCGTCATTATCGCGATCGCCATAGGCGTCGATCCAGTCCAGCGCGCGCTCGATATTCGGCCACAGCCCGGCGATGGTCGGCACGTCGCCGGTGCGTTCGAGATACTGCCCGGCCAGCATGACGAACAACGGCGTGGAGTCGACGCTGCCGTAGTAATGCCGGAACGGCACCTCGCCGAGCTCGGCCATCTCGCCGTGCCGCACCTCGTGCAGGATCTTGCCCGGCTCGGCGTCGGCCACCGGGTCCACGGTCAGGGCCTGATGCTTGGCGAGATAGGCCAGCACGCCGCGGGTGATGGCGGGATCGAGCCACAGCGTCTGCATCGCCGTGATCAGCGCGTCGCGGCCGAAGGCGGTGCTGTACCAGGGCACGCCGGCATAGGGATAGGGTCCGGTCGGCTTGTCCGTCACCAGCATGTAGAGGTCGGAGATGCAGCGCCGGATCGCCTCGTTGAAGATCTCGTTGGACGAGGCGATCGCCGCCGCGCGCGCCGACGAGATACGCAGTGCGCGACGCGCCTCGACCATCGAGACCAGGAACGCCTGCGACGGATTATGCGCCGGAGGCTCGGAAGGTGGGTTACAGGCGATCTCGACATGGATCAGCATACGCGCGCCAGGCTTGAGCATCAGCTCGAAGCGGGCGCCGGTCTCGGTCAGCTCGTCCGGGTGCGGCTCGAAACGGAGACGCGTGCTGCGAACGCGATGGTCGAGTCCGGTATAGGACAGCAGCACGCTGTCACCGTCGATCACCGGCCTCGCCAAGGTGCCGCGGGCGTGGCGTGGCGTGCCGCGTGCCTCGAACAGGTCGGCGAAGTCGGCGAAGAAGTCGATCTCGATGCTGGTCAGCCGCTCCTCGACGTCGAAATTGCGCAGCGACAGCCGCTCGTAGCAGATCCGGTTCCACAGGAAGCGGGTGCGGCGAAGGTGCAGCAGGTCATGGACCAGCATCCCCCCCGACTTCAGCGTCACGTCCGGGTTGGTCAGGTCGCAGGAGAGGGTGGCGTTGTTCTCGCGCAGCGTCGACGACAGCAGGATCGGCTGCATCCCGTCCAGTAGCAGGCCCAGGCCGGAGAGGTAGCGGGTATCGAGGAAATACAGCCCGTCGGCGATGCCCGGTCCGTTGAGGATGTTGCCGCTCTGGTCGAACACGCCGAACATGTCGCCATGCTTCAGCGTGTGCAGACGCCGCTCCGAGCAGACCGAGCTGGCGCCCACGGTAAAGGAGTCTGCTCCGATGGGGGGAGCCGGCAGCTTGCTGTCCTGATCGCTGTCCATGGAGCAGCTCCTTCCGCGTTCGGGGGACAGGGTTAAACGAACCGGCGCGTGTGGACAACGTTGCAACCGCGTCATGTCCGCGAAGCAGCCGATCAACGCCGCGAAGTCCCGCTCTTCTGCAAACCGGTCTCCTGCAAAGAAGTGGGCATATGCGGAAAAACGGGATTTTTCCCGCACCCCGGAGCCTGCCGGGAGCGCCGGCGCCCGCGCGGGCAGCAAAGCAGCACCCATCTTCGTCGTGCAGAAACATGCCGCGCGACGGCTGCACTGGGATTTCCGGCTCGAGCATGGCGGCGTGCTGTGGAGCTGGGCGGTGCCGAAAGGCCCCTCGATGGACCCCAAGGACAAGCGCCTCGCCGTGCATGTCGAGGACCACCCGGTCGATTATGCCGGGTTCGAGGGGACCATCCCCGCCGGCAACTATGGCGCCGGCACCGTCGAGTTATGGGACCAGGGGCATTGGAGCCCGCTCGGCGACGATCCGCAGGCCGACCTCCAGCACGGCGAGATGAAGTTCAACCTGGAGGGCAACCGGCTTCGGGGTGGTTTCGTGCTGATACGGCTCAAGCCGAAACCGGGCGACAAGGCCGAGAACTGGCTGCTGATCAAGGAGAAGGACGCGAAGCCCGTCGATGCGAAGCCTGTCGGCGCGTCTTCCTCGGCCAAGCCCCGGCGCCGGAAGGCCGCGGGTGCTCCCATGCCGGAAGAGCAGGCGCCACAGCTCGCGACCCTCGTCTCGACGCCTCCCGAGGGACCCGGCTGGATCAGCGAGATCAAGTTCGACGGCTACCGGATGCTCTGCCGCAAACAGGGCGACGCGGTCCGGCTGATCACCCGCAACGGCCTCGACTGGACCTCGCGGGTGCCGCAGCTCGCCCAGGCGATCGCCAGACTGCCGGCCGATACCGCCATGCTCGACGGCGAGCTGGTATCGCTCGACAAGCAGGGACGCAGCTCGTTCGCCGCCCTGCAGGACGCGCTGGCCGGCAGCCGCACCGCCGCCCTCTCCTTCTACGCCTTCGACCTGCTGCATCGGGATGGCACCGACCTGCGCGCTCAACCCCTGGAGGCACGCAAGCAGGCGCTGGCCGATCTGCTGCACGCCGCCCCCGGCACCGGTCCGATCCGGATCAGCGAGCATCTGACCTCGGAGACGGCGCGGGTCCGCAGCGAAGCCTGCAAGGCCGGTCTCGAAGGCATCGTCTGCAAGCGGCTCGCGGCACCCTATCGCGCCGGGCGCGGCACCGACTGGGTGAAGCTGAAATGCGAGAACCGCGAGGAGTTCGTCATCGTCGGCACCACCCCGCCGAAGGGGACACGCAAGCATCTGGGGGCGCTGCTGGTCGCGCGTTATAACAATGCGGGAGAGCTGGTATTCGCGGGCGGGGTCGGCACCGGCTTCACGGCGACGATGCTGCGGCAACTGACCGAGAGGATGGCAGCGCTCGCCAGCAAGACCCGTCCGCGCGGACTGAAGAACGGCGACGCTGCACCCCGAGGCGCACGCTGGCTGCGGCCGGAGCTGGTGGCGGAAGTGCGTTTCGCCGGCATCACCACGGACGGCATGGTGCGGCAGGCGAGCTTCCTGGGCCTGCGCGAGGACAAGGCCGCCGCGGAGGTGATCGCTCCTGCCGTGCCCCCCTCTTCGATCGTGGTGGTGAGTTCGCCTTCGAAGCGCGGCACCCGCGAGATCGGCGGCCAGCGCCTGACCCATCCGGAGCGGCTGCTCTGGCCGAAGACGAGCGACGAAAAAGGCGTCACCAAGGCCGATCTCGCCGAGTATTGGCAGGCGGTGGCGGCCCGCGCCCTACCCGGTATCGCCGCCCGCCCGCTGGCCCTGGTGCGCTGCCCGGACGGCATCGAGGGCGAGCATTTCTTCCAGAAGCACAGGACCAGGGGAATGCCCGACGCCATACGCGAGGACGGCTTCGACGATGCTCCCTATCTCGCGATCTCGGACCAGGCCGGGCTAATGGCTGCTGCCCAGATGGCCGCCATCGAACTGCATAGCTGGGGCAGCACCGAGGCCGACGCGGGTCATGCCGACCAGCTGGTGTTCGACCTCGATCCCGGCGAGGGAACCCCCTTTACGGATGTCGTCGCGGCAGCCAAGGACGTACGCAAACGCCTGAAGGGGCACGGCCTCATCGCCTATGCCCGCACCAGCGGCGGCAAGGGCCTGCATGTCGTGGCGCCGATCCGCACCATCGCAGACTGGGACACGATACGCGCATGGTGCCGGCGCTTCGCCGAGACCATGGAACGGGATGATCCCGGACGCTATGTTTCGAACACGCGCAAGAACCGGCGCGAAGGCCGCATCCTGATCGACTGGCTGCGCAACGGGCTCGGCTCCACCGCCGTCGCCTCCTACTCGCCGCGTGCCCGGCCCGGTGCCACGGTGGCCACCCCGCTGTCATGGCGAGAGGTGACCGATGCCCTCGATCCCCATGCCTTCACCATCCGGACCCTGCCCGAGCGCCTGCGCGGGACCGATCCGTGGCGCAATTTCGACGCCGATCGGCGCGAGCTGAAGCCGAGCTGAAACCCTGAGGAGCAAGACGATGGCCGAACGTCCGATCTGGCGGGGCAACCTGCGCCTCGCCCTCGTCTCCTGCCCGATCGCGCTCTACAGCGTGCGCCAGCCGGGAGAGGCGCTGCATTTCCACTATATCAATCCCGAGACCGGCCACCGGGTTCGCATGGTCACCCAGGATGCGGAGACCGACGAGGAGCTCTCGCGCGGCGACCTCAAGCGCGGCTACGAGTTCGAAAAGGATAAATATGTCCTGCTCGACGAGGAGGATTTCGAGCGCGCCCGGATCGACAGCTCGAGCCTGCTGGCCATCGACAAGTTCGTCCCGCGCGACAGCATCGACCCGATCTATTACGACGCCAGCTACTATCTGGTCCCGGACGGCAGCGCCCGCGACCGCCAGGACGACGTCTATCTCGTGCTGCGCGAGGCGATCGAGCGCACCGGCAAGGTGGCGCTGTCCCGCGTCGTGCTGGCGCGGCGCGAGCGTGCCGTGGCGATCATGCCGATGGGCGACGGGCTGGTGCTGCACACCCTGCACGACATGCGCGAGATCACCGACCCCGAACATCTGTTCGGCGAGCTCCCGCACACGCGGCCGGACAAGGAGATGGTGACCCTGGCCACCCAGTTGATCGACCGCCAGACCGCCCGGTTCGAGCCGGGCGACATGGAGGATCGTTACGAGGCCCGCCTGAGGAAAGTGATCGAGGCCAAGCTCAAGGGCCTGGCGCCCGAGCCCGAGCCGGAAGTCGAGGAACGCGGCAACGTGGTCGACCTGATGGCGGCACTGCGGCGCAGCCTTGGCGAAGCGGCGCCGACGGCCGTGAAGGGCAAGCCGAAGACATCCGCGACGAAGACGGGGGCGACGAAGACGGGGGCGACGAAGACGGGGGCGACGAAAGTGGCGGCGACCAAACCTGCGGCGAAGAAGGTGGCGGCGGCGAAGCCGGCCCCGGCCCGCCGCCGCTCGGCGTGACCGTGAAGCCGTCCGAGGTTTCCTCGCACCCGGCCAGCCTGTATAGCCAGCTTCAGTGATCGAAGCGGAATGAGACCAACGCATGAGCAGCATCGACTTTAAGGTTCGGGACCTCAGCCTCGCCGGCTGGGGCCGCAAGGAAATCTCCATTGCCGAGGGCGAGATGCCCGGCCTGATGGCGCTGCGCGAGGAGTTCGGCCCCGGCCAGATCCTCAAGGGTGCCCGCATCGCCGGCTGCCTGCACATGACCATCCAGACCGCAGTGCTGATCGAGACGCTGACGGCGCTCGGCGCCACCGTGCGCTGGTCGTCGTGTAACATCTTCTCGACCCAGGACCAGGCCGCCGCCGCCATCGCCGCCGCCGGGGTCCCGGTATTTGCCTGGAAGGGCCTCAGCGAGGAGGAGTTCTGGTGGTGCATCGAGCAGACCGTGCGCGGGCCAGACGGCTGGACGCCGAACATGATCCTCGATGACGGCGGCGACCTGACCGTGCTGATGCACGACAAATACCCCGATCTGATGAAGCAGGTGCGCGGCATCTCCGAGGAGACCACCACCGGCGTCCACCGGCTCTGGGAGATGGCGAAGAAGGGCACGCTCACGGTGCCGGCGATCAACGTCAACGACAGCGTCACCAAGTCCAAGTTCGACAATCTGTATGGCTGCCGCGAGAGCCTGGTCGATGCGATCCGCCGCGGCACCGACGTGATGATGGCCGGCAAGGTCGCGGTCGTCGCCGGCTACGGCGATGTCGGCAAGGGCTCGGCGGCCAGCCTGCGAAACGCCGGCTGCCGCGTGCTGGTGACCGAGGTCGATCCGATCTGCGCCCTGCAGGCCGGCATGGAAGGCTTCGAGGTCGTGACCATGGACAAGGCCGCCAAGCGCGGCGATATATTCGTGACCGCCACCGGCAATGTCGACGTGATCCGCATCGAGCATATGCGCGACATGAAGCATCGCGCGATCATCTGCAACATCGGTCATTTCGACTCCGAGATCCAGATCGATGCGTTGCGCAACTACAAGTGGGACAACGTCAAGCCGCAGGTCGACGAGGTCGAGTTCCCAGACGGCAAGCGGCTGCTCGTGCTGTCCGAAGGCCGGCTGGTCAACCTCGGCAATGCGACCGGTCATCCCTCGTTCGTGATGTCGGCGTCGTTCACCAACCAGACCCTGGCGCAGATCGAGCTGTGGACAGCGCCACCGGGCAAGTATGAGAACAAGGTCTACACGCTGCCCAAGCATCTCGACGAGAAGGTCGCGGCCCTGCATCTGGCCAAGATCGGCGCCGAGCTTACCGTGCTGACCGACAAGCAGGCCGAGTATATCAGCGTGCCGCAGACCGGCCCGTTCAAGCACGAGCTCTACCGCTACTGAGATCGTCCGACGGACCGGCAACCGGGAGGAGAGCCCTGCGTGACTACCCGGCACATGACACCCTACGGCACGCTCTCCACCGGTGAGGCGGTTACCCAGGCTGCGTTGACCGCCGCTAACGGGGTGACGGTCCGCGTGATCAGCTTCGGCGGCATCATCACCGCCATCGAGACGCCGGATCGCGAGGGACGGCTGAGCAACATCGTGCTCGGCTTCCCCGATCTCGAAAGCTACGAGACCCACAACGGCAACTGCCATTTCGGTGCGCTGATCGGGCGGTTCGCCAACCGCATCGCCCGTGGCCGCTTCACCCTCGACGGACAGACCCATCAGCTTCCGGTCAACAATGCGCCGAACACGCTGCATGGCGGCCCGAACGGCTTCGGCCGCCGGGTGTGGAGCCTCGATGCCGATCCGGACGACGCAGGCGCGGTGATCTTGACCCTGGTCAGTCCGGATGGCGAGGCGGGCTACCCCGGCACATTGAAGGTCGCCGTCATCTATCGCCTGCGCGACGACGGCGCGTTGCGTATCGAATACACGGCGACCACCGACCAGACCACGATTGTCAACCTGACCAACCACAGCTATTTCAACCTGGCCGGCAATGGCAGCGGCTCAATCGAGCAGCAAGTGGTCCGCATCGAGGCCGATCATTACACGCCGATCGACGAGAACCTGATCCCCACAGGCGAGATCGCAACCCTCAGTGGCACGCCACTGGACTTCCGCACCGCAACGTCCATCGGCGCCCGGCTGCGCGATCCGCATCCGCAACTCGCACTGGCACAAGGCTATGACCATAACTGGGTGATCCGTCCCGGCACGCCCGGCGCCCTGGCCGAAGCGGCGCATATCCATGATCCCGTCAGTGGCCGCACGCTGACCTGCCTCACTACCCATCCGGGCCTGCAGTTCTATACCGGCAACTTCCTCGACGGCAGCAAGCGCGGTTCCGCCGGCACGCTTTATCGCCAGACCGACGGCTTCACGCTAGAAACCCAGCATTTTCCCGACAGCCCGAACCAGCCCGGCTTTCCCTCAACGTTGCTGAGTCCTGGCCAGACCTATCGCCATAGTACAGAGTTCCACTTCCATACGGCGTGACGTGCAAGCATCCTTTGTTTAGGCAGTTCTCCCTCAGCGCGTCCCCTTCTTGCGCCTGGGCCATGGCCAGCGTGGTTTGTGCTTCGCAGAGACCCCAGCGAGCTTTGCATCAAGGTCAGCCTCGAACCCACTGAGAGATGACTGCACCTCTTGGCTCAGCCGTTCCTCCATGTCCTCCAGATTGTTTGTCGCTGCTGCTCCACGTCCCGGAAGAGCGCCGTCGTCTGTTACCTCGGGATGCTGGACGTCTGCTTTGCTAATGCGATCTACATATGCAGAAAGTTCAGTGAGCAGCTTGGGATTGGCATCCGGATAAAAAATAGCGCTCTAGCAGATAGTCCTCCGCCTTTGCTCGGAAGTAGTAAATGG
>CAXSEE010000060.1:19456-20679 GCA_964235615.1 uncultured Acetobacteraceae bacterium | reverse complement strand
GGCGGCACGTCATACACCCACGAGTTCAACGCCTCGACCTACGACACCTCCAAGGACCGCGACTACGTCAAGGTCTACGTCGGCGTGAACTTCTGACACGGCAGGACGCGGCAGGATGTTCTTCAGGAATAATCCGGCACATTGCCACGGTCGTCCGAGAGGCGAAGGTTGGCATGAACTAGCTGCCGTTCTCCGTCCATGTCCTCCAACTCCGGCTGGTATCGGCCGGCGAGGCCGCGAGCGGCGCCGGCTGGATCGGACTGCGCCGCGCCGGCGCGCATGTGGTAACGGATACGGATGCGCAAGTTGCTGCTGTCAGTATGCGGACTCAGCCTTGGATAAGATCATATGCAGCCTGGAGGTTCATCCAAAAGCCAGCCTTGGCAACATCGTCCATTACCGAGTGGCGCCTGTCCGGAAGGCCGCCTCTGCGTCAGGGTCCGATGACAGGATCGCCATAGAGGCAGTGGACCCAATCGGTAAAAAGCGCCGGCCACGCATGCACTTCCGTCCCGGGCTTTCCCAGTCCCCAGCCATGTCCGCCGGATTGGAAGACGTGAAGCTCGGCAGCGACATGAGCCGCGCGAAGGGCGCCGAACATCATCAGGCTGTTTTCGATCGGCGAGACCGGATCATCGGCCGCCTGGGCCAGGAATGTCGGCGGGAACCCAGGACCGACATGGCGCTCGACGGAGTAGGCCTCGCTTTCCGCCAGCGTCGGATGCGATCCGATGATCTCGCGCCGTGCATGCGTCCGGTCGAAGGGCGGCATCATGGTGATGACCGGATAGATCAACCCGCAGAAATCCGGCCGCGCCGCCGTGTCCGCCTGCACCGCCGTCATGCCGGCGAGATGGCCTCCGGCCGAGAAACCGATCAATCCGATCCGGCCGGGATTGAGCCCATTGGAAGCGGCGCCGGTGCGAACGATGCGCATCGCCTGCTGCCCGTCGGCGAACGGTGCGGCTGGAGACCAGCCTTCCCCGGGCAGACGATAGATCAGCTCGAAGGCGGTGACGCCGTTGGCCTGAAGCCATTGGCATGTGGGCGTACTTTCTGTTCCTGCATTGACATGCGCGTAGCCGCCGCCGGCAATGACGATGATCGCCGTCCCGTTGCTGTGCGACGGACGATAGGCCACCAGCCTGGGCCTGGAGATGTTGGTCAGGGACCCGGTGGCGCTGGTCTTCTCCGCACCTCGCGGACCTGACCCTCCGGGTGGC
>CAXSEE010000060.1:0-19356 GCA_964235615.1 uncultured Acetobacteraceae bacterium | reverse complement strand
CCAAGGGTGGCCGCAAGGGAAGTGGCGGCACCCAGAACCGACCGCCGGGAGACTATTCTCAGAATCCGGCCACCGCGTGCGGGACATAATTCGCTTCCAGCCGCTTGATCTCGTCGGCATCGAGCTTGAGCGTCAGCGCTGCCAGTGCGTCCTTGAGATGATGCGGCTTGGAGGCGCCGATGATCGGAGCCGTGATGCCCGGCTTGGCCAGCAGCCAGGCCAGCGCCACCGTCGCGCGAGACGTGCCGCGCGCCTCCGCCACCTCGCCCACCGCATCGATCACGCGACGGTCGGCATCCGCACTCGCCGCATACAGCGTGCGGCCGAACTTGTCGGTGCGCGCGCGATCGGTGCTGTCCTGCTCCGAAGACGGACGCGCCAGCTTGCCGCGCGCGAGCGGGCTCCACGGGATGACGCCGATGCCCTCCTCCAGGCAGAGCCCGATCATCTCGCGCTCCTCCTCGCGGTAGAGCAGGTTGACGTGGTTCTGCATCGAAACGAACCGCGTCCAGCCATGCCGCTCGGCGAGATGGAGAGCGCGGCAGAACTGCCAGGCATACATCGAGGAGGCGCCGATATAGCGCGCCTTGCCGGCCTTCACGACATCATGCAGGGCTTCCAGGGTCTCCTCGATCGGGGTGTGGGCGTCGAAGCGGTGGATCTGGTACAGGTCGACGTGATCCATCCCGAGCCGCTTCAGGCTGTGGTCGATCTCGCTCATGATGGCGCGCCGCGACAACCCACCACCGTTGGCATGCCCGGCCATCCTGCCATGCACCTTGGTCGCCACCACCACCTCGTCGCGGGTGGCGAAGTCACGCAGCGCGCGGCCGAGGATCTCCTCGCTCGATCCGGCGGAATAGACGTTGGCGGTGTCGAAGAAGTTGATCCCGGCTTCCAGCGCCTCGCGGACGTGCGTGCGGCTGGCCTCCTCGCCGAGCGTCCATTCATGCGGTCCGCGGTCCGGCTCGCCATAGGTCATGCAGCCGAGGCACAGACGCGAAACCTGCAAACCGCTGCGGCCAAGTCTGGTGAAGTCCATGATGATGCTCCGATCAGCTACGGGACGCCGCGATCAGTCCCTTCATGTGGCGGACGACGTGGGGCAGTCCATGCAGGATCGCCTCGCCGATCAGGAAATGTCCGATATTCAGCTCGGCGATCTCCGGGATGGCGGCGACCGCGCCCACGTTGGCGAAGGTCAGGCCGTGTCCGGCATGCACCTCCAGCCCCAGCCCCGCCGCCATCGCCGCCGCCTCCCGCAGCCGCGGCAACTCGCGGTCAGGATGCTCCGCATAGGCTCCGGTGTGCAACTCGACCACCTGAACACCGAGTGCGGCGGCGGCCTCGATCTGCGCGAGATCGGCGTCGATGAACAGCGAGACCCGGATCCCCGCCGCGATCAGGCGCGCCACCAGCGGCCGCAGCAGGTCGAGCTGGCCGGCGGCGTCGAGGCCGCCCTCGGTGGTGACCTCCGCACGACGCTCCGGCACCACGCAGCAGGCGTGCGGCGCCAGTGCTTCCGCGATCGCAATCATTTCCTCGGTCGCCGCCATCTCCATGTTGATGGGTGCTGCGATGGCGGCAGTAATCCGATGCAGGTCGTCGTCGCGTATGTGCCGCCGGTCCTCGCGCAGATGCAGCGTGATGCCATCGGCGCCGGCAGCGACGGCGGCAACGGCAGCATCGAGCGGATCGGGATGCGGGCCGCCGCGCGCGTTCCGCACGGTCGCGACGTGATCGATGTTCACACCCAGCCTCGGAACAAGGGGACGGGGGATCGTCATGCGGCATTCCTGTTGTGGGCGATGCGTTCGGCGAGAAGGATCGCCTCGATCAGGCTGGTGGGATCTGCCTCGCCACGTCCGGCAATGTCGAACGCGGTGCCATGGTCGGGTGAGGTGCGCACGATCGGCAGTCCCAGGGTCACGTTCACGCCCCGCTCCATGTCGAGCGTCTTCAGCGGGATCAGCGCCTGGTCGTGATACATGCAGATCGCCGCGTCATAACGGCCGCGGGCGCGCGGCGTGAACATGGTGTCCGGCGGCATCGGCCCGATCAGCTCGATCCCCTCGGCACGCAGCGCTGCCATCGCCGGCCCGATCAGGCGGGTCTCCTCATCGCCCATATGTCCCGCCTCGCCGGCATGGGGGTTGAGCCCGGCGATCGCCAGCCGCGGTTCGAGAATGCCGAAGTCGCGTCGCAGCGCATCGCGCGTGGTCCGCGCGACACGGATGATGGCCTCGGTCGAGAGCGTGTCGATCGCCTGCCTGAGCGAGACGTGCACGGTCACCGGCACCACGCGAAGCGAAGGCCCGGCCAGCATCATGACCTCCGCACCTGGAACGCCGGCCAGCGCGCCGAGAAACTCGGTATGGCCCGGATGCGGGAAACCAGCTTCCTGCAGCACCGCCTTGCTGATCGGGTTGGTGACGACACCGCGAACGGTTCCCTCCAACGCGAGCGACACAGCCCGGGCGATGCTGCCGATGACGCCGGGCGCATTGGCCGGGTCCGGACGACCCGGGAGGACAGATGCCGCCAAATCCAGCCGCAGCAAAGGCAGCGCCCGAGGGAACACGGTCCCCGCCGCATCGGCATCGGGCAGGATCTCGATCGGCAGGTCGGTACTGCCAGGCTGGGAGCGCAACCAATCCGGATCGGCAATCAGCAGGAAAGCAGGCCCGCCCTCACGCAGGGCGCGCCAGGCCTTGATCGTGATCTCCCCGCCAATCCCGGCCGGATCGCCCATCGTCAGCGCCAGCATTGCTTCCTCCGGTCAGACGCGAAGGCATGGGCGCTGCCTAGATATGCAACGCGCGCCCATCCGCGGCCAGGGCCGCTTCCTTGACCGCCTCGTTCAAGGTCGGATGGGCATGGCAGATCCGGGCCACGTCCTCGGCGCTGGCGCCGAACTCCATCGCCGTGACCAGTTCGGCGATCAGCGTGCCGGCTTCCGGTCCCAGGATATGCGCGCCCAGGATCTGGTCGGTCTTGCGGTCGGTGAGGATCTTGACGAAGCCGTCGGTGTTGCCGATCGCCCTCGCCCGCGCGTTCGCGGTGAAGGGGAACTTGCCGACCACGTAGTCGACGCCGTCCGCCTTGAGTTCCTCCTCGTTGCGCCCGACCGCGGCCACTTCCGGCCAGGTGTAGACCACTGAGGGAATGGCGCCGTAATTCACGTGTCCTGCCTGGCCGGCGAAGATCTCCGCCAAAGCCACGCCCTCCTCCTCGGCCTTGTGGGCGAGCATCGGCCCCGCGATCACGTCGCCAATGGCATGGATCGAGGGGATGTTGGTGGCGTAATGCGCGTCGGTCTTGACCCGGCCGCGCTCGTCGACCTCGACGCCCACTTCCTTCAGGCCGATGGCCTCGCTCACCGCGCGGCGGCCGATCGCGACCAGCACCACGTCGGCCTCGATGGTCTCGGACGCGCCGCCCTTGGCCGGCTCGACGGTCAGGGTGACACCGTTGGCGGTGGTTTCGGCCTTGGTGACCTTGGAGCCGAGCTTGAACTTCAGCCCCTGCTTGTCGAGCACGCGCTGGAACGCCTTTGCGATCTCGGCGTCGAGGCCGGGCACGAGGCGGTCGAGATACTCGATCACGGTCACCTCCGCGCCGAGGCGCTTCCAGACCGAGCCGAGCTCCAGACCGATCGCGCCGCCGCCGATGACCACGAAATGGCCGGGAACGCTCGATAGTTCGAGCGCACCGGTGGAGGTGACGATGGTCTTCTCGTCGATGGCGACGCCGGGCAGCCCGATGCTGTCGCTGCCGGTGGCGACGACGATGTTCTTGGCCGAGAAGGACTTGCCGTCGACCTCGACCTGGTTCGGGCCGGTCAGCTTGCCGAAGCCCTTGAGCCAGGTAACGCCGTTCTTCTTGAACAGGAACTCGATGCCCTTGACGTTGGCCTCGACGACGCCGTTCTTGCGCTTGTGCATCTTCGCCAGGTCCAGCTTGACGGACTCCACGAGAATGCCGTGTTCGGCAAAGCCGGTGGTTGCCTCGCGGAAATTCTCCGAGGACTGCAGCAGCGCCTTGGACGGGATGCAGCCGATGTTCAGGCAGGTGCCGCCGAGGGTGGCACGGCTCTCGACGCAGGCGACCTTCAGCCCGAGCTGGGCGGCGCGGATCGCGCACACGTAACCGCCCGGACCAGCGCCGATGACGATGACGTCGTAGTCGGTCTTGCCGACTTCGGCGGCGGGCGCCGCGGGAGCCTTGGTCGGTTCCGGCGGCGGTGGCTTGGCAATGTTCCCGGACGAGGCGGGTATCGCCGGGGGGGCCGCCGGCCTGGCTGCGGGAGCCGATCCGGACGCTTCGACAGTGGTCAGGACGGCGCCGACCTCGACCTCCGCACCTTCCGCCACGGCCAGCGCGCCGAGCACGCCAGCCTCCGGCGCGGTGACCTCGACGCTGACCTTGTCTGTCTCCAGTTCGGCGATCGCCTCATCGGCCGCAACCGTGTCGCCCGCCTGCTTGAGCCATCGCGACACCGTGGCCGTGGTGACGCTCTCACCCAATGTGGGCACCTTGATCTCGGTAGCCATTTTTAATCGTGTGTCCCTGATACCTACAGTTCGAGCAGCAGGCGGCGCGGATCCTCGACGCCTTCCTTGACACGAACTAGGAAGCTGACCGCCTCTTTTCCATCGACGATGCGGTGATCATACGACAATGCCAGGTACATCATCGGACGGATGACCACTTGGCCGGCGACCGCGATCGGACGGTCCTGGATCTTGTGCATCCCGAGGATGGCCGACTGCGGCGGATTAAGGATCGGCGTCGACATCAGCGAGCCGTAGATGCCGCCGTTGGTGATCGAGAAGGTGCCGCCGGTGAGTTCGTCGAGCTTCAGCGAGCCGTCGCGGGCGCGCTTGCCGTAGCTGGCGATGCCACGCTCGATGTCGGCGAAACCCATGCGGTCGGCATCGCGCAGCACCGGGACCACCAGGCCGTTCGCGCCGCCGACGGCGATGCCCATATGGACGAAGTTGCGATAGATCACGTCGTCGCCGTTGATCTCGGCGTTGACCGCCGGGAACTCGCGCAGGCCCGCGATGCAGGCGCGCACGAAGATCGACATGAAGCCGAGCCGGGCGCCGTTATGCTTCTTCTCGAAGGCTTCCTTGTACTCGGTGCGCATCGCCATCGCCGCACTCATGTCCACCTCGTTGAAGGTGGTGAGGATGGCCGCGGTGTTCTGCGCGTCCTTCAGCCGGTTGGCGATGGTCTTGCGCAGGCGCGTCATCTTGACCCGCTCCTCGCGCGGATCGTCGGAGCGCGGGGCGGACGGCGCCGGTGCGGGTTTGGCGGCAGGTGCCGCCGGCCGCTCGAAAAAGGCGAGCACGTCGCCCTTGGTGATGCGCCCGTCCTTGCCGCTGCCGGAGCCGACATCCTCGGCGCTGACGCGTCTCTCGGTCATCATCTTGCTGGCCGCCGGCAGCGGCGCGTGGGCGGCGACATCGGCCGGCGGTGTGGCGGGACGCGACACCGGACCGCTGGTGCGTGGCGGCGGGTTGACGCCTCCGGTCGGGTTCGCCGCCTCGCGCGGCAGCTTCGGCGCCGCAACGGGAGGCGCCGATGGGGAGGGTGCCGGAGCAGCGCCGGATCCCGCTTCGATGGTCGTCAGCAGAGCGCCGACCTCGACCTCGCCGCCCTCGTCGATGGCATGGCTGCCCAGCACGCCGGCTTCCGGAGCGGTGACCTCGACGCTGACCTTGTCGGTCTCCAGTTCGACCACCGCCTCGTCGGCCGAAACCGTCTCGCCGGGCTGCTTCAGCCAGCGCGACACCGTAGCGCTCGTGACGCTCTCACCCAGCGTCGGAACCTTGATCTCGGCAGACATGCGCTTCCTTCAGTCTCGATCCCGCAGCCAACGTGACCACGGTTTGCCGCCCTCGCCAGGCGGCCGTTCATTGGGCATGGATGGTCGGCCCGGCCCGTCGAACCGGGGCGTCATCCCGCTAATTTGCGCTCAGGCCGCGGTTGCGTCGAGCCCTTGGCTCGCGGGCTGTTCTGGCCCTTGGCTCGCGGGCTGTCCTGGCCTCTGGGATGGTGCGGACTGCTCGATCGTCTGAATAGCCCCGTCCAGTCCCAGCGCCGCGCGCACCAGCGCCGCCTGCTCGCTGGCATGGGTGCGCGCGAGCCCGGTCGCCGGACTGGCCGCCGCCTTGCGGCCGACATAGATCGGCCGGCCGGCCTTGTGCCCGGTGCTCGTCAGCACCGCCTCGATGCGCCGGTCGACGAACGACCAGGCGCCCATGTTCTCGGGCTCCTCCTGGCACCAGACGATCTTCGCATTGGCATAGGGCGCCAGCGCCTGGCCCAGCTCATGGTCGCTGAACGGATAGATCTGCTCGAGGCGCAGGATGGCGACGTCGCTGGCCTTTTGTTCGCGGCGCTCGGCGAGCAGGTCGAAATAGACCTTCCCCGAACAGATCACGACGCGCTTGACCGCATCGGCCGGCGTGATCTCGTCGATCTCGCGGATCACCGGCAGGAAGTGCGTGCCGGCCGCCATGTCGGCCACGGGACTGACCGACAGCTTGTGCCGCAGCAGCGACTTCGGGGTCATGATGACCAGCGGCTTGCGGTAGTTGCGCTTGAGCTGGCGGCGCAGGGCATGGAAGTAGTTCGCCGGCGTGGTCAGGTTGCAGACCTGGATGTTGTCCTCGGCGCAGAGCTGCAGATAGCGCTCCAGCCTCGCCGAGGAATGCTCCGGTCCCTGCCCCTCGTAGCCGTGCGGCAGCAGCATCACCAGGCCGGACATGCGCAGCCACTTGGTCTCGCCGCTGGCGATGAACTGGTCGATGATCACCTGCGCGCCGTTGGCGAAATCGCCGAACTGCGCCTCCCAGAGCACCAGTGTCCGCGGGTCGGCCAGCGAGTAGCCATACTCGAAGCCGAGCACGCCGAACTCCGACAGCAGCGAGTTGTAGATCTCGATGCCGGCCTGGTCGTGGCCGATGTTGTTCAGCGGCACGTACTCGTTCTGGTTGGACTGGTCGATCAGCACCGCGTGGCGGTGGCTGAAGGTGCCGCGCTGGCAATCCTCGCCGGACAGGCGCACGCGGTGGCCCTCGATCATCAGCGAGCCGAACGCCAGCGCCTCTCCCGTGGCCCAGTCGATGCCGCGCCCGCTCTCGAACATCGCCCGCTTGGCTTCGAGCTGACGGGTGATCTTCGGATGGGCGTCGAAGTCCGGCGGCACGGTCGAAAGTGCCACGCCGACCTGGTCGAGCACGTCGGCCGACACCCCGGTCAACTCGTCGGACGGGCAGCCGATGCCGGGCTGCTTCATGCCGGACCAGCTTCCCTCGAGCCAGTCCGCCTTGTTCGGGCGATACGACTTGGAGGCCTTGAAGGCGTCGTCGAGCGTGGCCTGGAACGCGTCCCACATCGCCGCGGCCTTCTCGGCCGGGACCGAACCTTCGCGGGCCAGGCGCTCGGCATACAGGGTGCGGCTGGTCTGGCGCGCCCGAATCGCATTGTACATGGTCGGCTGGGTGAAGGCCGGCTCGTCGCTCTCGTTATGGCCGTGACGGCGGTAGCAGACGATGTCGAGCACGATGTCGGCCGAGAAACGCTGGCGGAACTCGGCGCAGAGCTGGGCGCAGAACATCACCGCCTCGGGCTCGTCGCCGTTGACGTGCAGGATCGGCGACTGCACCGCCTTGGCGATGTCGGTGCAGTACATGCCCGAGTAGGCGTGCGCCGATACCGTCGTGAAGCCGATCTGGTTGTTGACGACCACGTGCACGGTGCCGCCGGTGCGGTAGCCGATGAGCTGGCTCATCGCCATGGTCTCGTAGACCAGGCCCTGCCCGGCGAAGGCGGCGTCGCCATGCATCAGTAACACCATGGCGGTGTGCCGGGTCTGGGTGTCTCCGGCCATGTCCTGTCCGGCGCGCACCTTGCCGACGACGACGGGATCGACCGCCTCCAGATGCGACGGGTTCGGCTGCAGCGACAGATGCACCATGTGGCCGCCGATCTCGACGTCGGTCGAGGTGCCGAGGTGATACTTCACGTCGCCGGAGCCCTGGACGTCGTCGGGCTTGAACGAGGCGCCGTTGAACTCGCTGAAGATCGCCGTGTACGGCTTGCGTACGATGTTGACCAGGGTGTTGAGACGGCCACGATGCGGCATGCCGATGTTGATCGAGCGCACGCCGTCGCTGGCGGCCTGGTCGATGATGGCGTGCATGGCGGCGATCGCCACCTCGCCGCCTTCCAGGCCGAAGCGCTTGGTGCCGACGTAGCGCTTCTGGCAGAACGCCTCGAAACCCTCGGCCTCGGTCAGATGCTGCAGGATCGCTGTCTTGTCGGCAGCCGAATAGCGGTCGCGCCAGCCGCCGGACTCGATGCGGCCCTGGATCCATTCGCGCTGTGCCGGGTCCTGCACATGCATGGACTCGACGCCGATCGGCCCGCAATAGATGAAGCGGATCGCGGTCAGGATCTCCCGCACCGAAGCGGTTTCCGAACCGAGCATGTTCGACATCGCATGGCCGAGATAGATCGGCCGGTCGAAGTCCTCCGGGCCGAACCCGTAGGTGGCCGGGTCGAGGTCGCGATGCGCCTTGGGGATCTGCAACCCGAGCGGATCGAGCCTGGCCTCCAGATGGCCGCGCACGCGATAGGCACGGATCAGCTGCATGGCCCGCAGGCTGTCGTCGGCAGCCGCGCGGATCGCCTCCTCGGAAGCGACGGCTGCAGGCACGGCTGCCTGAGGCTTGCTGGGGATCGCTGGGGCTCGCGGCTCGACCTCGAACTGGCGCGGCGCCCAGGAGGCTCCCGAAGCATCCAGCGAGACGGCGGCGGCTTCCTCGTCCAGGGCGGCGAACAGCTCGACGAAGCTGGGATCAACGCTGGCCGGGTCATCGACCCAGCGTGCATACAGGTCCGCGAGATAGGCGGCGTTGGCGCCGCTGAAGGCTGTCGCGAGAATATCGACGCCCGCCATGAAGCTTCTCCTAGGAACGCGTCGAGGGCATGCGATGCCCCGGACCAAGGTACATGCCCACGGACATGCGTTGATGAGATGGCGTCAGCCGGACATCGTTGCCGGATATATTCGGCCTTGGCAGCAATGCATCCCATGCATGGGACATGTTCATTACCTACCTGCAAGCCTTACGCCAAGCGATCTAGACGCCCAGGGCGCGGAAGTCGGCGAGCAGCTTCTTCACCGCCGCACACGACGCGTCGAACGCCTTCTGCTCCTCGGGCGTGAACGAGACCTCGATGATGCGCTCCACGCCCGCGCTGCCGATCACCACCGGCACGCCGACATAGAAGTCCGACATGCCGTATTCGCCGCTCAACATCACCGCGCAGGGCAGCACGCGCTTCTTGTCGCGCAGGTAGCTCTCGGCCATGGCGACCGCCGAGGCGGCCGGGGCGTAGAAGGCCGAGCCCTTCTCCAGCAGCTTGACGATCTCGCCGCCGCCGTTGGCGGTGCGGGTGACGATCGCGTCGATCCGCTCCTGCGTGGTCCAGCCCATCTTGATCAGGTCCGGCACCGGGATGCCGGCGACGGTCGAGTAGCGGGTCAGCGGCACCATGGTGTCGCCGTGGCCGCCGAGCACGAAGGCGGTCACGTCCTCGACCGAGACGCCGAACTCCTGGGCCAGGAACAGCCGGAAGCGGGAGCTGTCGAGCACGCCGGCCATGCCGACCACTTTTTTCGGGGGCAACCCGGACTTCTCCTGCATCACGGCGACCATGACGTCGAGCGGGTTGGTGATGACGATGACGAAGGCGTCCGCGGCGTAGGTCTTGATCCCCTCGGCGACCTGGCCGATCACCTCCGCGTTCTTGGCCAGCAGGTCGTCACGCGACATGCCCGGCATGCGCGGGAAGCCGGCGGTGACGATGACCACGTCCGAGCCCTGGATCAGGCTGTAGTCGCTGCCGCCCGACAGCGCCACGTCGAAGCCGTCGACCGGAGAGGATTGCGCCAGATCGAGCGCCTTGCCGGCTGCAACGCCGCCGAAGACGTCGAACATGACGACGTCGCCGAGTTCCTTGAGGCCGATGAGGTGGGCAAGCGTGCCGCCGATGTTGCCGGCGCCGATGAGCGCGATCTTGCTGCGAGCCATGGAAATCCCCGATCTGTTCAAGCTACGGCGGGCATGAGCAAGGCCAGGTCATACCCGCGGCACGGGTCTGCCCCGCCGCCAAGTTTGCTAGTCCTTCGGGCCGGATACGACAAGGGCACCGGGGGGGGATAGTCATATCAGATGCGGCATGTCGAGATAGGCTTGTCCCTGCATCTCCTCGAGACGCGAGGTGGTCCGCTCGAAGGCGGTAGCCCCCTCCCCGCGCAGGTAGATCCGGTCCGGCTGATCGGCCGCGGAGGCGATCAGCTTGACCTTCTGTTCGTACAGGGCGTCGACCAGCACGATGAAGCGCCGGGCGACGTCGAAATTATCGGGGCCGAGGCGCGGGATATTATCGATGACCAGGGCCTCGAAGCGGATCGCCAGCGCCAGGTAATCCCCGGCACCCAGCGCCCTGCCGCAGAGATCGTCGAAATCGAAGCGGGCCACCGGGCCGGCGGCCTGCCTGACCACGAACGCGCGGCCCATGACCGGCAAGCTTACCGGCTCCGGCTCGGTCCCGCCGGAGAGCCGCAGGAAGGCGCGGTCCAGGCAGTCGTCGGCACGCGCATCCGCCGGCACGTGCCAGGTGGCCAAGCCCCGGATGACGCCACGGCGATAGTCGCGCGGGCCGTCCAGGGTCAGCGTGTCCATCTCGCGCTGGATGATGGCGATGAACGGCTTGAAGGCGTCGCGGCCGGGACGGTTCTGGAACAGGTCCTCCGGCCGGGTGTTGGAGGTCGCGACCACGACCACCCCGAGGGCGAACAGGGCGTCGAACAGCCGGCCGAGGATCGTGGCGTCGGCGATGTCGTTGACCTGGAACTCGTCGAAGCAGAGCAGGATGGCGTCCGCCGCGATCGACTGCGCCAGTGGCGGGATCGGGTCGGAGATCTCGGGATGGGCGCGCTTCGCCGCATGCAGCTTGGCGTGCACCTCCTGCATGAAGCGGTGGAAATGGATGCGCCGCTTGCGCGCGACCGGTGCCAGCTCGAAGAACAGGTCCATCAGCATGGATTTGCCGCGCCCGACCTGGCCGACGATGTAGAGGCCGCGCGGGCGGGACAGGCTGGCCTGGCTGCGACGGCTGGTGAACAGCCTGCCCAGCTTGTACAGGCGCGGCCCGCGCGCGCGGGGATATGCCTCGATCGTCCGCGTGCGCAACGCCTCGAACAACGCTTCCAGCCGAACGGCCGCACGCTCCTGTTCCGGATCTGGTGCCAGCAGGCCCTGCCGCAGCCGCTCGCGATATGCCTCGAGGGGTCCAGCGGCGACGGCCCGGGCCACGACAGCTTCGGGCTGGGAGACGACTACGTTCATGGCTGTGCGGCATAGCCTCCTGCATCGCCTGGATCAAATCGCCCCACCTCTTGGCATGAGGCGCTTCAATCAAATGGGAGCCATGTAACCAGAACGCTACCTGTTCGTTATTTTGATCAGTCCTCAAGAACCCCGTGAGACCGTCCCATGTCGCCCAGCCAACGATCTCTCTCCCAGGCTGTCGTCATTGCAGCACTTGCCGGCGCCGGCATGGCTTGCCGTCCAGCCCAGGCCGCGGAGCTGCGCATGACGGTGGAAAAGCCGCATTTCACCTGCGAGGGCAACGGCCGGATGCTGTCCCATGTCGCCTACCGTCTGAGCCAGCAGCCACTATCCGCGCCGCTCCCCTGCTGCGACGGCAAGCTCGGCTGTGCCCAGTTCCTGTCCACCAATACAGTCGTGCATCCGGTCAGGCATTGGCATAGCTGACTTGAAGCGGCCAACGCGGGCCGTTACCTGAACGACAGGCGACCACGGCGGGCGGATGATGGCAAATCTCGGATATGACCGTCTTCAGGCGACGCCGGTCGCTTCCGACCCCTTCCCGCACGTCGTCGTGCCCGATTTCATCCCGCCCGATGCTTTGCGCATGGTCGTCGAGGCGTTGCCCCCGATGTCGAGCGGCGGCTCCTTCCCGCCCGCATCGCTCCGCTTGCAGCCGGTCGTCGCGGGCCTGGTCCGGGAGCTGGAAGGCCCGCGCCTGCGCCAGTCGATCGCCGGGAAGTTCGGGCTGGACCTCGGATCTGCCCCCACCATGCTGACGCTGCGCGGGCGCACGCGGGAAAAGGATGGCCGCATCCACCGCGACTCGACGGCGAAGCGGGTCACTATCCTGCTCTACCTTAACCCGGAGAGCGAAAGCTGGGCACGTCGCGAAGGCTGCCTGCGCCTGCTGCGCCGCCCGGACGATATCGAGGATTACGCTGTCGAGGTGCCCCCGGTGAACGGCACCCTGCTGGCATTCCCGAACGGCGAGACCACCTGGCACGGCCATCGCCAGTATGTCGGACGACGCTACGCGATCCAGATCAACTACATGGCCGACGGCCCCAAGGCCCGGACGGAAATGCGCCGGCATCACCTGTCGGCGTTTCTCAAGCGATTTTCATCGGCGGCGTAAGGCAAGGGGCTTTGCCCCTTGACCCCACCAAAGGCCAGTCTTTGGAAACTCTAATGAACGGGGTTTGGGGCCTATGGCCCCAACGGGTCGAGGGCGGCGCCCTCGCCTTCCTTTGGCACATTACGAGCCAGCTCCTCGAGCCAGACCCGCGCGTTGCCGTCGGAAGGCGCCCGCCAGTCCCCACGCGGCGACAGCGAGCCGCCGGAGCTGAGCTTCGGGCCGTTCGGCATGGCGGATCGCTTGAACTGGCTGAAGCCGAAGTAGCGTTGCAGGAACAGCTCCAGCCAGCTGCGGATCTCGCCGAGGTCATAGCTATGCCGGCGTGCCTCGGGGAACCCGGGCGGCCAGGAGCCTTGCCGCGAGTCGCCCCATGCCTGCAGGGCGAGAAAGGCGATCTTCGAGGGCCGGAAGCCATAGCGCAGGATGTAGAACAGGTTGAAGTCCTGCAGCTCGTAGGGGCCGATCTTCGCCTCGGTGCTCTGCAGGGCGGCGTCCTCGCCCGCGGGCACCAGCTCGGGGGAGATCTCGGTGTCCAGGATCAGGCCCAGCGTGCGGAGCACGTCCGGCGCGAAGCCTTCCGAGGTGATCACCCAGCGGATCAGATGCTGGATCATCGTCTTGGGCATGCCCGCATTGACGTTGTAGTGCGACATCTGGTCACCGACGCCGTAGGTGCACCAGCCGAGTGCCAGCTCCGACAGGTCGCCGGTGCCGAGCACGATGCCGCCGTGCTGGTTGGCCAGGCGGAACAGATAGTCCGTGCGCAGCCCGGCCTGGACATTCTCGAACGTGACGTCGTGGACTTTCTCGCCGCGCGCGAACGGATGGTCCATCTGCTGGAGCATCAGCGTGGCCGAGGGTCGGATGTCGAGCACCGAGGCGGTGATGCCGAGTGCGGCCATCAGCGCCATGGCGTTGTCGCGGGTGGCGTCGCTGGTGCCGAAGCCGGGCATCGTGTAGCCGAGGATATTGCGCCGTGGCAGCCCGAGCCGGTCCATCGCCCGGGCCGCGACGATCAGCGCCTGGGTGCTGTCGAGGCCGCCGGATATGCCGATCACGATCCGTTGCGTGCCGGTGGCGCGCAGCCGCTGCTCCAGCCCGGACACCTGGATGTTGTAGGCCTCGAAGCAGTCCTGTCCCAGGCGGGCGCGGTCGGAAGGCACGAACGGGAAGCGCTCGATCGGACGCCTGAAGCCGATGTCGCCGGTTGGGGGCGACAGGGTGAAGCCGATGCGCCTGAAGCTTGCGGCGGCGGGAGTTGCCTGGCGGTTGACCTCGAACGTGCCCATCCGGGCGCGCTCCTGGCGCAGCAGGTCGAGGTCGATGTCGGCCACGGCACAGGTCGGGCCGGACGGAAAGCGTTCGGTCTCGCTGAGCCGCGCGCCGGCCTCGAAGATCGAGACCTGGCCGTCCCAGGCGACGTCGGTGGTACTCTCGCCCTCGCCTGCCGCCGCATAGAGATAGGCGCAGAGGCCGCGCGCGGACTGTGCCTGGCAGAGCAGGCGGCGGGTCTCGGCCTTGCCGATGGTGATGTTGCTGGCCGAGAGGTTGCCGATCACCGTCGCCCCGGCGAGCACCGCGCCGGAACTGGGGGGCACCGGCACCCACAAATCCTCGCAGATCTCGGCATGCACGACCAAGCCGGGGATGTCGCTGGCCTCGAACAACAGGTCGGTGCCGAAAGGCGCCCGGTCGCCGGCGAGGGCGATCGTCTCGCCGATGCGGCCGATCCCGGAGGCGAACTGGCGCGCCTCGTAGAACTCGCGGTAGTTCGGCAGGTAGCTCTTGGGCACCACGCCGAGGATGCGGCCGCCGTGGATCGCCACCGCGCAATTGAACAGCGCGCCGTCGTGACGCAGCGGCGCGCCCACCAGGATCAGCGGCCATTGCGACGAGCGGTGGCGCAGCGTGGCGATGGCCGCCTCGACCGCGTCGAGCAGCGCATCCTGCTGGCGCAGGTCCTCGATGGTGTAGCCGGAGATGCCGAGCTCGGGGAATACCGCCAGCACGACGCCCTCCGTTCCGCAGCGCGTGGCCAGTGCCGCCGTCGCCTCGGCGTTCGCTATCGGGTCGGCCAGGCTGACCGGCAGGGTGCAGGCGGCGACGCGGGCAAAGCCGTGACGGTAGATCGAGTGAAACTCTGCCGTATTGGTCACGTAGCTGTCACGGGCTTGCATCCATGAGCCCAAAAGGGAGGCCCCGGTTGATTTTCAGGCAAAGTTTCTTGCTTCCCGAAAAACATAGCATCTTCCGGCACACGGGAAAGCATGTAGATCATACTGCAATGGTAGTCGGACAAGAATACCCCATCATGAGCCGAATAGCCCAGCCGTGAGTCGGGCGGTATCGATTATCGGCGCAGGTCCTGGCGGTCTTGCCAGCGCCATGCTCCTCGCCAATGCCGGTGCGGATGTCACCGTGCATGAACGCCATGACCAGGTCGGCGGCCGTTCCGGCAGCCGGACCGGAGCCAGCCCGCAGGGCAAGTTCCACTTCGACATCGGTCCCACCTTCTTCCTCTACCCGCGGATCCTGTCGGACATCTTCGCCGAATGCGGCCGCAGCCTCGAGGACAGCGTCGAGCTGATCCGGCTGCAGACGCATTACAAGCTGATGTTCGAGGGCGGCGAGCATCTGACCGCAAGCAGCGACATCGAGGCGCTGCAACGTTCGGTGGCGTTGATCTCTCCCGCCGACGCCGCCGCCATCCCGGCCTTCATGGCCGACAACCGGGCCAAGCTGGCGGCCTTCCGTCCGGTGCTGGAGAAGCCTTTCGGCAGCTGGCGCGACCTGCTGACGCCGGACATGATCCGCGCGCTGCCACTGCTGCGACCGGGCCGTTCGGTAGAGAAAGACCTCAAGCGCTTCTTCTCGGACCCGCGCATACGCCTCGGCTTCTCGTTCCAGAGCAAGTATCTGGGCATGTCGCCGTACAAGTGCCCGAGCCTGTTCACGATCCTCGCGTTCATGGAATACGAGTTCGGCATCTTCCATCCCCGTGGCGGCACCGGTGCCGTGATGAACGCGATGGCCGACGCCGCGCGCCGCATGGGCGTGCGCTTCAGGATGGGCGAGCCGGTGCGCGAGCTGCTGTTCGAGGGGCGGCGCGTGACCGGGCTGCGCACCGACGCCGGCGTGCAGCAGGCCGATGCCGTGGTGTTGAACGCCGACTTCCTGAACAGCATGAAGACCATGGTGCCGGACCGGCTGCGGCAACGCTGGACCGACCGCAAGATCGCCAAGAAGAAACTGTCCTGCTCCACCTTCATGCTCTATCTCGGCATCAAGGGCGAGCTTCCCGACACGGCGCACCACACCATCTTCCTGTCCAAGGATTTCCGCGAGAACTTCCGCGAGATCAATGACGGCCGCGCACCTCCGAAGGCGCCCTCGTTCTATATGCAGAACGCCTGCGTCACCGATCCCGCACTGGCGCCGCCGGGCTACTCGACGCTCTACGTGCTGGTGCCGGTCGGACATGGCCGCGAGGGTGGCGTGGAATGGAATGCCGCCGAGCGGGCACGCTACCGGGCGGTGGCGTTGCAGCGCCTGGCGCAAGCCGGGCTGCCGGACATCGAGCAGCGCATCGTGTTCGAGAAGATCGTGACCCCGGACGACTGGGCCAGCGAGCTGGATATCCATCAAGGTGCCGTTTTCAACCTGTCGCATTCGCTGACGCAGATGTTGAATTTCCGTCCGCATAACCGCTTCGAGGATCTCGAAGGGGTCTATATCGTCGGTGGCGGCACGCACCCCGGCAGCGGCCTTCCGGTGATCTTCGAGGGCGCGCGCATCAGCTCGCGCCTGCTGGCGCAGGACCTCGGATTGAAAAGCGTCCGCACCGACATGGTCTGGTCCGACCAGCCTCCTGCAGGGCAATCCATAGAGCAGCCGATTGCGGCCTTTGCGGAAAGATCACCGATTTGAACATGATCGCGCCCGTCTCCACTCTGCCCGTTGGGGTCATCGGCAGCGGCCTGGGTGGCTTGGCCGCCGCCTGCACGCTGGCCGCGCGCGGGCGTCGCGTCATACTGTTCGAGAAGAACCCATGGCTCGGCGGCAAGGCAGCGCAGCATAACGACGCCGGCTTCCGTTTCGACATGGGACCGACCATCCTGACCGTGCCGTCGGTGCTGGAGCGCATCTTCGCCGAGGCGGGCGAGCGGATGAGCGACCATCTGGACTTGAAGCGCATCGACCCGCAATGGCGCTGCTTCTTCGAGGACGGCTCGGTGCTCGACCTCGACCAGGACGAGGTCGCGATGGCGCAGCGGCTGCGCAAGTTCTCGCCGCAGTCGGAGGCCGGCTACAGCGACTTCCTGCGCGTCAGCGAGAAACTGCACGAGGTCAGCAGGAAGTTCTTCTTCTGGCGCTCGGTCGAGGACATCGGCGACACGCTCGACTTCAAGAAGAACCTCGACATCGCCACGCTGAAGGATGTGATGAGCCTGCGCATGGGCTCCACCGTCGCGCGCGAGATACGCAAGCGTGTGCCGGACAAGCGGGTCGCGCAGATGCTCGATCATTTCGTGCAATATGTGGGTTCGTCGCCGTACCTGGCGCCGGCGGTGCTCTGCTCGATCGCGCACATGCAGACCCAGGAGGGTGTCTGGTACCCGATGGGTGGGACGCGCGCGGTGCCGGAAGCATTGACGGCCCTGGCCGAACGGCTCGGCGTCGAGATCCGCACCGATACCGGCATTGCCAGCATTGAACGCGACGGTGGACGTGCCTGCGGCGTCGTGACCGAAGCCGGCGAGCGGATCGCCATGTCCGCCGTCATATCGAACATGGACAGCGTGCGCACCTATCGCGAGCTGATCGGCGGCGAGACCGGCCGGCGCTTCACCAAGCGCAAGCGCGAGCCGGCCTGTTCGGGGGTGGTGTTCTATTTGGGACTCGACCGCGCCTACCCGCATCTGGCGCATCATGATTTCGTCTTCTCCCGCGACGCCCGCGAAGAATTTGACTTCATCTATCACAAGGGCGAGCCGGCGCCCGATCCGACCTGCTACATCGCCGCTCCCGGCTGCACCGAGCCCGGCGTGGCGCCCCCGGGCGGAGAGGCGCTGTATATCCTGGTGCATGCGCCCTACCTGCGGCCGCATCACGACTGGAACGCGATGCTGCCGGCCTACCGCCGCGTGATCTTCGACAAGCTCGCCCGAACGGCTGGCCTGACCGACCTGGAAAGCCGCATCGTCACCGAGCGCGTGCTCACGCCCGCGGACATACATGAGCGGTATCGCGTGCTCGACGGCGCGATCTACGGTCTCGCCAGCCATGGGCGTTTCGTCGGCGCCTTCAAGCCGGGCAACCGGTCGCGCGAGGTCGAGGGGCTTTACCTGGCTGGCGGCGCCGCCCATCCAGGTCCCGGCATGCCGATGGTGATGATGTCCGGCTGGATCGCAGCCGATAGTCTCGACCAGGACATGAAGTCCAACTCCGCGAGCCGGGCAGCGATGGCCAGCCAGGGCGCTTGATCAAATGGCGGCGCACCCCGATCCGGCGCTTGCCCGATCGGAGAGGCTGTTCCGGCTGTTCGCCTTCTATCTGGGCTTGCGCTTCAGACGCTCGTTCCACGCCATCCGGATGTCGGGCGTGCTGCCGGAGCTGCCGCCGGACCGGCCGGTGATCGTGTTCGGCAACCACCCGTCCTGGTGGGACCCGGCTCTTTATATGGTGCTGGCCGACACCCTGTTCCGCGGCCGACCCGGCTTCGGTCCGATGGACGCGCCCTCGCTCGCCCGCTACGGTTTCTTCCGCAAGCTGGGCGTGTTCGGCATCGACAAGGGCAGCACAGCCGGCGCGCGCCGCTTTCTCGAAGTCGCACGCCATGTGCTGGGCCATAGCAGCGGCCCGCGCGGCCGCGCCATGCTCTGGATCACCGCGGAGGGTGATTTCACCGACCCGAGGCGACGCCCGGTGGCGCTGCGCCCGGGCATTGCCCACCTCGCACGAGGTGTAGAGGACGCGCTGCTGCTGCCGCTGGCCATCGAGTATGTGTTCTGGAACGAGAGCAAGCCGGAGCTGCTGCTTCGTTTCGGCACGCCGATCGCGGCCGATCCGAAGCGGCGCACGCCGGAGTGGAACAGCCGGCTGCAGGATGCCCTGGCGGCCGAGATGGATGTGCTGGCGAAAGACTCCGCCAGCCGCGACAAGTCACGCTTCCGTCCCGTGCTGCGCGGCGGCAGCGGCACTTCGCTTCCCTACGACCTTTATCGGGGCGTCCGCGCGATGCTCTCCGGCAGCAGCTTCTCGCCGGCCCATGAGGAAGAGGCATGAGCGTCGTGGCGGCGCTCTGCTGGCTGTCGCTGGCGCTTTCGCTGTTGCCGATGGTGATCGCGCTGACCAACCTGGGGCTGCTGCGAACACCGCCGCTGGCGTCGGCGCGGCACGCCATCTCGGTGCTGATCCCGGCACGCAACGAGGCCGATCATATCGGTCGTGCGGTCGCTGCCGTCCTGGCCAGCGAAGGTTGCGACATCGAACTGCTGGTGCTCGACGACAACTCGACCGATGCGACCGCCGAGATCCTCGCCGCCGTGACCGACCCGCGCCTGCGCGTGCTGCGCGGCCTGGGCCTGCCTCCGGGCTGGTCCGGCAAGCAATATGCCTGTGCCACGCTGGCGGCCAGTGCGAGGCACGGCCTGATGGTGTTCGTCGATGCGGACGTGACGCTGGCGCCGGACGCGCTGTCGCGCATGGCGGGCGTGATGCAGGCACAGCCGGAGCTTGGACTGGCCAGCGGTTTCCCCCACCAGATCACCCGGAGCTGGTCCGAGTGGCTGCTGCTGCCGCTGA
>CAXSEE010000059.1:17798-20737 GCA_964235615.1 uncultured Acetobacteraceae bacterium | reverse complement strand
ACGGTCAATCTCACCGCCGGTTGGTATGACAGGTCCACGACTTCATCCGAATGGCTTGCGGCGGCCGGTTGCTGTAGAGGAGCCTTCCGCCTCCAGCGGATAACTCCAGCAGGCACCTGCAGAACAGGGCCCGCCGCCCGGCGGCCGGCCAGGATGATCGAGCTTGACCCTCACTACCCCCCAACCAGCCGATCCGGGGGCCGGGAGCCGCGACAGCAGCTTTGTCGGCGTGCTCCGCTTCCTGTTCCGGCAATGGCGCCGCCATCCGCGGCCGCTCCTGGTTGTTGCCCTCGGGATGACGCTCGCCACCGCGACCGACGTGGTGACGCCGGTCCTGGCCGGCCGCCTGGTCGATGTGGTGACCCATCACGAGGTCCCATCGCGTCACGAAGCCCTGGCGCATCACGAAGCCCTGGCGCAGGCGGCCATCCTGCTCGGCGGCCTGACCCTGCTCGGGATACTGGCGGTGCTCGGCCGTCGCGCCGGCTATATCGGCATCACCCGCCTGACCCTGCGCATCATGAGCGACGTGGCCTCGGAGGCGTTCTGGCGGGTCCAGCGCTTCTCGGCCGAATGGCATGCCAACAGCTTCGCCGGCTCGACCGTGCGGCGCATCACCCGCGGCATGTGGGCGATCGACACGCTCGACGACACGCTGCTGCTGCTGCTGTTGCCCGAGCTCGTGGTGCTGGTCGGCACGACGCTGGTGCTGGCCCTGCGCTGGCCGCTGATGGGCCTGCTGCTCGGTGTCTGCGGGGTGATCTTCGTCGTGATCTCCTGCCTGCTGACCTTGCGCTACGTGGCGCCCTCGGCAAGGCAGTCGAACCGCTGGGACACACGCATGGGGGCGGCGCTGGCGGACGCGGTCAGTTGCAATCCGGTGGTCAAGGCATTCGCCGCCGAAGCCCGCGAGGACAGGCGCCTCGCCCGCGTGCTGAAGCGCTGGAACGGCCGCACCGCCACCACCTGGATACGCGGCACCAACAGCGGCAACATCCAGGCGCTTTGCCTGCTGGTGTTGCGCATCGTCGTGGTCGGAGCGGCGCTGCTGCTCTGGCAAATGGGCCAGGCTGATGCGGGCGACATCGCCTACGTGCTGACCCTGGTGTTCCTGGTGCAGGGCTACCTGCGCGACATCGGCCAGCAGGTCAGCCAGTTGCAGCGCTCGGTCAACGAGATGGAGGAGCTGGTGCTGCTGTTCGGCGAGCCGGCCGGCGTCGCCGATCCACCCGGTGCGACCGCCATCGACATCACCAGGGGTGCGGTGCGCTTCCAGAACGTGACCTTCCGCTACGGCGCGCACGCCACGCCTTTGTTCGAGGATCTTTCGATCGACATCCCGGCGGGCAGCCGCATCGCGCTGGTCGGGCCGTCCGGCTCCGGCAAGACCACGCTGACCAAGCTGCTGCAGCGGCTATACGACGTGCAACGGGGCCGCATCCTGATCGACGGCCAGGATATCGCCACGGTGCGGCAGGAGAGCCTGCGGTCGCAGATCGCGATCGTGCCGCAGGAGCCTGTGCTGTTCCATCGCTCGCTGGCCGAGAACATCGCCTATTCCCGTCCCGATGCGAGCGAGGCGGAGATCCGCCATGCTGCCACGCTCGCCAATGCGGACGGCTTCATCAGCCGCCTGCCGCAGGGCTACTCGACCCTGGTCGGCGAGCGCGGGATCAAGCTCTCCGGCGGCGAGCGTCAGCGTGTGGCGATCGCCAGGGCCTTCCTCGCCGACAGCCGCGTGCTGATCCTGGACGAGGCGACATCGAGCCTGGACTCCGAGTCCGAGGCGCTGGTGCAGGAGGCGATGCAGCGGCTCATGCTGGGCCGCACCGTGATCGTGATCGCCCATCGCCTGTCCACCGTGGTCAGCCTCGACCGCATCCTGGTGTTCGCCCATGGCCGGCTGGTCGAGGACGGCAGCCATGCCGCCCTGCTGAACCACTCGGATGGCCTGTATCGACGGCTGTTCGACCGGCAGGCGCTCGGCCTGGCTGCCGAATAGAGAAGCATCAGAGGCGGACGCCCGCTTCCCCGGTCACGACGCTGCCGATGGAGGCGAGCACGATGCACAGGATGGCCGCCCAGGACATCAGCGGGAGATATTGGCCCAGCAGCAACAGCCCGGCCAAGGCCGCGGCCACCGGGTCCAGGCTCATCAGGATGCCGAAGGTGCGCAGGCTCAGCCGCCGCATCGCCGTCATTTCCAGCGAGTAGGGCAACGCGCTGGACAGGATGGACACCAGCAGCGCCTCGAACAGCCGGTGTGCATCATGGGCTGCCGGCAGCATCGCCGGGGCGCAGACCGGCACCACCGCGACGGTCGCGACCGCCATCCCCAGCGCCGTGGCATGGCCGCCGGCACCGAGCTGGCCCACGCGCCTGCCGAACACGATATACATTGCCCAGCATACTCCCGCGCCGAGAGCCAGCAGGACGCCGGCCGGATCGACGCGATGCAGGGCGGTCGCGGGATCGAGCAGCAGCGCCAGGCCCGCAACCACCAAGGCTGCCCACAGCAGGTCGAGCAGACGCCGGGAGCCCATGAAGGCGAGCGCCAGCGGCCCGGTAAACTCGATGGCCACCGCAGCCCCGAGCGTGATCCGGGCCAGGGCCAGGTAGAACAGCAGGTTCATGATCCCCAGCGCCAGGCCATAGGGCACGATCGCCTGCAGGGCCGCGCGGCTTGGCCACTGCCGCCAGGGCCGCCACACGATCCACAGCAGGATGGTCGACAGCAGGATGCGCAGGCCGACGGTTCCGATGGCACCGAAGACCGGGAACAGTGACTTCGCGATCGAGGCGCCCAGTTGGTAGGAGACGATGCCGCCCAATACCGCCGGTACCGCCAGGGCTTGTCCCTGGACCGTGTTCCTCAAGGCGTGGAGGCGAAAGGCGCGAAGGAGATCGCCAGGATCGAATAGATCGCCTGCTTGAAGCCG
>CAXSEE010000059.1:0-17698 GCA_964235615.1 uncultured Acetobacteraceae bacterium | reverse complement strand
GGCGAAAGGCGCGAAGGAGATCGCCAGGATCGAATAGATCGCCTGCTTGAAGCCGACTTCCTGTTGCGGCAACGCGGCCAACTCCAACCATTTCCAGGCGTCGAACTCCGGATGGGGATCGAGGTCCAGCCTGATGTCGCCATCCACCCCGGTGAAACGCAGGGCGAACCAGCGCTGCCTCTGGCCACGGAACCGGCCGCCAAGCGCCCGCCCGAGCAACTCCGGCGGCAGGTCATAGGATAGCCACTCCGGATGCTCGCCGATGATCTCCGCCTTGTCGGTGCCGACCTCCTCGCGCAGCTCGCGCAGCACGGCCACCCGCGGATCCTCGTCGGCGTCGATGCCTCCCTGCGGCAGTTGCCACACGCCGGCGCGGCCCTCCGCATTCGGCAGATCGGCACGTCTCGCCACCAGCACCAGCCCGTCCCGGTTGAACAAGGCCGCGCCGACGTTGGGACGGTATGGCAGGCTGGCGAAGTCCTCGGTCATGGTGCGCTCCTCGAAGTTGTTCGAGCATGAACAAGACTGCTCACCGGCACCAGTACCAGTCCACGGGTCGGCAAGGTGCGTGCCCAGTCGGCGAGGCGGCGGATGGTGACCGGATAGAGCGGTCCGGCGATGCCGATGGCGCTCCCTTTGGTAACGGCAATCTGTTCGAGGCGCGCAAGTTGCCTGCCGATGGCCGCCGCATCCGGTGGATCGTCCAGCCGAAGATCGGCGACGACGCCCGGGAGCGCATCGGGCATCACCGTATCCGGGGTGGCGTCGAGATAGAACAGCCCACGCCTGGCCAGCATTCGAGCCACGATGGTGAACTGCGGCGAAGCAGCAAAACGCTCGCCGTCCAGCCCGCTGGCGGCGTTGGTGATCCCGGCATAGCCCTGGATGCGCGACAGCGACCAGTCCAGCCGCTGCATGTTCTCGTCGGGATCGACCTGCTCGGTCATCGCCTTGCCGCCCTCGTCGTCGACCGGGGCATTGGCCGGCTCCATCGGCAGGGAGAGCAGCATCTCGTGCCCCGCCGCCCGTGCGGCGTCCAGCACCACGCCAGGCTCGATGGCATAAGGCGACACGGCCAGGCTGACGGCGGATGGGAGCTGGCCGATCGCGTCGAGGCTGTCCGCCGCCGAGAGCCCCACGCCATCCAGCAGGATGGCAATGCGTTTCGTGCCCGAAGGCAGAACGGGTGCCGGCGCCGCATAGACGAGGCGAGCCTCCCGGCCATCCTGCGAGATCCGCGGCAGCATCGCCCCAGGATCATGCCCCAGATCATTCGAAGACGCGGGTTCGAGCAGGGCGCTATCCGGCCCAGCGATGTCGTGCCGTTGAACTACGGCCGGAACCGGCTTGGCAACGACGGGCACCTTTGACGCAACCGCCTTCGCAATCACCTTCCGAGGTTGGACCACGCCAGTTGACCGATGCGGCGGCCCCAGCCATTGCAGGGTCCCCGCCAGGATCAATCCAGACAGCAGCAACAATGCCCAGAAGGCGAGCAACGCGACGCCGGCCCGAGAACCAGGAAGCGAGACAAGGCGCATGACGGTCCCGCCTCATACTTATCTAATCGTAACAACTATAACCGCAGTTACGGGAAACCCGTCCGAGAATTCGTTATGGCGAGTCATCCGGCGTGGCTATCGAGAACCGGAGCGGAGCGGACCTTGATGGTCCGTGAGCACCGGAAGCGCAGAGAGCCGCGTTGGATGGCCGCCAAAACGGATTATCGGATGGGTTTAAGGGGTGCCGGCGTGTTGGCGGTCGTTGACCATTGCTTGGAGCACTTTGAGCCCCTGCTGCAACTGGAAGTCGGTGGTGGGCTTGGTCAAGTCGAACTTCGGCCAGTTGACGGGCGGCTTGTCCGGGATGGACTTCGCGATCGGCGGCAGGTCGGTGCGCGGGGGCGCCTTGCCCGACGAGCCGCCCTGGTTCTTGATGATGTGGTCGAGGTCGGCCTCGCGTGGCAGGAAGCGCGAGAAATCGTCGCGGTCCTCCTGCACGGCGATGTCCGGCGTGATGCCGAGGCCTTGGATCGATCGTCCGGACGGTGTGTAGTAACGCGCGGTGGTCAGCCGGATCGCGCCGTTGTCGGTGCCCGGCATCGGGATCACGGTCTGCACCGAGCCCTTGCCGAACGAGCGCTCGCCCAGGGTGATCGAGCGCTGGTGATCCTGCAGCGCGCCGGCGACGATCTCGCTGGCCGACGCGGAGCCCTGGTTGATCAGCACCAGCAGCGGCGCGCCGTCGGTGATGTCGGTGCCGTGGGCGTCGGTGCGCTGGCTCTCGTCGGGATGCCGGGCGCGCGTGGACACGACCTCGCCCGAGGTGATGAAGTCGTCGCAGACATAGACCGCCTGGTCGAGCAGGCCGCCGGGGTTGTTGCGCAGGTCCAGGATCAGTCCGGACAGCCTGCCGCCAGCCTTGGCGCTGAGCTTGTTGTAGGCGGCGTGCAGCGCGTTGTCGGTCTCCTCGTTGAACTGCGCCACGCGGATATAGCCGATCTTGCCGTAGAGGGCGGACTTGACGACCTCGATATGGATGATCTCCCGGGTCATGGTCACGTCGAACGGCTTTTCCACGGCCGGGCGCTTGATACCCAGCGTGATGCTGCTGCCCGGCCCGCCACGCATCCGCTCGACGGCATCGTTGAGGGCCAGCCCGTCCGTGCTCTTGCCGTTGATCGACAGGATCAGGTCGCCCGGCTTTATTCCGACCTTGGCCGCCGGCGTGCCGTCCATCGGCGTGACCACCTTGATCAGCCCGTCATCGCCGGTGACTTCCAGGCCCAGGCCGCCGAACTCGCCCTTGGTCTGCACCATCATGTCCGCATACTGCTTGGCGGTCATGTAGGCGCTGTGCGGATCGAGGCCGGAGAGCATGCCGTCCAGGGCGTTGGTGATCAGCGTGCGGTCGGTGACCGGCTCGACATAGTCGGCGCGGACACGGGTGAACACGTCGCCGAACAGGTCGAGCAGCCGGTAGGTCTCGGCGGGGTAGGCGGTATGGGCCTCGTCGGCCAGGGCCGGCATGACGAAGTTCAATCCGTGATGCGACACCAGCCGCTCCAGGTCAGGACCCGCCGCGATACCCGCGAGGAAAGCGGTGCCGAGCAGCAGGCCAGTGCGCAATTTCATGCCTTGTCATCTCCCGATGGCCGCGCGTCCGCAGCCTGATCGTCATCATGGTGTAGCAGGGGAGTTCTTACCAACCCTCTAACGCGAAAATTACATTCAGGACGGGTTGCGCAGGAAGTTGCCCGGATCGATTGCCTGGCTGCCGTGACGCAACTGGACATAGAGCGATGGACGGCCTGCGCTGCTGGCCAGCCAGTCCGGCATACGGCCGATCGCGACACCCTTCGCCAGTTTCTGGCCTATTGCTACATCGAGCCGATCCAGTCCCGCCAGCACGAACCGATAGCCATGTCCGCAATCCAGGATCAACATCTGGCCATAGGACCGGAACGGCCCGGCGAAATCGATCCGTCCGTTGCACGGGGCGGTCACCAGGGCCATTGCCGGCGACGCATAGGTGATGCCGGTGGCCGGTCCGGCGTCGGTGGCGGCACCCCATCCCTGCACCTGCCTGCCCGCCACCGGCGCACCCCCGGCCGCTCCCGGCACCAGTCCGGGTCCCGCATCCGCGGAGACGGCGGCGGCATCCTTGCGAGCGGTCCGGGCGACATCGGGCTTGCGGGCATGATCCGCCACCGCCGCCTCACGCTGGAACCGGGCTTCCGCACTATGCTGCGCCGCCTCGATGCGCCCGACCGCATCCTGCAAGGTGACGGCACGGGAAGCCGAGGCGGCAGCCTGGCGCGCGGCTGCGTCGGCGGCATCCTGAGAGACGCGCTGGACCGTGGCTGCCTGCTCGGCCTGCGCGGCGACCGCCTGGCCGCGCTCGGCCTGCTCCTGCCTGAGGACGGCCAGCCCCTGGTTCTGCGTCTCCAGCGAGGCGGTCAGTTGCGCCAGGTCGAACTGCCGGGCGCGGATCGCCTCGGCTCGAAGTTCGAGCTGCGACCCTAGTCCATGCAGCAGCATCAGGCCGCTCAGTGCATCGGCAGGCGGCGCATTGGCAGGTTGGGCCGAGGCAGCCAGCAGCGTCTCCGAAGGATAGAGCGACAGGCGCTCGATCAACGGCAGCATCGGCGCCAGCATGGCGGCCTCATGGGCCAGTTCCGCCTGCAGCGCCGTCCGGCGAGCATTCAAGGCCTCGATCCGGGACATGGTGTCGGCGGCGCGCGTCTCGGTCTCACGCAGACGGGCGGCTGCGTTGCGTGCCTGTGCAGAAAGCGCGATCGCCTGGGCACGGTCCTGGCTGGCCTGCAGCGCCGCCAGACGCTGGGCGGCTTGGTCGCGGACTGTCTTTGCCTGTGCCGACAGCAGGGCTGCCCTGGCTTGAGCGGTGGGGACGGCATGGTGACGATGGCTTGGAGCGGCGGCGGTGCTGCAAAGGAGAACGAGCAGGCACAGGGTTCCCCCATGCCTGGAGTGGGACCTCACCCGCGGCTCGCCTCCGAGAAATCTTGCCTCAGCCCAGCAGGGAGTGCCCGGTCATCAGAAACGGCTGCTCCAGCCCCATCAGCGCCAGCAGGGTAGGGGACAGATCGGCCAGCCTGCCGTCGGATAGCGTGGCACCCGGCACGCCGGACAGCAGCAACGGCACCACGTTGAGGGTGTGGGCGGTGTGGGGCGCTCCGGTCTCGGGATCGCGCATGGTCTCGCAGTTGCCATGGTCGGCGGTCGCCAGCAAGACGCCACCGGCTTCGTCGAGCGCTGCGGCGATACGGCCGAGGGCGGTATCGACGGTCTCGACCGCACGGATGGCGGCGGCAAGGTTGCCGGTATGGCCGACCATGTCGGGGTTGGCAAAATTCAGCACGATCAGGTCGTACTGGCCGGACCCGATCGCCTTGACCGCGCGGTCGGTGAGTTCCGGCGCGGACATCTCGGGTTGCAGGTCGTAGGTGGCGACCTTCGGCGAGGGCACCATGATGCGGTCCTCGCCGGGCAGCGCGGCTTCCCGGCCGCCGTTCATGAAATAGGTGACGTGCGGGTATTTCTCGGTCTCGGCCATGCGCAGCTGGCGGCGGCCGGCGGCCGACACGACATCGCCGAGCAGGTCCTCCAGGCTCTGCGGCGGGAAGATCACCTCGATGCGTCCGGCGAGATGGTCGCTGTAGCGGGTCATGCCGACGGCGCAGGCGAACCGGATCACATGGGCACGCGGGAAACCCTCGAAGTCCGGATCGAGCAGGGCGTCGTAGAGCTGGCGTATGCGGTCGGCGCGGAAGTTGAACGACAGCAGGCCATCGCCATCCTTCATGCCGGCATATTCGCCGATCACCGTTGGCGGCACGAACTCGTCGGTGATGCCGGCGAGGTATGAGGTGGCCAGCACGGAGTCCAGGTCATGGGCGCGGGGTCCGTCGCCGCTGACGATGACGTCGTAGGCCTTCTGGACGCGGTCCCAGCGCTTGTCGCGGTCCATCGCGAAATAGCGGCCGCAGACCGTGACGATCGGCACCGACGGCGGCAATTCCGCGCGCAGGCGCGCGAGATCCTCGCGTCCGGATTGCGGCGGCGTGTCGCGGCCGTCGGTAAAGGCGTGGAAGGCAACCGGGATCCCGGCCCGGGTCAGCAACGCCGCGATCGCGACGGCATGATCCTGGTGGGCGTGGACGCCGCCCGGCGAGACCAGGCCCATCAGGTGGCAGACGCCGCCCGACTTGCGCAACGCGGCGACAAGGGTCTTGACGGCCGGGGTCTCGGCGATGCTGCCGGTCTCGATGGCGGTATAGATGCGCGGCAGTTCCTGCATGACCACGCGGCCGGCGCCGATATTCATATGCCCGACCTCGGAGTTGCCCATCTGGCCGTCGGGCAACCCGACGTCGCGGCCGCAGGTGCGCAGGAAGGCGGTCTGTCCCGCGGCCCATAACCGGTCGAACACCGGCGTGTCGGCCTGTTTCACTGCGTTGTCAGCGCTCGTTTCGCTCCAGCCGAAGCCGTCCAGTATGACGAGCATGACCGGGCGTCGTGTGTGCCTGGTCGCCCCGGGTGGAAGCATTGGTAGTGAAGGCATCGGGGGCATGCTCCCTGGCTGATCCGCCAGGCAAACATGCCACCATTCTAGCCGCTCAGTAAGGAGAGGCCCCTGCTTAGTAAGGAGAAGCTGGGGCGGGCGGTGCTATCGGATCGTTCGGGCCGGTGCTGCCGCCGGTCGACGGCGGGTCGCTGGCCGGAAACGTGTCATCGAGGGTGTCGTCGATCTGCTCGTCGTCCTTGGGTGTCGTGGTGGTGTCGGACATGGGCTGCCTCCTGTCGGTTGATTTGTCTCTAAGGCGGCGCGCGGCGCTAGGTTTCTCGTGTTCCGATCCCATTTCAGAAGCCGGATCTGCGAGAGGAGCCACCGCATGAGCAGCAATTCCACCAAGGACGCCACCACCGGCGACGTGTGGCGCGACAAGCTTTCCCCCGAGCAGTATCGCGTGCTGCGCGAGCACGGCACCGAGCGTCCCGGCGCCAGCCCGCTGAACTACGAGAAGCGCGACGGCCTGTTCCATTGCGCCGCCTGCGGCAACGCGTTGTTCCGCGCCGATACCAAATACGAGAGCGGCAGCGGCTGGCCCTCGTTCTTTGCCCCAATCGAGGGCGGCGTCGAGACGCAGGAAGACAACAGCCTGTTCATGCGCCGGACCGAGGTGCATTGCGCGAACTGCAAGGGCCACCTCGGCCATCTGTTTCCGGACGGGCCGAAGCCGACCGGCGAGCGCTACTGCATGAACGGCGTGGCCCTGGATTTCGTCCCCGCCGGGTCATAACTTGGCCGGATGACCCCAGCCTTCGCCAACGTACCGTCTCCCGCCAACATAGTCGTCCTCGATCATCCCCTGGTGCAGCACAAGCTGACGCGTCTGCGCCAGGCCACCACCTCGACCGCCGGGTTCCGCAGGCTGACGCGCGAGATCAGCCTGTTGATGGCCTACGAGGCGACGCGCGACCTGCCGCTCGAGGAGGTCGAGATCGAGACGCCGTTGGAGCGCACCACCGGACGGATGCTGTCCGGCAAGAAGCTCTGCTTCGTCTCGGTGTTGCGTGCCGGCAACGGCATCCTGGACGGGATGCTCGACCTGGTGCCGGCGGCGCGGGTCGGGCATGTCGGGCTGTATCGCGACCATGCGACGCTGGAGCCGGTCGAGTATTACCTCAAGCTGCCGGACGACATCGCAGCAAGGGTGTGCATCGTCGTCGACCCGATGCTGGCGACGGGACACAGCGCCATCGCCGCGGTGTCGCGTCTGAAGGCGGCGGGCGCGCAGCAGATCAGCTTCGTCTGCCTGCTGGCAGCACCCGAGGGGCTGGCGCGCTTTTCCGCGGCACATCCGGACGTGAAGCTCATTACGGCGGCGATCGACCGCGAGCTGGACGGCAACGGCTATATCCGGCCGGGCCTCGGCGACGCCGGCGACCGGCTGTTCGGCACCAAGTAGCACGCAACCGGGATCTCACGGCATCGTTGAGAACGCCGCATTCATAGGATCTAGGAGAATATCATGGCGGATCACGTCTATCGCATCATGGAGCTGGTCGGCTCCTCGGAGACCAGCATCGAGGACGCCATCAAGAGCGCCATCAGCAAGGCTTCGAACACGGTGCGGCACATGCGCTGGTTCCAGGTCGTGGAGACGCGCGGCCATATCGAGAACAACCAGGTCAGCCACTACCAGGTAACGATGAAGGTCGGCTTCGCCGTCGAGGACGAGAACGTCAATCTGCAACCGTAACCTGGTTGTACGGCAAGCGACCGCCTCTTCATACTGAGCCGTAGGCGATCAGGCTCTCGGCGGCGGCAATCACTGCCTCGTCCGTGAAGCGGAGGGGGCGGCCTAGAATGGTCTCCGCCTTGGCGGACGAGAAGAACCGCCGCTCGTCCAGTTCGGATACCCGGCGAAGCTTATGCGCGGCAGCAGGAGCAGGCGGCCGCCAAGCATGCGCAGGGGTACCTCCAACGACCCTGATACCTGGGGTCCGAGCGCCGCGCCTTGTGTCGTCCCTGGCAGGATCGTGGTCAGCGTCAGCTCGCCGTTCGATGCCCGCGTCGACTACACCCTGGCCGACATGGGCCGCGAAGTACTCGGACCTGTTCGCGCGCTTGCCACCGGGGCGCTTGGCCAAATCGAACGCATCGAGAGTGCCCGGCGAAGCTACGACCAGCGCATATCAGGGTAAGCCGGACGGACGGCGGCGGGTGTCATACCCGCCTGACGGTGTAGATCTCGCTCAGAGCCGCCGCGATCTGTTCGGCATGGAGCGGGTCGCGCGCCTCGACCATCACCTCCAGTTCGGCCGATTGCACGCTGGGCGCCGCGAACAGCCGCTGGTGCGAGACCTCAATTATGTTGCCGCCGATCTCGCCGATGCGCCGGGCGATGTCTGCCAGGACGCCCGGGCGGTCCGGGATTTCCAGCCGCAGCCGCAGCAGGCGGCCGTCGCGCAGCAGCGAGCGCAGCAGGGTGTTGGCGAGGATGCGGCTGTCGATGTTGCCGCCGCAGATCGGCAACGCGACGCTCCTGCCGCGGAACAACTCCGGGTAGGTGAGCAGGGCAGCCAGGGCAGCGGCGCCGGCACCCTCCGCGACCAGCTTGGCGGACTCCGCGAGCAGGGTGATGGCGTCCTCGATGGCGCGCTCCGGCACCACCAGCACACGGCTCACATGCGCCTGGATCAGCGCCATGGGATGCCGCCCGACCCGGTTCACGGCGATGCCCTCGGCGATGGTCGAGCCACCTGGCGGGTTGGTCTCGCCGCCGGGATGGCCGCCGAGCGAGGCATAGCTCTCGACCTGCACGCCGATCACTTCCATGTCCGGACGCATCCCCGATGCCGCTGCGGCACAGCCGGCGATCAGCCCGCCGCCGCCGATCGGCACCACCATCACGTCGAGCGGACCGGCATCCTCCAATAGTTCGAGGCCGCAGGTGCCCTGTCCGGCCATGACCGCCGGATCGTCGTAGGGATGGACGAACACGCGGGCTTCGGTCTCGCACAGGATGTCGGCATGGAGGCAGGCCTCGTTGAAATCGTTGCCATGCAGCACCACCCGCGCGCCCCAGGCCGCGGTGCGGCTGACCTTGGCGGCCGGGGTGAAGCGCGGCATGACAATGACGGCGTCGATCCCGCGCAGGCTGGCGTGGCGCGCGACGCCCTGGGCATGGTTGCCGGCCGACACGGCGATCACGCCGCGCTGGCATTCCTCGGCAGTGAGCAGGGCCAGCTTGTTGGCCGCACCCCGTTCCTTGAACGAGCCGATCGCCTGGAGATTCTCGAGCTTGAGCGTGACGCGTGCCCCGGTCGCGCGTGACAGCGCGTCGGAGTGGATCGTGGGCGTGCGGATGACGCTGCCGGCGATCCGTGTCGCCGCGGCGCGGACGTCGTCGAGGTCGATCAAGCGGGGCCGATCACGCGGACGATCCGCTAGCCGTAGCTGATGGCGAGGATCTCGTAGCTGCGATCGCCGCTGGGGGCCGGCACCGAGACGGTATCCCCCTTCTTCTTGCCGATCAGCGACTTGGCCAGTGGCGAGGACACCGACAGCAGGCCCGACTTGATGTCCGCCTCGTAGACGCCGACGATCTGGTAGGTCGCCTCCTTGTCCGTCTCCTCGTCGACCAGGCTGACCTGCGCGCCGAACTTGACGTGGTCTCCCGAGAGCGTCGACGGGTCGATCACCTCGACCGACGAGACGATCTCCTCGAGCTCCTGGATGCGTCCCTCGACGAAGGACTGCCGGTCGCGCGCGGCATGATATTCGGCGTTCTCCGAGAGGTCGCCATGGCTGCGTGCTTCCGCGATGGCGCGGATGATGGACGGGCGTTCCTCGCTCCTGAGCTTGCGGAGTTCATCTTCCAGCCGCTGCAGACCACGGCCGGTCATCGGAAATTTCTGCAAAGGGCCAGTCCTTGGAGTGGTGAGAGGTTGGGGGAGTGGTGAGAGGTTGGGGGAGTGGTGAGAGGTTGAGGAATGGTAGAGGGTTGAACGAAAAATCCCGGCGACTCGGACCGCTGCAGGGTCCGGAACCGGGGGGTCTGCTCAGAACGATCCACGAAAATAGGACTGAAGTGGTGCCACTTCAAGCGGGCCCTCCCGGAGCACCGCGATCGCATGCACCGCGGCACGGGCGCCGGCGGTGGTGGTGTAGTGCGGCACGCCATGGGTGAGGGCGGAGCGGCGGATGTCGAAACTGTCCGCCACCGACTGCGCGCCGGAGGCCGTGTTGATGACCATCTGCACCTCGCCGTTGCGTATCGCATCGACGCAATGCGGCCGCCCTTCCAGCACCTTGTTGACGATCGACACCTTGATCCCGGCTTCGCGCAGCCGGTTCGCGGTGCCGCGCGTGGCCAGGATCGAGAAGCCCATCTCCGACAGCCGGCGGGCCAGCGAGGTGAGCACCGGCTTGTCGCCATCGCGGACGGAGAGGAACACCGTGCCGGACTGCGGCAGCTTGACCCCGGCGCCGAGCTGGGATTTGGCGAAGGCGCGCTCGAAGCTGGAGTCCAGGCCCATCACCTCGCCGGTGGAGCGCATCTCCGGGCCGAGGATGGTGTCGACGTTGCTGAAGCGGGCGAACGGGAACACCGCCTCCTTGACCGCGACGTGCGGCGCGATGGCGCGGTCGTCGAGCCTGAACTCGGACAGGCGGGCGCCGGCCATGACGCGGGCACCGATCTTGGCCACCGCGACGCCGGTCGCCTTGGCCACGAACGGCACCGTGCGCGAGGCGCGCGGATTGACCTCCAGGACGTAGATGTCGTCGCCCTTGATCGCGTATTGCACGTTCATCAGCCCGACGATGCCGAGCTCGCGGGCCATCGCCGCGGTCTGTTCCTTGAGTTCGTCGACGATGGCCGGGGACAATGAATAGGGCGGCAGCGAGCAGGCGCTGTCGCCGGAATGGATGCCGGCCTCCTCGATATGCTCCATGACGCCGGCGACATAGACCTCGCGGCCGTCGCAGATGCAGTCGACGTCGGTCTCGATGGCGTCGTTGAGATAGCGGTCGATCAGCACCGGACCCGACGAGATGTCGATGCCGGCGAGCTGGAGCACCACGCGCATGTAGCGGGCAAGGCCGGTGCGGTCGTGCACGATCTCCATCGCCCGGCCGCCGAGCACGTAGGAGGGCCGCACCACCACCGGATAGCCGATGCGCTCGGCGATGGCCTCGGCCTCGCTCGCCGACCGGGCGATGCCGTTCTCCGGCTGGCGCAGGCCGAGCTTGCGCAGCAGCGCCTGGAAGCGCTCGCGGTCCTCGGCGCGGTCGATCGCGTCCGCCGGCGTGCCCAGGATCGGGATGCCGGCTGCGGACAGCGCCTGGGACAGCTTGAGCGGGGTCTGGCCGCCATACTGCACGATGCAGCCGAGCACGGTGCCACGCTCCTGCTCGCGCCGTATCAGGGCGATCACGTCCTCCGCGGTGAGCGGTTCGAAATATAGCCGGTCGGAGGTGTCGTAGTCTGTGCTGACGGTCTCCGGGTTGCAGTTGACCATGATGGTCTCGAAGCCGGCCTCGCGCAGGGCATAGGCGGCGTGGACGCAGCAATAGTCGAACTCGATGCCCTGGCCGATCCGGTTCGGGCCGCCGCCGAGGATGATTATTTTCTGGCGGTCGGTCGGGTCGCTCTCGCAGGCGGGCGTGCCGAAGCCGCCCTCGTAGGTGGAGTACATGTACGGTGTGATCGAGGCGAACTCGGCGGCGCAGGTGTCGATGCGCTTGTATACCGCGCGCACGCCGAGGCGCTCGCGCGACGCCTGCACCGCGTCCGCCGTGGTGCCGCCAAGCACGCCCAGCCGCTGGTCGGAGAAGCCCAGCGCCTTCAGCCGGCGCATGGCGTTCGCCTCTCGCGGCAGTCCTTCGCGTTCGACCGTGCGCTCGGCGGCAATGATTCGCTCCAGCTCGCGCAGGAACCACGGATCGAAACGGCAGGCCTCGTGGATCTCCTCGACCGACACGCCGGCACGCAACGCCTGGGCCGCCATCAGCAGCCGGTCGGGGCGTGGCGCGGAAAGCGCCGCACGGAAGGCGTCATGACCGCCGTCGCCGGGTGCTTCGACCGGATCGAGCCCGGACAGGCCGGTCTCCATCGAGCGCAATCCCTTCTGCAAGGCTTCGGCGAACGAGCGGCCGATCGCCATCGCCTCACCGACCGACTTCATGCTGGTCGAGAGCAGGGCCGGAGTGCCGGGGAATTTCTCGAAGGTGAAGCGGGGGATCTTCACCACGACATAGTCGATGGTCGGCTCGAAGGCCGCCGGCGTGCTGCCGTTGATATCGTTGGCGGTGATGTCGTTGGCGAGTTCGTCGAGCGTGTAGCCGACCGCGAGCTTGGCGGCGATCTTGGCGATCGGGAAGCCGGTCGCCTTGGAGGCCAGCGCCGAGGAGCGCGACACCCGCGGGTTCATCTCGATCACCACCATGCGCCCGTCGGCGGGGTTGATGCCGAACTGCACGTTGGAGCCGCCGGTATCGACGCCGATCGCGCGCAGGCACGCGATCGAGGCGTCGCGCATGCGCTGGTATTCCTTGTCGGTGAGGGTCAGCGCCGGCGCCACCGTGACGCTGTCGCCGGTATGCACCCCCATCGGATCGACGTTCTCGATCGAGCAGACGATGATGCAGTTGTCCGCGCTGTCCCGGACCACCTCCATCTCGTACTCCTTCCAGCCGAGCACGCTCTCCTCGATCAGCACCTCGGTGGTGGGGGAGGCGTCGAGGCCGGAGGTGACGATCTCCTCGAACTCCTCCCGGTTGTAGGCGATCCCCCCCCCGCTGCCGCCGAGGGTGAAGGAGGGGCGGATCACCGACGGCAGCTTGGTGACCAGCAGCGCCGCCCGGGCCTCGGCCAGGCTGTGGGCGATCACGCTGCGCGGGCTCTCGATGCCGATCGCGGTCATCGCGTCGCGGAACTTGAGCCGGTCCTCGGCGCGGTCGATCACCTCGGCCTTGGCGCCGATCAGCTCGACGTTGTGCGCGGCCAGGAAGCCGCTGGCATCCAGCGCCATGGCGGTGTTCAGCGCGGTCTGCCCGCCCATCGTCGGCAGGATCGCGTCCGGCTTCTCGCGCAGGATGATGCGCTCGACGAACTCCGGCGTGATCGGCTCGATGTAGGTGGCGTCCGCGAGACCGGGATCGGTCATGATGGTGGCAGGATTGGAGTTCACCAGGATGACCCGGTAGCCCTCGGCACGCAGCGCCTTGCACGCCTGGGCGCCGGAATAGTCGAACTCGCAGGCCTGGCCGATGACGATCGGACCGGCGCCGATGATCAGGATGGAGCTGATGTCGGTCCGCTTCGGCATTTCAGATCCGCTCCCCGGCGTGGCCAACAGTTGGTTCAAGACGTTCGAGATGGCTGTCCATCAGGGCGACGAAGCGCTCGAACAGGTGGAAGCTGTCGGAGGGACCCGGACTCGCTTCCGGATGATATTGCACGCTGAAGGCCGGCAACCGGTCGCTGGCGATGCCCTCGTTGCTGCCGTCGAACAGGCTGACATGGGTGATGCGCACGTCCGCCGGCAGGCTCTTGTCGTCGACAGCGAAGCCGTGGTTCTGGCTGGTGATCTCGACGCGGCCGGTCGCCAGGTCGCGTACCGGCTGGTTGGCGCCGCGATGGCCCCGGTCGAGCTTGTAGGTTGTGGCTCCGAGTGCCAGGGCCAGCAGCTGATGTCCCAGGCAGATGCCGAACACCGGTTTGCCGGCGTCGAGCACGCCGCGGATCGCCGGAACCGCGTAGGAGGCTGTCGCCTGCGGATCGCCCGGTCCGTTGGACAGGAACACGCCATCGGGCGCGTAGGCCAGGATCTCTTCGGCGGTGGCGGTAGCGGGAACCACCGTGACTTTGCATCCGACGCTCACCAGGCAGCGCAGGATGTTGCGCTTGGCGCCGTAATCGACCGCGACCACATGGCGCATAGGCGATGGGCGCATAGGCGATGGGCGCACGGGCGGTGCCGGGGCGTGAGCGGTCTCGCCTGGCGCGGTCCAGTTCCAGATCCCATCGGTCCAGCTGTAGCTCTGGGTGCAGGAGACTTCGCGGGCGAGATCCATGCCTTCCAGGCCCGGCCAAAGCTGGGCCTGCTCGCGCAGGGCACGAAGGTCGTAGAGGCCGTTCGCGGGATGTACCAGGATCGCCGTCTGCGGCCCGAGGTCGCGTATCCTGATGGTCAGGGCGCGGGTGTCGATGTCGCAGATCCCGGGAATGCCGCGCGCCTTGAGCCAGCCGTCGAGATGCTGCGCCGATCGCCAGTTCGAGGGTTCGGTCAGGTCCTGCTTCACCACGATGCCGCGGGCGGCGATGTTGGTCGCTTCCTCGTCCTCGTTGTTGGTGCCGACATTGCCGATATGGGGGAAGGTGAAGGTGATGATCTGCCCGGCGAAGGAGGGGTCGGTGAGGGTCTCCTGATAACCGGTGAGGCTGGTGCAGAAGCAGATCTCGCCGATGCCGGGCTTGTCGTCAGTCGTGTAGGCGCCGAAGCCACGGCCCCAGAGCATGCTGCCGTCGGCCAGGATCAGGGCGGCGGTGGCGCCAGCCGGCACGGCATCGCGGTTGTCGGGGCTGGCGTCGGGGCTGATGTCGGCTCCGGGGCCGGCCTCGGCGGCGGCTGACTGCAGGTCGGTCAGCGCCAGGCCGGTGGCGCGAATGACGGCGGACCAGTGCTTGGGCGGGATCGTGCGTGCCTGGCGCCATTTGCGTACGGCCTCGGTGCCAACCCCGGTGAGGCGGGCGGCGTTCTGCGAGCCGCCCAGCTTCTCGATGATGGTCTCGACGCTGATTCCCATGATGCATTCCCCGGCGAGGTGGCGGACATTGCTTCTCTAGCGATCGAACGATCCACTGGGAAGAAAATTCCCAAATCCTCGACCGATGATGATAAGTAACTTGGCTGGAAAAAATTTCCATAAGAGGACGATGAGGACGATCATGCCGCTACGCCTGCGCTTCACCACCGATCTCAAGACGGCCATGAAGGCCCCGGACCCGGCGCGGGTCTCGACCCTGCGCATGATCATGGCGCGGGTGAAGGACCTCGATATCGCCGCCCGTCCCAAGGGCGTCGAGCAGATCTCCGAGGACGAGATCATTGCCGCCCTTCGCAACATGGTGAAATCGCGATCCGAGGCGTCAACGATGTATGTGCAAGGCGGTCGTCCCGAGCTCGCCGCCAAGGAGGATGCCGAGATCGCCCTGATCGAGGATTACCTGCCTGCCGCCATGGATGCGGCGTCGTTGGAGGCGGCCGTCGACGCCGCGATCGCCCAGACCGGTGCTGCCGGCATGAAGGACATGGGCCGGGTGATGGCGGCGCTGAAGACCGCGCATGGAGCGACGCTCGACATGGCGCGCGTCAACCCTCTGGTGAAGGCACGGCTAGCGTGAAAGCGGTGCTGGCGACCGGCTGATCGCGCATGGCCTTCGACCCCGGTTTCCTGGACGAGTTGCGTGCCCGCACCCCCATCGCGGCGGTGATCGGGCGGCGTGCCAAGCTCACGCGCTCGGGCCGCAACTGGAAGGCCTGCTGCCCCTTCCATGGCGAGAAGACGCCCTCGTTCTACGTCTATGAGGATGGCTTCCACTGCTTCGGCTGCGGCGCGCATGGCGATGTGATCTCCTTCGTCATGCAGACGTCGGGGCAGTCCTTCCTCGACACCGTCACCTCGCTGGCCGGCGAGGCCGGGCTCGAAGTGCCACGGCAGGCGCCGGCCGCACGGGAAGCGGTGGCTCGGGCCAAGACCCTGGTCGAGGTGCTGGATGCGGCGCAGCGCTCCTACGTGCATCGCCTGAAGGCCGCCGAGGGACGCGACGGCCTGGCCTATCTGCGCGGCCGGGGCCTGTCGGATGCGACCATCGAGTCCTTCGGGCTGGGCTGGTCCGGTGACGGCCGAGGCAGCCTGGAAGCCGTGCTGCGGCAGGAGGGGTTCACCTCCGAGCTGATGGCCGAAGCCGGCCTGATGCGGCTCGACGAGGCCGGACGGCCGAAGGGGGAGCTGTTCTTCAACCGCGTCACCTTTCCGATCCGCGATCGCCGCGGCAGCCTGGTCAGCTTCGGCGGCCGCATCCTCGGCGATGGACAGCCGAAATACCTCAACGGGCCGGAGACGCCGCTGTTCAGCAAGCGGCTGACCCTGTTCGCGCTGGATCGCGCCCAGGCGGCGGTGCGTGCCGTGAAGAGTGATGCGAAGGTGGGAGCCAAGTCCGCCGATCTCGTCGTGGTCGAGGGCTATATGGACGTGATCGCCCTGCACCAGGCGGGTTTTTCCGGCGCCGTCGCCCCGCTCGGCACGGCGCTGACCAGCGAGCAGATGGAAGCCCTGTGGCGGGTCTCCGTGGCGCCGGTGCTGTGTTTCGACGGCGATGCGGCGGGGCGGCGGGCCTCGATCAAGGCTGCCGAGGTTGCCTTGCCCCTGCTCGATACCGAACGGTCGCTGCGCTTCTGCCGCCTGCCGGAAGGCGAGGATCCGGACAGCCTGTTGCGCGGCCAGGGCGCCGGCGCGCTGCGGTCGATCCTGGATGGAGCGCTGCCGATCGGCGGGACCCTGTTCGACCTGCTGAGCGAGGGGGTGAGGCCGGACGCGAGCCCGGAGCAGCGTGCCGCCCTGCATGCGCGGCTGGTGGAAGCGGCGAGCCGGATCCCCAACCGGACGCTGGCCGGGGAGTATCGCCGCACCCTGCTCGATCGCTTCTTCGAGACCTTCCGGCCCAGCCGCCAGAAGCGTCCCGACAAGCGCGCGCCGGAACCCTCGAACGTCTCGCGCCTCCGCCACCAGCCGCGCCGGCCCCCGGAGGCGCAGTCGGTGCGGCGCGAGCGGCTGCGCATCCTGACGGCGATCCTGCTGCGTCATCCCGAACTGCTGCATGATGTGGAAGAGGCCTATTGCAGCCTTGACCTGCCGGAAGAGATGCGCCTGCTTCGCGAGCATATAGTAGGATGGGCGGCCCACGCCCATATGCACCCTGTCCCCGGAACACCGGCCAATTCTAACGATGTCGATCCGAGCGATGCGCCAACCACTCAAACTGTCGAAGATGCCTCACGTCCGCTTGACTCGCAAGCCCTCATAGACCACCTGACACTTGACGGAATGTCGGCGCAAATCGGGATGATTCTGGGCGGTGATCCTCTGCCCCTTGCGGAGCAGGCAGAGCCCGGGGACATGCCGGCCGAGGTGGAAATGCGCTGGTGGCATTTCTTCGGTCTGTTGAACTTCGAGCGGCTGGCGCACGAGAGGGACGCGGCGATCCGTGAGTGGGTCGAACGCAACGACGAGCCGTCCGAGCGGCGGATGCGGGCATTGTCGGAGGTCTGCGCCGCCCTGCGCGGTGGCGAGCAGGCCGACGAGGATGGGTAGAGTTGAATGGCATGGGCCTGGCTTAGGGCGGCGTGCCCTGTCTGGTGGAGTTGAGTAGGCGATGGCGACAAAGACAGCCGCGAGCACGGATACGACCACGAGCGAGCAGGATACCGACAGCACCCTGCTCGACACGCAGTCGGCTGCGGTCAAGCGCCTGATCGCGCGTGGCCGCGAGCGCGGCTACATTACGTTCGACGAGTTGAATGCGGTGCTGCCGCCCGACCAGATGTCCTCCGAGCAGATCGAGGACGTCATGGCCATGCTCAGCGAGATGGGCATCCAGGTC
>CAXSEE010000058.1:0-20900 GCA_964235615.1 uncultured Acetobacteraceae bacterium | reverse complement strand
GAAGAAGCCGCTGCCGACGACGACGAACTTATAATCTGACAGATTTGTCACAAATGATCCTTGCGATGCAGGGTGTTGGTGCCGCAGCTTATCTCCCGCTCATTCGGTTGACGGGTTTTTATTTTGGGAAGAGACTTGGTTCAATAGCGCAACTGATACAAAAGTCGATAGATGTCTCAGAGTTCCGAAACTCTTACCGGGCGGCAGGACAAGCCAAGGCCAGAGCGATCAGGCCTGTCGCCAACGTGAACCGAATGTCTCATGCCGTACGCGATCGTCGCCTCCTCGTGTGGCAGTGCTCTCCCAGGCCGCCCGGTTGAAGCTTATAACGCCCGACCCAACTGACAAGGCCTGGTCGCGCGCACCGACGCGGGTTGAAGTGAAGGAGCGCCTGCGATGGCCGACGACAAGAACCCCGGTGGAGACAAGACCCCGGTGTGGCTCATCACCGGTTGCTCGACCGGCTTCGGCCGCGAGTTGGCCAGGCTCGTGCTCGCCCATGGCTGGCGTGCCGTGGTGACAGCCCGTAATCCCGAGAAGATCGCCGACCTGGTCGAGGGTCACGAGGACCGTGCCCTGGCGCTGGCGCTGGATGTCGACCAGAGGTCGCAGATCGAGAGCGTGGTGCGGCAGGCCGAAGCGAAGTTCGGCGCCGTCGACGTGCTGGTCAACAACGCCGGCTACGGCTATCTCGCCGCCATCGAGGAAGGCGAGGACGGTGAGGTCCGCGCCATGTTCGAGACCAACGTGTTCGGCCTGATCGCCATCACCCAGGCAGTGCTGCCGGGGATGCGGCGGCGCAGGCGCGGCCATATCGTCAACATCTCGTCGGTCGGCGGACTGGTCAGCTTCTCGGCGACCGGCTTCTACCATGCCACCAAATACGCTGTCGAAGGCCTCTCGGAGTCCCTCGCCCTGGAAGTGGCGCCGCTCGGCATCAAGGTGACGATCGTCGAGCCGGGTCCGTTCCGCACCAACTGGGCCGGTCCGTCGATCAAGCAGTCCAGGGTCCGTATCGGCGACTATGACCAGACCGCAGGCGAGCGGCGGCGCCAGACCGAGGAGCGCAGCGGCAGCCAGGTGGGTGACCCGGTGCGCGCCGCCGAGGCGATCATCGCGGCGGTGGAGGCTCCCGAGCCACCCTTGCATCTCGTGCTCGGCAAGCCGGCGCTTGGCCTGGCACGCGCCAAGCTGGAGGCGCTGCGACAGAATTTCGACGCCTGGGAGAAGACCACGCTCGGCGCGGACTATCCCGAGTTCCAGGATCGCTGATCAACCAGCCGCGCCCTCTTGATTACCGGCCAGCGTGCAGAGCCGTAGCGTGATCTCGTAGGACTGCACGAATGACGGCACCGGCAGGAATTCATAGGGCGAGTGGAAGTTCAACGCGCCGGTGAAGTAGTTCGGCGTCGGGATGCCGCGCGCGGACAATGCCGAGCCGTCGGTGCCGCCGCGCATCGCGATGATCTCCGGGGTTATTCCGATATCCGCGAAGGCTCGCTGCATGAGCTCGATGCTGCGCCGGTCGTCGCCCAGGCTGGAGGCGATGTTGCCATAGACATCCTCGATGCGGCAGGACACCGCCGCACGCGGGTAGGCGGCACGGGTGGCCTCGACCGCGCGCTCGACCACGGCCTTGCGCTGCGCGAACCCGGCATCGTCGAAGTCGCGTATCGACAGCTTCAACCTGGCCGTGGCGGCGTCCGCGGTCATGTCGTTGAACCAGATGTAGCCCTCTCGCCCCTCGGTATGCTCCGGCGTGTCCAGCGGGTCGAAGCGCGCGATCAGGTCGTGGGCGACCAGGATCGGGTTGACCAGCACGCCCTTGGCCGACATCGGATGCGCCGTCACGCCCTCGATGCGGATCTCGGCCTGTGCCGCGTTGAAGGTCTCGAACACGAACTCGCCGAGCGCGCAGGCGTCGATCGTGTAGGCGAAATCGACCGGAAAGCGGGAGAGGTCCATGGCCTTGGCGCCGCGCAGGCCGATCTCCTCGTCCGGCACGAAGGCGACCACGACGTCGCCGTGCGGCGGCCGCTCGCGCACTAGCGTCTCCAGCAAGGTCATCACCACCGTGACTGCCGCCTTGTTGTCCGCGCCGAGCACGCTGGTGCCGTCGCCGACGATCACGTCCTGCCCGATATAGGGTCCGATCTCCGGATGCTCCGCGACCCTCAACCAGATGTCGCGGCCCGGGTTGAGGCAGAGGTCATCCCCGCTGAAGGCGACCCGGCGCGGATGGATGTCCGGCGAAAGCCCGACATCGACGGTATCCACATGCGCGCAGAAGCCGATCCGCGGCACTCCTGCCAGCTTTGCCCCCGTTAAGCTTCCGGGCAGCCGTGCCGTGAGGATGGCATGGTCGTCGAGATGGATGTCCGAAAGCCCCAGCGCCTCGAGTTCGCCCGCCAGCAGCCGCACCATGTCCCACTGGCCCGGCGTGCTGGGCAGTATCGTGGCGCCGGCGTCGCTCTGGCTGCTGACGGCGAGGTAGCGAAAGAACCTCGCGACCAGCCGGTCCTCGAGGCGGTCTTCTTCGGCGGCAGGCATAGGGTCGTCTCCAAGGCTCGCGGTCCGCATCTTTGCTAATCCCGCCATCGTTGTTATGCAGCGCCACCCAAGGAGAGAACACAATGAACGAGACGCAGCAGGCAACTGCCAAGCACCATGAAGAGGCAGCCCACCAGTTCGAGATCGCGGCCAAGCTGCATCACGATGCTGCCCGCAACGCCGGGTCCGGCAATTACGAGAAGGCCGAACAACTCGCGCAATCGGCCTCGGAGGCCGAGACGGTCGCCAATCGACACGCCTTCGAGGCCCTGGCGCTCTATCGCCGGCACGCCGATGAGTTTGCCGCGCGGGATGCGGAAGCGGCCAGCGAGGAAGCCGCCCGGACGGCCAAGCGCGAGGCCAAGGTGGCCGACGCCTGAGAGCGCCGAATGCGTCACCTTCTCGCCGCGTTGCTGATCGGCAGTGCGGCGGTATTGCCGGAAGTGGCGCGCGCGGAGGCGCCGTTCGACTTCGCCCACACGCCCGGCCAGTTGCCGAAGTCGGTGGTGCCGTCCGCCTATACGATCGACATCGTCACCGACATGACGCGGCTGACGCTCGCCGGGCATGAGCGCATCGTGCTTGCCGCCTCCGTCGCGACCGACAGCATCACCCTCAACCAGGCCGGGTTGAAGCTGTCGGCAGCGACGCTGGACGGCATCCCTGCCGCCATCACGCAGGACGACAACGCCCAGACCGCGACGCTGCGTCTGCCGCGTGCGATCCCCGCCGGCCGCCATACCCTCGCGATCGACTACACCGGCCCGATCCCGGAGACCCCGAACGGCATCTATCACGACGACTACCGCATCGCGGGAGTGCCGAAGCGCATGCTGGTCACCCAGTTCGAGGTGGGGGATGCGCGCCGGATGTTCCCCGGCTGGGACGAACCGGCGTTCAAGGCGACCTTCCAGCTCGGCGTCACCTTGCCCAGGAACTATCTGCCAGTCAGCAACATGCCGGTGCTGTCCAGCTTTCCGGCTGGCCTGAACACCAGGCGCGTGCTGTTCGCGACCACGCCGCGCATGTCCACCTATCTGCTGGCGCTTGTCGCCGGCGACCTCTCGGCCGTTCAGGGCTCCGCCTCGGACAGCACCGGGACTACACTCATCGACGCCTACGCCCCTACCGGCGAGCAGCAGGACGGCGCCTATGCGCTGCATGCCGCCACCGACATCCTGCCCTATTACAACAGCTATTTCGGCGTGCCCTATCCGCTGCCGAAGCTCGACCTGATCGCCATCCCCGGCAATTACGAGGCGGGTGCCATGGAGAACTGGGGGGCGATCACCTTCATCGACAACGACCTCCTGTTCGACGCCAAGACCAGTGGTCCGAGCACCCGGGAAGACATCTATCTCACCGTCGCGCACGAGATGTCGCATCAGTGGTCGGGTGACCTCGTCACCATGGGCTGGTGGGACAACATCTGGCTGAACGAGGGCTTCGCCACCTGGATGGAGACCAAGGCCACCGATCATTTCAATCCCTCCTGGCAGATCTGGCCGCGCCAGCACACCGACCGCGAGCTGGCCATGGCGGTGGATGCCAAGCCCACCACGCATCCGATGCAGCAGGTGATCCATGACATCAGCGAGGCTAACGCCGCGTTCGACCTGATCAGCTACCAGAAGGGCGAGCAGTTCATACGCATGATCGAGGACTGGCTCGGTCCCGACGTCTTCCGCGATGGCATGCGCGTCTACATGAAGGCGCACGCGTACGGCAACACGACCAGTGGGGATCTATGGGCCGCGCTGTCGCAGGTCTCGCATCAGGATGTGGCCACGGTGGCGACCAGCTTCACCACCCAGCCGGGCATCCCGCTGGTCGATGCCGCCCGCTCCTGCGGCAACGGCGTCACCACGCTCACGCTGACCCAGGGACGGTTCACCATCCATGACCCGCATCCCGCGGCATTGACCTGGCATATACCGGTGACGGTGGGCGGCCCCGGTGTCGCGACGCAGAGACTGTTGCTGGGCGCCACTCCCGCCCGCCTGCGTTTCGCCGGCTGCTCGCAGGCCTTGAAGGTCAACCTCGGCGAGAATGGCTATTACCGCACCCGTTACGATGCCGCATCGCTTTCGGCACTCGGCCGCGCGTTCGCCACGCTCGACGCAACAGATCGGGCCGATCTGCTCGGCGACCAGTTCGCCCTGTTCGAGGCAGGGCAGGCGCCGCTCGCCAGCTATCTCGACCTCATCGCTGGCTTGACCGCCGAGCGCGAGCGCAACATTGCCGTATGGCAGGATACCCTGTCGCATCTGCAACGCCTGGATGAGCTGTTGCGTGGCAGTGCCTCGCGCCCGGCATTCCGCGCCTTTGCACGCAGCCTGCTCGATCCCGAGCTGGCCCGGCTCGGCTGGACCCCGCGTCCGGGAGAGAGCTTCCTCGACACGTTGCTGCGTCCCAGCCTGATCGCCGCACTTGGCCTGTTCGATGATCCGGCCGTGACCATGGAGGCGCAGCGCCGCTTCGCCGCGTACCGCGAGCAGCCCGGCTCGCTGCCGCCCAGCCTGCTCGACCCTGTCATCCGGATCGTCGGCATGCATGCCGACGCCGCCACCTACATGACGCTCGCCGGGCTCGTGCGCTCGTCACCGGACACCGAGCAGAAGCAGCGCTACTTCACGGCGCTCGCCGCCTCGCACGACCCGGCGCTGATGGCCCGGTCGGTGCGCATCGCCTACTCCGGCGCCATCCCGAACGGGCGTATCGTCTACGACCTCTCGCGGATCGCCTCGGGCAGCGATGATCCGGACGCGGTATGGAGGCTGGTGCAGCCGGACCAGGCACAGATACGCACGCACCTTGCCCCCTGGTCGCAGGACGAATTGTTGTCGGCGATCGCCGCCCAGTCCGCCAATCCGGAGGTCGCCCGCGCCTTGTTGGCCGATCCCGCCAGCCATGCCTCCGGCGGGGCCAGGATCGAGACGGCCAAGGCGACGGATGCCATCGCCACGAATGCAGAGGTGCGCGATCGCGCCCAGCCGGCGGTCGCGAGCTGGCTGGCCGGGGGTGCGGCAGAGCGCTAGCGCCCGGGCTTGCCGCGTGAGGACCCTGTGTTCGACATCCGGGAAGATGACCTCTCGGGTGCCGCCACGTGGGATCTGCTCGCGCTGCATCTCGCCGGTATGCACGCCAACTCTCCGCCCGGCAGCGTCTTCGCCCTCGACCTGTCGGGTCTGCTGGTCCCGGAGGTCAAGGTCTGGACCGTCAGGTGCGGCGACATCGCGGCGGTCGGAGCCTTGAACTCGGCCAACATCATGGCGAGTCGAAATCGATGCGTACCCACCCCGATCACCTGAAGCGCGGTGCCGCGGGCCATCTGCTCGACCATATGGTCGCCGAGGCAAGGACGCGGGGCCTGATGCGGCTCAGCCTGGAGACCGGGAGCGGCCATGCCTTCGAACCTGCACTTGCGGCTTTGACCTGCGCAGCAGCCAAATCAATTCGATTCGGATTGCCAGCTGTGGCTACGGCCGCTCCCGCGCATACCGCCTCGGCGGCAGTCCGACATGACGGGCAAACGCGACGCTGAACGTGCTTGCGGAGCTGTAGCCTACGCGTTGTGCCACTTCGGCAACGCCACCCTCCTTCCGCCGCAGCAGGTTCTTTGCCAAAGCCATGCGCCAGGCGAGCAGATACTCCATCGGGGCAACTCCGACCGCGCGTTTGAATCGATCGAAGAACGCCGAGCGGGAGAGAGATGTCTCCTTCGCCAGCTGTGCCACCGTCCAGGGTCGTGTCGGGCTCTCGTGCATCCGTCGTATGGCGACCGCAAGGCGTCCATCGGCGAGCCCGCGCAGAAGGCCGGGCGACGCCGTGGTGCCTGTCGTGCAGCGAAGGGCTTCAATGAGCAGGACCTCCAGCAGGCGCGCGAGGATGACACTCCGCGCGGGCCGTTGCTCGTGGAATTCCTCGCTGACCAGCTGCGCGAGGGTGGCCAGGCTCTTCTCGCTGCGAATATGCATGAGTTGCGGAAGCAGCGAAACCAGCAGGTCCGCGTCCGGCGAACCGAACACACAGTAACCGATCAGCAATCGGACGTCCGGCGCGCCATATGGAACGCCGAGCCTGACACCGCCATCGAGCAACGTGACCGGCGACGTATCGATGTCCTCCGATGGCACCGGCTCGAGGCTCGACATCGCGAAGTCATGCGCCGCGGGGATCAAGACGAAGTCACCCTTCTGGAGGGTGATCGGCTCGTGTCCATGGACCGCAAGGCGGCACGAGCCGTCAAGAAGTACGCAGTAGAAGGGCCGCCCTGCTTCCGAGCGGCGAACGCGCCAGGTACCTGCTCCGCTGACAACCTTCGAGAACGGGGCTCCCGGCTGCAGCAGTGTGACAACCTCGGCCAGCGGATCGATCAGGACCGGACTCCTGCAAACGTATCTAGGAGTTCTCGTGGTATCAAGTCCGGCCGTGGGTACCTATTCTGTGGTTACAGCGAACCACTGGAGGGATGTCTCATGACTGTCTTGATCACCGGATGTTCGTCCGGCTTCGGCCTCGAAACTGCTCGCTACTTCCTTGATCGCGACTGGACGGTCATCGCCACGATGCGCACGCCGCGCGAGGATGTTCTGCCGCGTTCGGATCGTCTGCGCGTGATCCCCCTTGACGTCACCGATCCGGACAGCGTCCGTCAGGCAGTGGAGGCCGCGGGCCCGATCGATGTCCTGGTCAACAATGCGGGGATCGGCATGATGGGCGCCCTCGAAGGCACCTCGATGGAAACAGTCCGCGAAGTCTTCGAGACGAACACCCTCGGCACGATTGCGATGACCCAGGCCATGCTGCCCCAGTTCAGGCAACGCAGGGCTGGTGTCATCGTAAACGTCACGTCGAGCGTGACACTCAAGCCACTCCCTCTGCTTTCGGTCTACACCGCGAGCAAGGCGGCAATTAATGCGTTCACCGAGTCTCTTGCGCTGGAACTCCGGCAGTTCAATGTGCGGGTGAGCTTGGTGATACCGGGACGGTCTCCAACCCGCTTCGCTGAAAATGCGAAGCCTCGGATGCAGGGTGGTATTCCGGAGGCTTATGCCAATTTCGCGCAGACCATCTTCGCCGAAATGGGACCATCTGCCGGCACGCGGCCGCTCGACGTGGCGGAGGCGGTTTGGCGCGCGGCAAACGATCCATCTTGCCCGCTTCGCATTGCTGCTGGCGCGGACGCCGTGGCGCTGTTTGGGTAAAGCTGAATCTGGGGTTCAGCTACCCGCGGGGGCTCGCCTGGCATCGATCGTGGACGGGTGCGTGCTTTCCCCTCCCGCCACGCTGATGAATGGCTCCGGGGCGCTCGCAACGGCGCAGGGCTTCGGCACGCATCAACTGGTGTATCTATTGGTGGCCAGCAGAACCACCAGTTTCGGGTTTCTGATGAACTCGACGTTTGGTTCCGCTGCCACAAGACCCCCTGCTACAGGGGCAACCAAAGGGCGGCTACCTGGTTCACCGATGCTGTAACAGGCCCGCGAGCGCGAGACGGAGAGCAGCGCGCCGGGTGATGGAGCATGCCACGTGGCTCATACGGTGATCCTGAACAGCGGCTACTCGATCAGCGACGATCGCCGGCGGCTCGACATGGAGTTCATCCACCGCGCGCTGGCCGATGCCTACTGGGCTGTCGGCCGGCCACGCGCGTTGACCGAGCGAAGCTGGGCCAACTGCCTCGGCTTTGGTGTCTTTGCGCCCGATGGCGATCAGGTCGGATGCGCAAGGTTGTTGACCGACTTCACCTTCCGCGCGCACCTCGGCGACCTCGTCATCAGGGCGGACAGGAGAGGCCTCGGGCTCGGGCGCGCACTGGTCGAGACCATCCTCGCGCATCCCGAGCTGACGACGGTATCGCACTGGACCTTGAGTACTGCGGATGCCCACGACCTCTACTCGCGATACGGCTTCCGGACGAGTGCGGCCGATAAACACTGGATGACGTTGACCCGGGAAGTTCTCGATCAATCGTCGCAATGAGGGCGAGCGGCCCCTCGTGATCGATCTGGATCGGCCAGTCGCACTGCCTCCTTTCGATTTGTAACCAAAATATAAATATCACGAGAATTAATTGTTTCGTTAACTTTGATGTATAGTCGTAACAGAACAGATCCGGTAAAAGATGATAAGCATTTATAGGAATAATTTCGTATCAATTGATACTTGCAAAAACCGGTAAAAATCTCTAATTGAATTCGTGCAGGTATGATTACCGTAGCTGGCAACTACAGGAGAGCCAGAAGGCTATGAAGCATTCTATTACAAAATATCATCGGCGGAAGCCGCATCGCGTCGAAACATGCAAACACCGCATGCGAAAGCTCACAGATATAACGTTGTTCTGTTCGATGTTCCTGGTTTGTGACGGGGGTATTCTGGCGAGTGCCGCTACCGCACCGTCCGTACTCGGGGCCTATCTCGGCAATCCGAATGGAAGCAGTGTCTCGTCGGAAGCCAGTTTCGAAGCCAACTACCGCAGCTTCGTGTCGACGATGCAGAACACGCCGAAATTGGTCACCACCTACGTGGACTACACACAACCGGTTTCCAGCTGGGCCGGCAACGCCAGTTGGCAAGCCTGGTCGAACGCGCAGTCCATCGACGCCAAGAACCTCAAGCCGGTCATCGGGTTTCCGATGGCCTCGCTCGCATCCGGATCTATGACGCCGGATCAACAGTTCAAGGCGTTCGCTTCAGGCACTTACGATAGCGCCATCCAGGGCGTCGTAAAGGCGTGGGTGCAACAGGGCTTCAAGATCCTCGTGTTCCGCGTCGGATGGGAAATGAATATCCAGGGTCCCACCTATGCCGGCAACACCACGCAGAGCGAGAGTGACTGGAACGCGGCGTTCCGGCATATCTACACCGTGCTCCACGCAGCCGCGAAGGCGGATGCGGCAACAGTCGAGGTGGTATGGAACCCGAACGCCACGAACTACAGCACGGCAAAGGCAACTGCCAGCCTGTATCCCGGCGATGCCTATGTCGATGTCATAGGGGTCGACATCTACTCGGACATGTATCCTTATTCCGATGGAGGTTCATCGCCCAGCTATCATGACTGGGACACCGGGAAGGAAGATACCAGCATCGCGCAGTTCATGGCCGACCCGGTGAACCGCATGCATTACTGGAGCTATCCGGCCGCCACGAAATGGTCGAATGACGGCAGCGGCGGCTATAGTCAGAGTTTCTCCAGCCTGCTCACGTTCGCCGAGCAACATCACAAGCCGTTCGCCATCCCCGAGACTGGAGCAGGAAACTCCAACGGCCGAACAGATGTGTCCGACGATCCCACCTTCCCGCAATGGCTGGCGCTTCAGGTGACCAGTGCAGCGGCGGCCAACGAGATCGTCGCTTTCGTGAACATCTGGGACAGCAACGGCGGCGGCAACTATGAGTTCTCCTACGCTTCGGACAAGAAACCTCAGGAGGCTGCGGCCTGGGCCAAATACATCGGCGCCGTGGCGAAATAGGCGATCAGCCGGCGGCTCCCGTGGCCGGCTCGTAGATCGCGTAGGTGCCCTTGATCCGGCTTGCAACATAGTCATGCGCGTTGATCGGATCGTAGCGCTGCGGCCGGTCGGGGGTGATGCAGGCCGGCAGCGTCTCCAGTGTCACGTCGTAATCGACACCGTAGAAGAACGGTATCGAGTAGCGCTCGCGGCCGGACCGGTTGATCACGCGGTGCATGGTCGAGGCGAACAGGTCATTGGTCCAGCGCGCCATCATGTCGCCGATGTTGATCACGAAGCAGTCCGGCATCGGCACCGCCGCGATCCACTGGCCGCGCGCATTGCGCACCTCCAGGCCGCCGACGTCGTCCTGGGCCAGGATGGTGAAGCACTCATAGTCCGAATGCGCGCCGATCCCCAAGCTGTCCTCCGGAGCCGGACTGTCTTCTGACGCCGGGCTGTTTTCCGATCGGGGCGGCTGCGGCGGATAATGCAGCACGCGCATGAAGCTGCCGGGACGGTCGAGCATCGGCTCGAAGATATTCTCGGGCAGGCCAAGGGCAAGGGCGAAGCTGCCGAACAGGCGTCGGCCGAGGGTGAGCATGGCCGCGTAATAAGTCTCCAGTGCCGTCCTGAAGCCATGCGGCGCGTCGTCCGGCCATGAATTCGGCCCGGAGAGCCAACAGCCTCCAACGACTTCCGGATCATCCGCCGGGACGTCATGGCTGAGATCGAACGCCTCGTGCAGGTCAGCGCCGCCGTTGGCGTCGGTGCGTTCCTCGAGCATGGCGCCATAGCCGCGATGATGCTCTGATTTCGAGATATGGGTGCGCATCTTCTGCTCGGTCGGTAGCGCGAAATACTCCCGCGCGGCCCGGAAGCAGTCATCGATCACGGACGGCGGCACCTCGTGGTGACGGAGATAGAAGAAGCCGACACGGGTGCAGACGTCCCGCAATAGGACTGCCGCAGTGGCCCGGACCTGTGGATCACCGCTCGTGATCAGGGCAAAATCGATCATCGGTATGGCGTCGAAATCCGCATGTGCCGGGACCATGTCCATCGGATAGCTCCTTTGCCCTGAATATGGTCTCTTCCCAGCAAACGCCGTGCCGTGTCCTGGTTGCCCGGCATGGCTCTTGCTTTATTGGCCGGACGGCTTCTCGTCGGAAAGAGGTTCAGTGGATCATACCCGCCGGCAATTGATGGCTCTGCTCGGGGCCGTGCCTCTCTCGGTGCTCGGTGCGGCACCTGCCCGTGCCGCGAACGCACTGCCCGCGGTGGCGGAGAAGGATGCCACCATCGCCTTCGGCCATATCGGCCCGATCTCGGACGGCGGCTGGACGCTCACCCACCATCGTGCGCTGCTCGCCGTGAAGGCCGCCTATCCGGCCGCGAAATACCTCGAGGTGGAGAGCATTCCGGTCTCAGCCGACGCCACCCGCAGCTTCCGCCAGTTCGTCGAGAACGGCGCCAACATCGTGTTCGTCACCTCGGAATACGGCGATCTGCTCGGCTCGGTCGCCGACGACGCCACCGACGTCGCCTTCCTCGAATGCAACGGCCATAACGCCACCGCCAACCTCGGCTCGTACTATATCCAGCACTGGATGGTCAGCTACGTCCTCGGCGTCGCGGCGGCCCAACTCAGCCACGGCCGGATCGGCTTCGTCGGCTCGCTGCCGGTGCCCTCGGTCTATTGCTGCGCCAACGCCTTTCTGCTCGGCGCCCGCTCGGTCAACCCGAAGGCGGCGATCCAGGTCATCCTGATCAACTCCTGGTTCGATCCGCAGGCGGCGTCGCAGGCGGCCTCGGCCCTGGTGCAGAACGGCGTCGACCTGATCTACTCCAACCTCGACGACACCTCCGTGCTCGCCGTTGCGGAAAAAGCAGGGATCCGCGCCATCACCTGGAACACCGACATGCGCGCCTCCGGACCGAACGCCTATGTCAGCTCGGCGGTGATCGACTGGAACCCGTTCTGCGTCGCACAGGTGGGCAAGCGCCTGCGCGGCCGATGGACCGGCGGCACACAAACGTTGCTGCCGATGGGAGCCGGCGTGGATCGCGACGCCTGGGGTGCGAGGGTGCCGCCGGAGGTCGCCGCCAGGGCGGACCTGGTGCGGCACCGGATCGTCAACCAGGGCTACAACCCCTTTTCCGGCGAGATCCGCGACACCGCCGGCGCGGTCCGCGTCAAGGCCGGCGAGACCATGACCGAGGCGGCGCTGTACGGCTGGGACTGGCCGGTCGATGGCGTCAGCGGCCTGAAGCTGAGCTGAACCGGCCCCAGAGAAGCGGACCCGGACGCAGCATCATGGCCCTGGTCTCGCTACGCGGCATCACCAAGTCGTTCTACGGCGCGCTGGCCAATGACGGGGTCGATTTCGAGCTCGACGGCGGCGAGATCCACGCGCTGCTGGGCGAGAACGGCGCCGGCAAATCCACCCTGATGAACGTGCTGACCGGGTTGTATCAGCCCGACGCCGGCGAGATCCTCATCGAGGGCAGCCGTCGCCGGCTGGATAGCCCGGCAGCCGCGATCGCCACCGGGATCGGCATGGTGCACCAGCATTTCAAGCTGGTGCAGGCCTTCACGGTGGCAGAAAACATCCATCTCGGCTGGAACGAGACCCCGCGACGGGCTAATGCCGCGGTCCTGGAGGCGCGCACCGCCGCGCTTTCCGCCCGCTTCGGACTGGCGGTCGATCCGCGTGCCCGGGTGCGCGACATCTCCGCCGGCGAGCAGCAGCGGGTCGAGATCCTGCGCGTGCTGGCCCGCGGCGCGCGCGTGCTGATCCTGGACGAGCCGACCGCCGTGCTGACGCCGCAGGAGGTGAAATCCCTGTTCGACGCCCTGCGTGCGTTCCGTGCCGAGGGCAACGCGGTGATCCTGATCAGCCACAAGCTGGGCGAGGTGCTCGACATCGCCGACCGGGTGACGGTCATGCGCGGCGGACGCTCGATCACGACCGTGACCACCAGGGGCGCCAGCCGGGCGACGCTGGCACGTCTGATCATGGGTGATGCCGCCCTGCCGGAGGGATATGCGAGATCGCCCCTACACGAGGCCGGCGCCGTGGTGATCAGCCTCCGTGGCGTCATGGTCCGCGACGAGCGCCGGATCGCCCTGCTGGACGGCATCGACCTCGACGTGCGGGCCGGCGAGACGCTGGGCATCGCCGGTGTGGCCGGCAACGGACAGCGCACGCTCAGCGAGGTGCTGAGCGGCTGCGTCGCCCCCGACGAGGGCGAAATCCTGATCGACGGGACGCGGGTGCGCCAACCGACCCCGCTCGATTTCGCGCGCGCGGGCATCGGCCATATCCCGGAGGACCGGCTGCGCACCGCGCTGGCCGGCGACCTGTCCCTGGCCGAGAATGCGGTGCTGCGCGAATACCGGTCGCGTCCGGTGTCCCGCGGCCTGTTCTTCAGCCCGTCGCAGGGGCTCCGCCTCGGCCGCCGGATCATCGACGACGCCAGCCTGAACCGGCGCGAGCCCCGCCTCGCGGCCCGCAACCTCTCCGGCGGCAACCAGCAGAAGCTGGTGGCGGAGCGCGAGATGCGCATCGCCCGCAAGCTGCTGGTCGCGGCCTACCCGACACGCGGCCTGGATATCGGCGCGGTCGCGGCCCTGCATGCGCGCATGCGCCGGCTTCGCGAGGAGGGTGCGGCGATCGTGCTGATCTCCGAGGAGATCGACGAGCTGCTGGAACAGGCCGACCGCATCGCGGTGATCTTCCGCGGCCGCATCGTCGGCATCCTGCCCACGGCGGAGGCGGACGCGGAACGGCTCGGCCTGCTGATGAGCGGCCAGAGCCTGACCGGGCCCGACACGGTGCGCGCCGCATGAGCCGCTGGACGTTACCCCGCTGGACGTTGCAACGCATCCCCACTGTGCCGGCGCCGGTGCGGGTGGCCTCGTACGCGGTATCCGTGCTGGTGGCACTCGTGCTGGGCGGGGTGGTGCTGGCACTGGTCGGCATGGCGCCGCTGGCCCTCGGCGGTGCGATCCTTCACGCCAGCTTCGGCACCCGCTTCGGGCTCGAGGACCTGGCCCTGCTGGCGACCCCGCTGATCCTGATGGGATTGTCGGTGTCGATGATGCTGCGCGTCGGGTTGTGGAATATCGGCGCCGACGGACAATTCTATGTCGGCGCCATCTGCGCCGCCGGGATCGGGTTATTCCTGCATGGTCCATACACAACGATGCTGGCGGCGATGGCGGTGGCGGCCTCGCTCGGCGGAGCGGCCTGGATCGCGGTTCCGGCGCTGGCCCGGCTGACCCTCGGCACCAGCGAGATCATCACCACGCTGCTGCTCAACTTCGTCGCCCGGCTCGGGGTGGATTACCTGGTGACAGGCGTCTGGCGCGACCAGCGCAGTTCCGTCACCGGGCAGACCCGCCGCATCCCGTTCGCCATCCCCAAGCTGCCGCGCGACTGGCATGCGGGTCCGGTGCATTGGGGGCTGTTCGCCGCCCTGTTGCTGGCGGTGCTGCTGGCACTCGCCTTCCGCCGCACGCGATGGGGCTACGAGCTGCGCGTCTGCGGCGCCAACCGCAACGCCGCCGCCTATGCCGGCATGCCGGTGCGGCGGCGACTGCTGCAGGCGATGCTGCTGGGGGGTGCGATCGCCGGGCTCGGCGGCATGATCGAGCTCGCCGGCACCGTGCATCGCCTGGAGAGCGGCTTGTCGAACGGCTACGGCTACACCGGCATCATCGTCGCCGTGCTGGCCAACGCGTCGCCGATCGGCGCCATCTTCACCGGCGCGCTGATGGCCCTGGTGCTCAACGCCGGCACCATCCTGCAGAACCACGGCGTGCCGGCCTCGGCGGCGATGGCCTTCGTCGGCCTGATCCTGTTGTGTGCGGCGATCGGCGAGCGCCTGGTGCATTACCGCCCGGCAAGGCTCAGGCAGGCGGTTCCCGCCGGATGAGCATGGTCGGAGACCTCCTCGGCGACGCGCTGCTGTCCGGCGGCGTGCTGGCCATGGCCGGCCTGGGCGAGCTCCTCGCCGAGCGGGTCGGCGTGCTCAACCTGGGGGTCGAGGGCCTGATGGCGTTGGGCGGCATCACCGCGATCGCCACCGTCGCCTCCACCCACGACCCGTATTCGGGGTTCGCCGCCGCACTCGCCGTGGGCATGCTGGCAGGGTCCATGTTCGCGTTCGCCACCGTGATCATGCGCGCCAGCCAGGTGCTGTGCGGCATGGCGCTGACGCTCGGAGGCAGCGGGCTCGCGGCAACCCTGGGCCGCTCCTATGCTGGCCAGCCGGCTGGGGCGGTGTTCGAGCGGCTGCGGATCCCGCTGCTGGATCGCCTGCCGGTTCTGGGCCAGGCGCTGTTCTCGCAGAACATCCTGGTGCTGCTGACCTGGCTGGTGCTGCCGCTGGCAATCCACGCCCTGCTGTTCGGTACCCGCCACGGCCTTTCGCTGCGCGCCATCGGCGAGAACCCGGCCGCGGCGGATGCGGCCGGCCTGCGCGTCGTGCCACTGCGCTTCACCTATGTCGTGCTCGGAGCCGGTCTGTCGGCCGGCGCCGGCGCCTATCTCACGCTCGGTTTCGTGCCCTCCTGGTCGGACGGCATCGTCGCCGGACGCGGCTGGATCGCTGTCGCCCTGGTGATCTTCGCCGGCTACCGGCCGCTGCGGATTGCCGGCGGCGCGCTGCTGTTCGGGCTGGTGAACGCGTTCGGCTATCTCGCACAGGCGCATGACTGGGGCTTTCCGCCGGCCTTCCTGGCCATGCTGCCGTATCTGGCGACGATGCTGTTCATGATCGTCCCGCCTCTGCTCTCGCGCACGAGTATCGCATTGCCGGCCCCCGCCGCCCTCGGCATCCCGTATTTTCGCGACGAGCATTGATGCGCTAGCATTGTGCCGCACCACGAGCCGGGAGACACGCCCATGGATGTTCGCGCAGCCGTAGCCTTCGAGGCCGGACAACCCTTGTCGATCGAGACGGTGCAGCTCGAGGGTCCGCGCGAGGGCGAGGTGCTGGTCGAGATCAAGGCAACGGGCCTTTGCCACACCGACAAATACACCCTCTCGGGGGCCGATCCGGAGGGGCTGTTCCCCTCGATCCTCGGCCATGAGGGCGCCGGCGTGGTGGTCGATGTCGGCCCCGGCGTCACCTCGCTGAAGGCGGGCGACCATGTCATCCCGCTCTACACGCCGGAATGCCGCCAGTGCAAAAGCTGCCTGAGCCGCAAGACCAATCTCTGCACCGCGATACGCAGCACCCAGGGCAGGGGCCTGATGCCCAACGGCAGCTCGCGCTTCTCGTTCAAAGGCGAGCCGGTGCTGCACTACATGGGCTGCTCGACCTTCGCCAACTACACGGTGATGCCCGAGGTGGCACTTGCGAAAGTCCGTGAAGACGCCCCGTTCGACAAGATCTGCTACATCGGCTGCGGCGTCACCACCGGCATCGGCGCGGTGCTGTTCACCGCGAAGGTCGAGACCGGCAGCACCGTCGTGGTGTTCGGCCTCGGCGGCATCGGGCTGAACGTGATCCAGGGCGCGCGCATGGTCGGCGCCGGCATGATCGTCGGCGTGGACATCAACCCGGGCCGCGAGGCGATGGCGCGGCAGTTCGGCATGACCCACTTCGTGAACCCCAAGGATCTCGGCGAGAAGGGCGACGTGGTCGGCCATCTGGTCGAGCTGACCGGCGGCGGGGCGGATTTCTCGTTCGAGTGCGTCGGCAACCCGACCCTGATGCGGCAGGCGCTGGAATGCAGCCATCGCGGCTGGGGCGTCTCCACCATCATCGGTGTCGCCAGTGCTGGGCAGGAGATCTCGACGCGTCCGTTCCAGCTCGTCACCGGAAGGCGCTGGATCGGCTCGGCGTTCGGCGGCGCGCGCGGACGCACCGACGTGCCGAAGATCGTCGACTGGTACATGGACGGCCGCATCAAGATCGACGAGCTGATCACGCATCACCTGCCGCTGGAACGGATCAACGAAGGCTTCGAGCTGATGACCCGCGGCGAGAGCATACGCACCGTCGTGGTGTATTGAGCCCCCCATGAGCCTCACCAACCATAGCCTCACCACACGCAGCGAGCATGCCTGCTTCGACGGCCGCATCGGCTTCTACCACCGGCATTCGGATGCACTGGGCCTGGAGGCGCGTTTCGCGGTGTTCCTGCCACAGCGCGCCCTGGCCGGCGAGCGCGTCCCTGCGCTCTACGCGCTGGCCGGCCTGACCTGCAACGAGGAGACCTTCGTGACCAAGTCGGGCGTGTTGCGGTTCGCCGCCGAGCATGGCCTAGCCATCGTCGCCTGCGACACCAGCCCGCGCGGCGCCGGCATCACCGGTGAGGACGCGGACTGGGATTTCGGCACCGGCGCCAGCTTCTATCTCGATGCGACCGAGGCGCCCTGGTCGAGCCACTACCGCATGGCCAGCCACGTCTCGCACGAGCTGCCCGGATGGGCCGAGGCGGAGTTCGGGGTCTCGTCCGACCGTCGCGGCATCATCGGCCATTCCATGGGCGGTCACGGCGCCCTGGTACTGGCGCTGCGACAGCCTGAGCGTTGGCAGTCGATATCGGCACTGGCCCCAATCGCCAACCCGGCCGCGGTGCCCTGGGGCGAAAGGGCGTTCACGCATTATCTCGGCGCCGACCGCACTCGTTGGGCGGCCCAGGATGCAACATTGCTGTTACGTGCTGGTCATACCCGCCCCGGCAGCATCCTGGTCGACCAGGGCGAGGCGGACCAGTTCCTGTCCGGACAGTTGCATCCCGAAGCCCTGGAGCAGGCCGCAAAGGCGTCGGGTCAGGCGCTTACCCTGCGGCGGCATCCAGGCTACGACCATTCCTACTGGTTCATCCAGTCGGTGATTGCCGATCATCTGTCGCACCATGCGGCAATCCTGAACGGCTGACCCCCCCCGGCGAAGCCTTGAGAATCCAATCATATCCATGGATTGGTTTGCAAAGGCCAAGGCCTTTGGCGGGTCTGGGCAGAGCCCAGCCTTGTTCGGACCCTGAAAGCCGGGAACCTAGCCCCGCGAAAATGTTGCGATGCAAAAAAACTATTGAGTCCAGGTTCGGAAGTGGCTAGATCTGGCGGCAGGCGTTGACTGAAAGACGTCGTCCGGGAGGAGTTTCTTCACTTCAAGGAGCTCTGGACATGGTCCGTATTTTACACGTTGCAGTCATACTTGGTGCAGTCTTGGGTTCGCCGGCGTTCGCGGCGGGGGCTCCCCAGGTTACGGTGACGATCGCTGGCAAGCAGCCTCAAGAAGTTCATGCAGAGCTGGTGAAAGCTTCGAATCGCGTTTGTAGCGAAATCTCCAACTATGGCTCTCTGGATATATACGGCACCGACCGGCTCGACTGCGTTCATGACACCTTGGGTCAGGCAATGCGTACGGTGAAAAAGATGCAGGCCACGAGAGGCATGTTCGCCCAGAATACGGCTCGCCAGAACTCACGCGAATAAAGGCCCAAGGCTTGCCAGGCTGCCGGCACCTTCTGGCGTGTTCTCGATAAACTGCTACCGGCCCTCGGACATCCGTCCCTACATGGCTTCCGGCCTGTTCGATTTCCTGATCAGGTGGGTCGAACACTCCGGATAAGCCGTGCGGTCTCTTGATGCTTACGCGCAGCGTCGTGCGCGTGGCGGGTGAAGTCGGCGAGAGCCTTGCCGCGGGTTTCGATCGCGGTTCGGGAAAGTGGTTTCGCGGCGGGCTCCGGGTTATTTCACGTGCAATTGCGCGCGCGCCTCACCGCCGGGGTTCGCCGCAGTATGCAGGTTGACGTAGACAAGGCCTTTTTCCAACTCCTTTACCTGCGTCTTGTCGAGCGTCACGCTGCCCTTGATCGCGCTGTCGTATGGACCGTCGATCGGTTTCATCACGCCGGCGTCGATACCCCGTTTTGCGGGACCATGGAAATGTGCCGCGACCACCGGACCCGACAAGCCCGTGTAGGTGATCTTGTAGGTCAGGGCGTCGGTTGCCGTATCCAGCGTGCCGGCAACCGCACCGGCCGGCGTGGTCGTCGCGCGACCCTCGGCGATGAAGTTTCCGCTGACCGGAAGCGTCCGTGCGAGAGCGCCGCCCCCCGTCATGATGCCGGCAAGAGTTGCGAAAGCGAGATGTCTTGACAGGGTGACCATGAGAAATGCCTTGCTGCGTCGCCTGATTATCCCGCGTTTCTTGGACGAGTGAAAGTCAGTAGTGGCAGCGGCAGGCCGCGATGTCGATCCGCTGGTCAACTCCAACCTTATTTGCAATCCGGTAGACCAGTCGGTGGTCGCCGTTGATCCGTCGGGCGTCCTTGCCGCCCTCGCGGGTCACCAGCGGGGAGCGCGGCTCTCGACGGCCTCGTCCATGTAACCCGCGAGGTTCTGACGCAGATCGCTGCAAGACACATGCGCCATGATAACCTGTCGGACACATATACGAATATGTACTGATGCTTCGAGATTTTCAGGCCTATTCGCCGAGCAGATGCAGCACCAGTTCGCGCCGGTGCGGGATGTGTCGATGCTCGAACAGATAAAGCCCTTGCCAGGTGCCCAGCACCGGGCGGCCGTCGGCCACCGGGATGGTGAGCTGGGTGTCGGTCAGCATCGTGCGCAGATGGGCAGGCATGTCGTCCGGCCCCTCGTCGTCATGGATGTAGGCTTGCGCATCCTCCGGCACGAGTTTCTCGAAATAGCGCAGGATGTCCTGGCGCACGGTCGGATCCGCATTCTCCTGGACGGTCAGCGAGGCCGAGGTGTGCCGGCACCAGATGGTCAGCAGCCCGGTCTCGATCCCCTGGTCCGACACCCAAGCCAGCACCTGGCGGGTGAAGTCGGTAAGGCTCTTGCCGCGGGTCTCGATCAAAATCCGGTGGAGGGCTTGTCTCATTTCAGGAAGCCGACGATCCGTTCGGCCTCGGAGACGATCGGCTCGGCCAGCGCCTGAGCCCGCGCGGCGCCGTCGCGCAGCACTGCATCGAGATGTCCCGGATCACCCATCAGCCGCCTGGTCTCCAGAGCGATCGGCGCCACCGTTTCCGACACGATCAGGCTCAGCGCCTCCTTGAACGCACCGAAGCCCTTGCCGCCATGCTCGGTCAGCACCTCGGCCACGTTCCGGTTGGTCAGGGCCGCGTAGATAGCCACCAGGTTGCGTGCCTCGGGCCGGTCGGCAAGTCCCTCGGCCGTTTCCGGCAGCGGCTCGGGATCGGTCCTGGCGCGTCGGATCTTGAGGGCGATCGCGTCGGCATCGTCGGTAAGCGTGATGCGGCTCTGCTCGGACGGATCGGACTTGGACATCTTCCGGCTGCCGTCGCGCAGGCTCATGACGCGCGCCGCACCCGGCGGGATCAGCGCCTCGACGAGCGGGAAGAAATCGATGCCGTAATCGAAGTTGAACTTCTGCGCGATGTCGTTGGCGAGTTCGAGATGCTGGCGCTGGTCGTCGCCGACCGGCACCCGGGTCGCGTGATAGGTCAGTATGTCGGCAGCCATCAGGTTCGGATACACATACAGCCCGGCCGACGCCGCCTCGCGGTCGCGCCCGGCCTTGTCCTTGAACTGGGTCATGCGGTTCAGCCAGCCGATCCGCGAGACGCAGTTGAAGATCCAGGCCATGCGGGCATGCGCGCTGACCGCCGACTGGTTGAACAGGATATGACGCACCGGATCGATGCCGGCGGCCATCAGCACCGCCTGCTGCGCCCGGGTCTGCTCGCGCAACGTGGCCGGGTCCTGCCACACGGTGATGGCGTGCAGGTCGACCAGGCAGAACAGGCACTCATGCCCCTCCTGCAGCGCCACCCAGTTGCGTATGGCGCCGAGATAATTGCCCAGGTGCGGAATGCCGGATGGCTGGATGCCGGAGAAGATGCGTTGCATGGCTCGGCTTGTCCGGCTTTCC
>CAXSEE010000057.1:20235-21925 GCA_964235615.1 uncultured Acetobacteraceae bacterium | reverse complement strand
GCCTGGCCAACGAGCGCACCGGCTGGAAGGAGGCGTTCAAGATGGCCGACCACGTGCTCTATATGGGCGTGCGCGGCGTCACCGACCTGATGGTGGCACCCGGGCTGGTCAACCTCGATTTCGCCGACATACGCACCGTCATGGCCGAGATGGGCAAGGCGATGATGGGCACCGGCGAGAGCGACGGCGAGAACCGCGCCATACGCGCGGCCGAGGCGGCGATCTCCAACCCGCTGCTCGAGGACACCTCGATGGCCGGTGCGCGCGGCCTGCTGATCAACATCACCGGCGGCGACGACATGACCCTGTTCGAGGTCGATCAGGCCGCCAACCGCATACGCGAGGAAGTCGCCGAGGACGCCAACATCATCTTCGGCTCGGCGATCGACGAGAGCCTGACCGGACGCATCCGGGTCTCGGTTGTCGCGACCGGCATCGACACCCCGATCCCGCATGTCGTCGAGCGCCCGCGCATGCAGGACGCAGCACCCTCGCAGCCTCTGCCCTATCCCGCGGCGGCACCGCCATCCTACGCCGCCCAACCGCTCGCGGGCTTCGGCAGCCGTGCCGGTGCGCGAAAGGGCGTCCCTGCCACCGGTCCGATCGGCGCCCCGGTGCTGACGCCGCAACCGCAATCCCAGCAGGCCCCGGCGCAGGAGAACTGGTCCCAGTTCCAGCCGGGTGCGGTCCAGCCGGGCGCCGTGCCCGCAACGAACCCGCCGCTCGCCTACAGCACGGCCCGGCCCGGCGCGGAGCAGTCCCGCGCTCCGGCGGCGGCGGAGCATGCCCCGGTGCAGGCCCCGCCGGCGAACGCCCTGCCGCATCAGCATCCCGGCGGCCCCCGTGCCGCCTCGCCGCGTGCCGGCCTGTTCTCCGAGCCGCCGCGCGGCTATGCCGATCCGGCGCCCGCATCGGCGCGGAGCCTGTTCGGCATCGTGACCGGAGCGTTGCGTCGCAGCGCCGGCAGCCCGCCACCGGCGGCGGGGCCAGGGGCGGGTGCCGCCCAGGATGCGCATCGGACCGAGACGCAGCGGACCGAGCCTCGTCGTGCCGAGCCGCAGCTGGAGCAGAGCGGGGAGCAATCGGCGTCGGTCCGGCCGGCGGCCGGCGAGGAGGCCGGGCTGGACATCCCGGCCTTCCTGCGGCGCCAATCCTAAGCAGCGAGTCTGCCGGTCGGTGCCTTTTCCGACCGGCAAAACACCAGATTTTTCAGTGTGTTATGACGAAATAGTCGGCAATAATCGTTGACTGGCGTGATCTGCTCCAGCCCCTTAGAGCTACGCAAGACGCTTCCGGGGATCCGGAGGATCAGCTCACGGCGCAGAGGTTCGAACATGGATGGCTTGCCCGCTCTCGATCGCGCGCTCGACGCACGCGTCAGCGAGAGTGCGGATGTGCTCGGGTCCGATGCCGTCGATGCTGCCGATGCCATGGCTCTCGCCTCCGACCTGCCGATCCGCTTCGGCCGCGTGCGCCAGCATACCTTGCGCAATGCCATCTCCTGTGCCGGCGTCGGGCTGCACTCCGGCCAGCGGGTCAATCTCAGTCTGCGGCCGGCTGCCGCCGATACCGGCATCGTCTTCCACCGCAGCGACCTGGGCATCGATATCCCGGCCCGTTTCGATCATGTCGTCGACACCCGCCTCTGCACCGTCATTGCTGTTTCCGGGGCTGTTTCCGGGGCTGTTTC
>CAXSEE010000057.1:9637-20135 GCA_964235615.1 uncultured Acetobacteraceae bacterium | reverse complement strand
GGTGCGCCGGACCTGCGGGTCGGCACCATCGAGCATGTCATGGCGGCGCTGGCCGGTTGCGGCATAGACAACGCACGCATCGAGGTCGATGGCCCGGAAATGCCGGTCATGGATGGATCCGCGGCGCCGTTCGTGTTCCTGATCGACTGTGCCGGGCGCAAGGAGCAGAACAGTTCGCGCGGCATGATCGAGGTGCTCAAGCGGGTCCGCGTCGAGGAGGGAGAGGCCTTCGCCGAACTCCGGCCCGCGCCGGCTGCCTGCCTGAGCCTGTCTCTGTCGATCGCCTTTCCTGCTCGCGCCATCGGGCGCCAGGCCTACAGCATGATCCTGACCGATCGCAGCTTCCGGCGCGAGTTGGCGGACTGCCGCACCTTCACCCTGCTTGGCGAGATCGATGCCATGCGCAAGGCCGGGTTGGCGAAAGGCGGATCGCTCGACAACGCCATCGTCGTCGATGACGACAAGGTCCTCAACCTGGCTGGACTGCGCAAGCGCGACGAGTTCGTGCGTCACAAGATGCTGGACGCCATCGGCGACCTGGCTCTCGCCGGTCAGCCGATCCGTGGCGCTTTCATCGGACACCGGTCCGGTCACGCCCTGAACAACCGATTGCTGCATGGCCTGCTGGCCGATCCGACGGCCTGGCGCATCAGCGGCCGTGGCGTGGTCGGCGAGAAGAGCAATCTCGCCGCCTGAGCGCCCGACGCTTGGAGACAGGGGAAAGGGCTGCCTCTTCACCCGGAACTTCCACGTGATATAAGGCGGGCTCCTTTGGAAGAGCCGGTATGACGAGCAGAATTCGACCGATCCCCCTCGCCCCCGTCGCCGGGATCGCGTTGATGCTGTCCGGTTGCTCGACCCTCAACGCGATCAACCCGTTTTCCAGCTCGCCCGGCGACAAGATCAGGCCGATCTCCGCCAACGAGACGCCGGAAACCCTCTACAACAACGGTATCGATGCGCTGCATTCCGGGCGCTACCAGCTCGCGGCGCAGCAGTTCGACGGCATCCAGCAGAATTACCCCTACTCCGTGTGGACCTCGAACGCGCAGTTGATGGAGGGCTATGCCTTCTACCTGCAGAATGGCTATGGCGATGCCATCTCCCAGCTCGACCGCTTCCTGCAGCTGCATCCCACCAGCAAGGATGCCGCCTACGCCTACTACCTGCGTGCGCTCTGCTATTACGAGCAGATCGCCGATATCCAGCGCGACCAGCAGGGGACGGTCGAGGCGATGGCGGCATTGCAGGACGTCGTCACCCGCTTCCCGGACAGCGCCTATGCCCGCGACGCCCGCCTGAAGGTCGATCTCTGCCGCGATCATATCGCCGGCAAGGAGATGCTGGTCGGACGCTATTACGAGAAGCAGCATTACTACGAGGCGGCGGTCAACCGCTACCAGCGGGTGGTGCAGGACTTCCAGACCACCAACCACACCGCCGAGGCGCTGTCGCGTCTGGTCGAGGTCGATCTGAAACTCGGCCTGACCGACCAGGCCCGCCGCACCGCCTCCGTTCTGGGCTATAACTATCCGGGCAGCCCCTGGTATCAGAACAGCTATGCAGCGCTCCGTTCCTCCCATGCGCTCGATGCCGGACTGCCTCTGCCCGGCACCAGCAAGGATGTCCCGGTGGCCACCGCCAGCGATGATCCGGCCAAGCAGAAGCCGACCGGTCCGCGTCCAGGTTTCTTCGGCCGTGCCTGGAACTCGGTGTTCTGAGCCTGACCTCGCAGCCGCCGCTGCAATCCTAGTCCAGACCTCATGCTGACCCTGCTCTCGATCCGTGACGTGGTGCTGATCGACAAGCTCGATCTCGTATTGCATCCGGGGCTGACCGTGCTCACCGGAGAGACCGGCGCCGGCAAGTCGATCCTGCTCGACAGCCTGGGCCTCGCGCTGGGCGAACGGGCCGCCGCATCGTTGGTCCGCACCGGCGCCAGCCAGGCCAGCGTCACCGCCTGCTTCGACATCGCCAGAAGCCACCCGTTGCACGCGCTGCTCGGCGAGCAGGGCATCGTGTTGGCCGAGGAAGGGGCAGACGAGCCGATCGTGCTGCGGCGTATCGTGACACCCGATGGCCGCTCGCGGGCCTATCTCAACGACCAGCCGATCGGTATCGGACTGCTTCGACGTGCGGCCGGCCTGCTGGTCGAGATACAGGGCCAGCACGAGCAGATGGGGCTGGCCGATCCCGCCACCCATCTGGACCTGCTCGATGCGTTCGGCACGCCCGCCGGAGCCCGCGAGGCGGTGGCATCCAGCTATCGTGTCTGGATCGAGGCCACCGCCGCGCTGGCCGCAGCCCGGGCGCGCATGGACGAGGCGGTGCGCGAGGAGGAGTGGCTGCGGCAGTCGGTGCAGGACCTCTCCAGCCTGGCCCCGCAGCCGGACGAGGAAGCGGCGTTAGCCGGCACGCGCCAGGCGTTGCAGCAGGGCGAGCGCCGGGCGGAAGCGATCGCCGCCGCCCTTGGCGAGATCGCCCCGAAGGACCGGCGCAATCCCGGGCCGGCCGCCGCCTTGCGCGCCGCCAGCCGCGCCCTGCAGCGCCTGTTGCCGTCCCAGGCCAGCGAGACCTTGCCCGATACCGATCCGCTGTCGGCGAACGCCCGCACCAACGCCGCGCTGGCGGCGCTGGATCATGCCGGGGAAGCTCTCTCGGAAGCCGAGACATTGCTCGACCGTCTGGCAAGCGACAGCGAGGCCGATCCGCGCCTGCTGGAACAGACCGAAGAGCGGCTGTTCGCGCTGCGGGCGAGTGGACGCAAGCATGGCGTCGCCGTGGTCGAGCTGCCGATCCTGCTCGCCGAGCTGCAGTCGCGGCTGGCGGCGCTGGAGAACGGCAACGTCCAGCTCGAGGCGCTGCAACAGGCGACCCATGCCGCGCGCGCGACTTATGAGAAGGCCTGCTCGACCCTGTCCACCGCCCGCGGGCTGGCCGCCAAACGGCTCGAGGCTGCCGTCACCGCCGAGTTGCGCCCGCTCCGCCTGGACCGCGCGCGCTTCCATATCAGCCTGTCGAAGCTGGCGCCGGAAGCCTGGAACGCGCGCGGTGCCGAACAGGCCAGCTTCCTGATCGCCGCCAATCCCGGACAGGAACCCGGCCCGCTGGCACGCGTCGCTTCCGGGGGCGAGCTGTCGCGTCTGATGCTGGCGCTCAAGGTGGTGCTGGCCGGACGTTCCGCGGTGCCGACACTGGTGTTCGACGAGGTCGATGCCGGCGTGGGCGGCGCCACCGCCGCCTCGGTCGGCGAGCGCCTGGCGGCCATCGCGTGCGCGGTGCAGGTCCTGGTGGTCACCCACAGCCCGCAGGTGGCGGCGCGCGGCAACGAGCATCTGCGCATCAGCAAGCATGTCGTGCGGGACCGCACCGAGACCCGCGCCGAGCCGCTGGATGGCAAGGCGAGACGGGAAGAGATCGCCCGCATGCTGGCCGGAGAGACTATCACGGAGGCAGCAAGGGCGGCAGCCGACAGCCTGCTGCGACCCCTGAAGGCAAGGGACCCGGTGTCATGATATCCCAGGGTCGCGCCCTGCCGTGAACGAGCTCGAAGCCGCCCAGGAACTGGCCCGGCTGGCGCATGAGATCGCCGAGCATGACCGCGCCTACCACACCGAGGACGCACCGACGATCGACGATGCGTCCTACGATGCGCTGCGCCGCCGTCACCGCGAGATCGAGCAGGATTTCCCGGCCCTGTTACGTGCCGACAGCCCGTCGGTGCAGGTGGGCGCGGCACCGGAAGCCGGGTTTGCCAAGCATCGTCATCTGGTGCCGATGCTTTCGCTCGACAACGTGTTCGACCGTGCCGAGTTCGAGGGTTTCGTCAGCCGTGCCCGCCGCTTCCTGGGCCTGAAGGACGAGACGCTGCCGATGGTGGCGGAGCCGAAGATCGACGGCCTGTCCATCAGCCTCACCTACGAGGACGGCGTGCTGACCCGCGGCGCCACGCGCGGCGACGGCACCACCGGCGAGGACGTGACGGCGAACATCCGCTCGATGGCGGCGATACCGGAACGACTGCGGGGCCGCGCGCCTGCGCTGATCGAGATCCGCGGCGAGGTGTTTCTGGCCAAGGATGATTTCCTGGCCTTGAACAAATCCCAGGCCGATGCAGGGCAACGTCTGTTCGCCAATCCGCGCAACGCTGCCGCGGGCTCGCTGCGCCAGCTCGACGCGACGATCACCGCCGGTCGTCCGCTCTCGATGTTCGCCTACGCGCAAGGACGGTCCAGCGCGCCAGTGGCCGCAACCCACTGGGATTATCTGCGACGGTTGAAATCCTGGGGCTTCACCGTCAATCCCTTGTCGGAGCAGCTCGACGGCGCCGAGGCGGCAGAGGCGTTCCAGCGACGAATGGCGCTCGAACGGTCCGGCCTGGGGTACGACATCGACGGCGTGGTCTACAAGATCGACGATCTCGCGTTGCAGGAGCGGCTCGGTTTCGCCGGACGCGCGCCGCGCTGGGCGACGGCGTGGAAATTCCCGGCCGAGCAGGCGGTCACGCGCCTGGTCGAGATACGCATACAGGTCGGACGCACCGGCGCCCTCACCCCGGTGGCGGTCCTAGAGGCGGTCAATGTCGGCGGCGTGCTGGTCACGCGCGCCACCTTGCACAACGAGGACGAGATCGCCCGCAAGGACGTGCGCCCCGGCGACCGCGTGCAGTTGCAGCGTGCCGGAGACGTCATCCCGCAGATCATGGCCGTCATCCCGCCGACGGAGGATGATCTGTCCAGGGGGCCGCCAAGGCCGCCGCCCTACCGGTTCCCGGACATCTGCCCGGCCTGTGGCAGCCGTGCCGAGCGAGCGCCTGGCGAAGTGGTCAAGCGCTGCACCGGCGGCCTGATCTGTCCCGCACAGACGGTCGAGCGGCTGATCCATATGGTCTCGCGCAACGCCTTCGATATCGACGGGCTGGGCGAGAAGAGCATCGCCGAGTTCCACGCGGAGGGGCTGGTGCGCGCGCCGGTCGATATATTCCATCTGGCCGACCATGAAGCGGCGATCGCGGAACGCGAAGGCTGGGGTCCGCTATCGGCGGCGAACCTCATCCACGCGATCGACGCACGACGCCACATCCCCCTGGCCCGCTTCATCTTCGCCCTCGGCATCCGCCGCATCGGCGAGACCAATGCGCGCCTGCTGGCACGGCATTACACGAGCTATGCGTCCTGGCGCGCGCAGATGCAGGAGGCCACGGCGATCGGCTCGGAGCAGCGGGCGGCACTGGGCTCGATCACCGGGGTCGGCGGCAGCATCGCCGACGAGCTGGTGCGGTTCTTCTCGGAGCCGCACAACCTCGCGGCCCTCGACACCCTGGCGGCGGAACTGACGATCGAGGATGAGCGGACAGGGGCGGAGGGTGCGCTGGCCGGCAAGACCATCGTCTTCACCGGTTCCCTGGCCAGCATGACCCGTCCCGAGGCGAAGGCGATGGCGCAACGCATGGGCGCCAAGGTTACCGACAGCGTTTCGAAGAAGACCGACATCGTGGTTCTCGGCGCGGATGCCGGTTCGAAGGCGCGCAAAGCGGCCGAGCTGGGCTTGGCGACCCTGGATGAAGCCGGCTGGCGTGAACTGGCGGGACTACCAGCGCCACATTGACTGCCAGGCGACGACGTACGCCTGATGTGATCATCATCATGAACATGTTGATCTAGATCCTGCCTGGATTTTCTCATGGCGTCGCGGTGTCGCAATGCTGCCCGATACGCACGGAAATGACCTGTCTCGAAAGATTCCTCGAGTGCGTCAGCACCAGAATTTTTCATTAGACTCAATCACCAAGCTCCAGAGGTCATGCTATTTGTTGCGATTGTGCAACATTATATTCTTACTTTCTGTTGACGCCAAGGTTCTTCATCCTTATGCCGAAGAACAAGAACGTTTTAGCACTACGATTACTTGTGAAGATATTCCTAGGAGAAATGCGTGACTACCGAAAATACGAATTATCAGGCCGGATGGACCGATGATTTCGAGACCCAGCATAGCCTCAACACGGAATTATTTCCCATTCACTGGGGAAATAGCGATGAATTCTCGTTCGGCGCTAATGGACTGACGTTGACATCCGATGGGTCCGCTACAGGATTCATGACATCCGACCAGGGCGCCGGTAAATCATTCGGGTATGGCCTGTTCCAGGCGACTTTCACGATGCCCACGAACCAGGCTGTGGGCGCCTATATCTGCCTTTGGCCTTCGACCAACGTGTGGCCCGGACCTGAAATTGATCTCGTCGAGCAATACAAAGGAACTTCCTACCTCACCGTGCATTGGAAGGGCAGCAACAACAGCAACCAATCGCATTCCTATAGCTTCGATGCGGATGTTTCCAAATCGACCACGGTCGGGGTGGATTGGCATGCCAATAGCTTGACCTTCTATGTCGATGGGAAAGAGGTCGTGCAGTATCAGTCGGGCGGCTCTGTGCCGATCCCGAAAGATTATGCAGATGGCGGCGAGAATGAATCGATTGGTGTCGGCAACGTCGGTCCGAAGGGCACCTCGGTAACGGTCTCCAGCATGAGCTATTCGCCGACCACGGAAGATCCCATCATCGTCCCAAGCAAGCTGATTTCAGTGTCCAGCCCCGGTATGCAGTTCGTCAGCAACCCGGCAGAAGGCGCGAATGTATCGATCAAGATGTCCGACCCGGGACTCAAGGAGGTATATGCAGTCGTCATGACCTCGCACAACGTGGCCGAAAGCAGCTGGATCGATATCCCCCTGAGCTCGGCAGGCTATGCCACGCATAATTTCCACTTCGAGCATAGCGGCGACTATGTCCTGGCCGTCAGCAATCCGAAAACGCCGACCGATCAAGGCTACTCGGGGCATATCTCGATACTGCACGGCTGAGGGTATCGGCCAACGGGCGAGGCTATTGCCGTCGGTGCTCTCGTCCAAAGTGTGGGTCAGGATGGCTTCGGCGTGCCCGGATGCATATTGATGATCAGGTAGCGCCAGGCCATGTCGTCTCCGGGCGGCCAACGCGTCGCGGCGATCGCGGCGCGGCTGGTGTCGGCGAAGCCGTAGCCCAGAGGATACTCGGTCAGGACGGCGATGTCGCGCGGTGATCCATCCGGACCGATCCTGAACCTCACGCCGGCGCAACCGTTGACACGCTCTGCCAGGGCTCGCCGTGGCATCGGCACGGCGCTGGCGGTCTGTGGCCTGGTCAGACGCTCGAACGGACCGGTATGGGCAGGGGCGGTGCAGGGAGACGGCGCGGCGATATGCAACACGACATGGCGGGAGGCGGGACCCGTGGCCGTCGTCTGATCGACCACGGTCGTGTTCTGGACTTGGCAGCCGCATAGCATTGTCGTGGCGCAAATGGCCATCCTGGCGAGCCTGTCGATCACGTCTTGTCCTGCATGGTTACAACGCTCTCGGGGATTCTCCAGCTTCGGACTGTGCAGAGAGCGGAATGGTTGTCTTATCGTAATATACCGCGCTCCTGCAACAACTCCCGCCGATATCGCTCGTGCACCAGCCGGCCCTCTACCCAGACCTTCGAGATATCGGCGCGGGTCGCGTTGCAGACCAGTTTCTGCAGGATGTCCTCGCTGGTGTCGCCGGGCCAGAGCCTGATGTTCGAGCCGGGCAGACTGGTGTCGATCAGGATCGCGTCGAACCGGTAGCCTGGCCGGAACTGCCCGACCGGCAGGTCCAGCGCCTCGCCGCCGCCGCCGGTCGCAAGCCAGAACGCCTCCCGGAAGTCGATCCGCGCCGGCGTGCCAAGACTGCGTTCGGACACCGGCCGCGCGGGATCGACACCGCTTTCCAGCATGCGCGAGGCGATCATCGCCTGCCTCGCATTATCCAGCAGCTGCGGGCTGTAGCCGCCGGAGATGTCGGTGCCGAGCCCGACATGCACGCCGCGATCCATGAATTTGCGCAACGGGAATATCGCGCCGGCGAAAAAGGCGTTGGAGATCGGGCAGTGCGCGATCGCGGCACCATGGTCGCGTATCCGCTCGATGTCGTCGTCGCCGATGAAGTTTCCGTGGGCCAGGATGCTGCCACGGCGGAGCAGGCCGAACCGGTCCAGGCTCGCGGTATCCGACATCCCCATGCGCCCAAGCACGAACCCATGCGCCCAGTCGCTTTCGGAGCAGTGGGTCTGCACCGGGCAGTCGTACTCGGCGGCCAGTCTGCCGAGCCCTTCCAGCAGCTCGTCGGTGCAGGAGGGGATGAAGCGCGGGGTGACGATCGGCCTGACCAGGCTGCGGTCGTTGCCCGGCAACGCACGGACGTCGCCGATGAAGCGGCGCGTCGCCTCGATGCCCTCGCGCGCGGAGAGGTCGCGGTAATAGTCGGGGCATTGGCCGGGATGGTCCATCGCGACACGGCCGACGAACGCCCGCTGGCCGCGTTCGAGACAGATCTCCGCGAGTGCCAGGCTGGCCTTCTCGTGGATGGTCGCGAAATATACCGCCGTGGTGGTGCCGTTGGCGAGCAGGGTGGCGACGAGATCGGTATAGACCGGCCGCGCATACTCAAGATCCGAATAGCGGCTCTCGAGCGGAAACGTGCAGTCGAGCAGCCACTCCGCCAGCGGCAGATGCAGCGCCCGTCCCGCCTGCGGCCATTGCGGCGCATGCACATGCAGATCGACCAGTCCCGGCAGCAGGATCTGCGCCGGAGCCAGGGACAGCAGCGTGCCCATGGCCGCCGCCTGCTCCAGCGCCGCCCGATGTCCAGGGGCGCCCGCCGCATGCAGCGCCTCGATGACGCCGTCCGCATCCACCACCAGCACCGCATCACCGTGCAGCTCCATCGCATCCACTCGCATGGCATGCATCACGCGGCCCTGGATGGTCAGGGTCTTTCGGGCCTCGGCGTTCGACATGATAGAGGCTCCCTCGGCAGACATGGTGGCATTGACGGATGGACGCAGGATGGCAGGGACCGGCAGTATGAGCGAGACCCCGACCTTGCAGACGCACAACACCCTCGCGCTCCATCCGGACGACCGCCTGCCGCCGGTCCAGGCCGCCCTGCTCGGCCTGCAGCATGCGCTGGCGATGGATGTCTACGTCGTGCCGTTCATCATCGGCAGCCTGCTCGGCCTCACGCCGGGCGAGGCCGCGACGTTGATCGCGGCGGGTTTCGTCGCCGCGGGCCTGGCCACCCTGATCCAGTCCCAGCTCTGCCTGCGCATGCCCGTGGTCCAGGGGCCCTCCTATGTCCCGATCGGCGCCGTGGTGGCGATCGCCGGCGCGTCCGGCGGCGGCATGGTGGGGCTCGGCACGGTGTTCGGCGCGTTGCTGCCCGGAGCCGTGCTAGTCGCCCTGCTGGGATGGCCGTTCCGGGCGTTCCACCGCGTGGTCGGGACGCTGGTGCCGCCCCTGGTGGGAGGTGCGATCATCGTCGTGGTCGGCATCACGCTGATGCCGGTCGGGATACGTGCCGACATCCTCGGCGCACGCGATCCGGCGATGCTCGGCGGCGACATCCTGATCGCGGCCCTGTCTGCCGCGCTATCGGTGGGAGCCAGCATGGCCGGTGCCGCACGAGCCCCGCGCGGCCGCTGGCTGCGTGTCGGCTCGGTGCTGGCGGCACTCGCCGGCGGCAGCCTGCTGGCCTGGAGCATGGGCCGCCTCGATACGGGAGCGATTGCCGCGGCGCCCTGGTTCTCGCGCCCCCATCTCGCCGGCATCGACTTCCGGCTGCATTTCGCGCCGGGCGCCATCCTGACCATGCTGCTGATCTATGCCGTGGTGCTCGCCGAGACCACCGGCACGTGGTTCGCGGTCGCGGCGGTCACTGGCGAGGCGATCGGACCACGGCAGTTCGACCGCGGCGCGTTGGGCGAAGGACTGGGATGTCTCGCCGCCGCGGCGCTAGGCAGCCTGCCGGTTACCGGCTACGCCTCCAACGCCGGGATCATCACCCTCACCGGCGTTGCCAGCCGGAGCGCCTTTGCCGCCGCCGGCCTGGTGCTGATCGGCTTCGGTCTCTGCGGCAAGCTCGCCGCCACCATCGCCTCGGTGCCGGCGCCGGTCATCGGCGGCGTGTTCGGCGTGCTGTGCGTGCTGATCGTGATGAACGGGTTGCGCGTCCTGGCCAGGGTTCGCCCGGCCGGTGCGATGGATGAGCGCGACATGATGGTGGCCGGCCTGCCGATCCTGCTCGGTCTGTTCGCCTGCCTGCTGCCGCCTGGCTTCCTGCTGACATTGCCTCGGCTGGCGCAATATCTGCTCGGATCGCCGACCGCCTTCGGCGCGCTTGCGGCGGTGCTGCTCAACCTCGTCCTGCCCCGCGTGCCCGGCCGCCAGGTGTAGCGGCGCATGATGCTACGTTACCGAAACGCTCGCGAGCTTGCCGAAATGACGTGCCAGACTCTGTCCGATAACGAGCGAACCGGCGCCGGCGCTGACCATGTCTGCTGCATTGTAAACGTCAAAGCTCCCAACTCGGCAAATAAGAAAATAGGCAAATACCAGATTGGCCCATCCCCATATGAAATTCACGGTTGGAGAGG
>CAXSEE010000057.1:0-9537 GCA_964235615.1 uncultured Acetobacteraceae bacterium | reverse complement strand
GCCTACGATCAGGCAGAAGAACAGGCATCGGTCATTTCCACAGAGGCGTTAGCTGACCTTCTGCTCGGAATGATGGCGGACTTGCATCATCAAACCCGGGCGCTGAGCGCGCTGATGGAGGGTGACGCTCAGGCAGGGAACCGGCTGTTGCAGACACGGGCATGGGCCATTGGCCGTATCGAGCGTGTTCTGCTGGCATACTGCCCGAAAGCCGGCGGCCAAGTGCCGCTGGAGGACATCGCCATCCTCCTGCTGAACGGGATGAAACTGATGGCTGCGATGACGGTCGAAGGCACTGCGCCGTCGAGCGCGGGCGCCGTCGAGGAGTTGCGGGCCATGTTCCGCTTCTACTTGTCCGAGAGGCTCAACCGGCAAGGAACCGTCAGTCTCGGCTGATGCACGTCGAGACAGGCTAGCTCTCGCGCCTTCGGGCGTACGTCAGCGCGCGCCGCTACAGCTAGGGTCCACCCAGCAGGACCAGCGAGAACACGTGACCGGGTATCGGACGGCCGCGCTCGGCGGCACCAGCCGGCAGCACGCGGCGGCCGTCGGACAGGATCGCTCCGGGATGCACCCCCTGATGCACGAGGGCCAGCGCCACCAGGCGCAGCAACGCCGTTCGCCTGGCCGCGTCCGGGACGGGGGTCGCGGGGGTAATCTCGATGCGGGTGATCCTGGCCCGTCCCATGCTGTGCACGGCAAGGTCGATGATGCCGGCCGAGGCCACGTCGGGGAAGGACGCGCCGTCTGCCGCGACGCCGTAGCGGATCAACGCCACGTCCGGTTGCGTCGCGGAGAGATCGACACCCGCGATCTTCGGCAGGGGATCCGGCGGCGCGCCGAAACGCGCGACCACGAAGCTGATGGTGGCGGCTTGCGCATCGCCGCCACCGCCCTGCAAGCCCACCCCGTTGGTCCCGCTGTGGCTGGTGCTGTAAAGCGGGTTGGCATAGCTGTAGGCGGTTCCGAACTCCTCGGTCCTGGCACCGGTCGCGCTGTCATGCAGGGTCTCGGGCCTGTCCTCCGGTCCGGTGATGCGCGGCACGATCGGGCTGACCTGGGAGTGCGTCACGCTGCTGTCGAAACTGAAGACGCGGCTGTCCGGCGCCGGATCGGCGATGGTGAAGGGCGCCTGTGCCCGTGCGGGAGCCAGCCCCGTCGCGAGACCTACCAGGCTGCATAGTTCCAACGTCAGACAGCCTGCCTTGCGGAGCCGCTTCATGCCTCTCTCATAGGCGTTTGCCTCCGTAAAAACAGAAAATGATTTTTTATTGTGCATGAGCAGAGCGAAATTGGCCACTTGTATGGGTTGTTCCCAATATTGTATGCATGCGTTCGGCCATCAATACACACAGTTATCCTGAATTGTGCGGCTTCCTACCATGCACCCATGTTGGCACAGGCATTGCTGTCTTTGGTCCAGTTTCAACGTAGGAAAGGGCAACCGACATGCCGGCAGTGGAAGCAAAGCGTCATGAGGCGGGCGATTATCTGGTCGACTACGAGGAGAAGGTCTTCGAGGATGTGAAGGCGGAGCCGGGTCAGAAGGCCCTAGTCACGTTCCACACAGTCGCCTTCGAAGGCTCGATCGGCCTGGTCAACCTGCTCCAGGCCATTCGTCTGCAACGCAAGGGCTTCGAGACTTCGATCCTGCTGTATGGCCCCGGCGTCACGCTGGGCGTAATGCGCGGCTTCCCGCGCCTGGGCGACGACGCCTTCCCGGGCCACCAGAACTTCAACAACAAGATCAAGAACTTCATGGATGAGGGCGGCAAGGTATATGCATGCCGCTTCTCGCTGCAGGCGCTTTACGGTCATGGCGAGCCGTCGCTGATGGAAGGCATCCGGCCGATCAACCCGCTCGACGTGCTCGACTGCATGCTGCTGCACAAGCGCGACAACGCCGTCATCATCGACACCTGGACGGTCTGACAACGTTGCGTGGAGCCTGAAGGAGACGAACGTGAAACGTATCGTGAAGGCTGCCGCGGTTCAGTTGGTGCCGGGGCTGGAAGACGGCACCGGCACCCAGGAAAAGGTGCTCGCCGCAATCGCCGAGGCAGCGGCGGCCGGCGTCCAGATCGCGGTGTTTCCCGAGACCTTCGTGCCCTATTACCCGTATTTCTCGTTCGTCAAGGCGCCGGCGCTGATCGGAAGCGAGCATATGCGGCTGTACGAGAACGCCCCGAGCGTTCCAGGGCCGTTTACCGAGGCGGTCTCGGCCGCCGCGCGCGCCGGCGGCATCGTCGTCGTGCTGGGCGTCAACGAGCGCGATCACGGCTCGCTCTACAACACGCAACTGGTGTTCGACGCCGAGGGCGCTTTGTTGCTCAAGCGTCGCAAGATCACGCCGACCTTCCACGAACGCATGATCTGGGGACAGGGCGACGGCGCCGGATTACGTGTGGTTGACACTATGGTCGGGCGGGTGGGCGCGCTGGCCTGCTGGGAACACTACAACCCGCTCGCGCGCTACGCCCTGATGGCCCAGCATGAGGAAATCCATTGCGCGCAATTCCCCGGCTCGATGGTGGGGCAGATATTCGCCGACCAGATGGAGGTGACGATCCGTCATCACGCCCTGGAGTCAGGCTGTTTCGTCATCAACGCCACCGGCTGGCTCACCGACGAGCAGCTGCACGCCATCACCCCCGACACCGCGATGCACAAGGCGCTGCGTGGCGGCACGTGTTCGGCGATCATCTCCCCGGAGGGCAGCCATCTGGCACCGCCGATGCACGAGGGCGAAGGCATGGTCATTGCCGATCTCGACATGTCCCTCATCGTCAAGCGCAAGCGGATGATGGATTCCGTCGGCCATTATGCCCGCCCGGAGCTGCTCTCGCTGCTGCACGACCGCAGGGAGACGGCAATGACCCACGACCTCATCACCCCCGATCTTGTCACCCAGCACCGAAGGAACGACCCGGATGCTCCAGTCAGTAACAGCCCCGGGCGCTCCAAGTCCGGGCATCCCGAGCCACTTCCTGCTGACGGAGCTGCAATCGCTCGGGATGCGGCTGACTGACGACGGCAACTCCGCCGCCTCGCGTCGCGGCGGCGCGGGGCCTTCCGACCACAAGGCGATCCGCTTCGCCGGACAGACGATCATGGTGCCGATCCACACTGCGGTGGCCAAGCACTCGCCGTTCGCCGCGTCACAGCCGGGTCCGGATGGCGCCACCACCCTGCTGCGCGACGGCGTCGCGGTCGGCCGCATCGCATTCCCCCGCCAGCCGCGCTTCTACGGGCTGCAGACGTTCGATGGCGTGCCATACTGGAAGATCGCCATGCTGCACGGCACCGACGTGCTGGCGACGACCGTGCTGCAGACCTGCATACGCTACGCCGACCGGCGCACCGCCTGCCAGTTCTGCGCCATCGGCCAGTCCCTGGAAGCCGGACGCACGATCGCCCACAAGACGCCCGAGCAACTGGCAGAGGTCGCGCGCATGGCAGTGCTGCTCGACGGCGTGAAGCACATGGTGCTCACCACCGGGACGCCGAACGTGATCGACCGCGGTGCCGCGGTGCTGTGCGACAGCACGCGCGCCATCAAGGCCGCGGTCGACCTGCCGGTACAGGCGCAATGCGAGCCGCCGCGCGATCCGCACTGGTACGAGCGTCTCCGGCAATCCGGCGTCGACAGCCTCGGGATGCATCTCGAAGCCGCTACCCAGGAGGTCCGCACCCGCATCATGCCCGGCAAGGCGACCGTCAGCGTCGAGCGCTATCTCGAGGCCTTCCGGCAGGCCGTGCCGGTATTCGGACGCGGCCAGGTCAGCACCTATCTGCTGGCCGGATTGGGCGACACCGCCGCCGAGATCCTCGGCCTGTGCGAGACGCTGATCGCCATCGGCGTGCATCCGTTCGTGGTGCCGTTCGTGCCGATCACCGGCACCCCGCTCGAAGGCCATTCGCCGCCATCGGCCGCGTTCATGCGCTCCGTGCTCGCCCCACTCGGACGCATGCTGCGCGAGGGCGACCTGCGTTCCGCCGAGGTCAAGGCCGGCTGCAGCCGCTGCGGCGCCTGCTCCTCGCTCGCCGCCTACGAGGCCGCGTGACATGTCCCTGTACGAGGACCGCATCCTGCCTTTCATGCCCGGCGAGTTCCACGTCAAGCTGGCAAGCGAGGCGTGGGAGCGGCAGGGTCATTATCGGCTGCGGCGCGAGATATTCTGCGGCGAGCAGGGCATCTTCGAGGATGACGACCGCGACGCGCTCGACAGCATCGCCCACCCGCTGGTCGCGCTGAGCTGCATCGCCGGCGCGGGTGACCAGGTCGTCGGCGTCGTGCGCATCCACCAGCCGGAGCCCGGCCTGTGGTGGGGCTCGCGGCTCGGCGTGCATCGGCAGTTCCGCCGTGTCGGCAGCATCGGCGCCGAGCTGGTGCAGCTCGCGGTCCGCACCGCGACGGCGCGCGGCTGCCGGACCTTCCTCGCCCACGTGCAGTCGCAGAACGTCGAGTTCTTCGAGCGCCTGCACTGGGTCTCGCAGGGCGAGTTGCTGCTGCACGACCGGCCGCATCACCTCATGAGTGCGGATCTCGCGTATTATCCTCCGCACGGGCTCGACACGCGCGCCTTCCTGCGGCCCCAGTGGCGCGCGCCGATCGCCGCATGAACTCCCTCGCCGCCCTGGCTTCGGCGCTACGCGACAATGTCGGCCTGCTGCACAAGCAGGACATCGCCCCGGTGGTTACTGCCCTGGGTCTCGGCAATGATGCAGTCCGGGTCGGCGACGATTGCGCAGCGATCCCGGACGGGGACGGCTGGCTGCTGTTCGCCATCGAGGGCTTCCTGCCGGCGTTCGTGGCGCGAGAACCCTTCTTCGCCGGCTATTGCGGCATCATGGTCAACCTCAGCGACATCGCCGCCATGGGCGGGCGGGCCATCGCCGTGGTCGATGCGATCTGGAGCCGGGACACGGAACACGCGACGCCAATCCTCGACGGGCTGCGTGCCGCGTCGGCCACCTACGGCGTGCCGATCGTCGGCGGGCACACCAACAGCCGGGATACCGGCGAACAGCTTTCCGTCGCCATACTGGGCCGGGCGAAATCGCTGCTGACCTCGTTCGACGCGAGGCCCGGCGAGCTGCTGCTGGCGGCGATCGACCTGCGCGGCCACTACCACGAGCCCTTCGCCTGGTGGGACGCGAGCTCCGACTGTCCGGACCCGGCACGCCTGCGCGACGACCTGGAGCTGCTGCCGGAGATCGCCGAGGCCGGGCTTTCGCGCGCCGCCAAGGACATCAGCATGGGCGGCCTGATCGGCACGGCGATCATGCTCGCCGAGTGTTCCGGCATCGGGCTGTCGATCACCCCGTCGCAGGTGCCGCGCCCGGACGGCGCCGATCTCGCGCGCTGGCTGACCGCCTTTCCGTCGTTCGGCTTCCTGCTGACGGCAACTGAAGCGAACGCTGCCGCGGTGATCGCGCGGTTCACCGAACGCGATATCGCCTGCGCCGTTATCGGCCGTTGCGAAGCGGGCACGCGCGTCGAGCTGGCCGAAGCCGGTGCGTGCGAGACCATACGCGACCTTGCGGACGCGCCGTTGATCGGCTGCGGCCCATGAGCGGAGGTCGCACCAGCAGGCTGGGCACGAACAGGCTGGGCATCGGCATCTTCGCCCACTCGACCAATCCGCGCGGTGGGGTCGTGCATGCGATGCAACTCGCCGAGGCACTGTGCGAGCACGGCGAGGATGCAACCCTGCTGGCTCCGACAACGCCCGGCGGCGACTTCTTCCGCGTGCCCCGCTGCCGCTCGATCCTGATCCCAGCTGTTTGCGTCACGGGAGATCTCGAACAACTGGTGCGGACGCGACGGGCGGAGATCGCCGCATTCCTGCGCACTCCCACAGCACCGCGTTTCGACATCCTGCACGCCCAGGACCCGATCAGTGCCCTCGCCCTGTCCGATCTCGCCCGCGAAGGCCGCATCCCCGGCTTCCTGCGCACGGTGCATCATCTCGACCTGTTCAGTAACGCCAGGCTGGCCCTGTGGCAGGACGAGGCGGTGCTCCGTGCCTCGCAGTTGTTCTGTGTCAGCCGGCTGTGGCAGGCGGAGATAAGCCGACGCTTCGGGCGGACCAGCATCGTCATCGGCAACGGCGTCGACACGCGGCATTTCACGCCCGATCCCGATCCGCGCGACATCCTGTTGCGCCAGCGCCTGCTCCCGCACGGCGGGCGGATGATCCTGGCGGTCGGCGGCGTCGAGGCGCGCAAGAACACGCTGGGCACGTTGCGCGCCTTCCTGCACGTGATGCATGGGCGGCGGCATCCGGACCTGCATCTGGTTATCGCCGGCGGCGCCACCCTGCTCGACCACGGCGAAACCCACCGCGCGTTCGACCGGATAAGACAGGCCTCGGAGCATGCCGATCGCGTCGTGCTGGCGGGCGTGATCGATGACGCGGACATGCCCTCGCTGTATCGTAACGCCGCGATGCTCTGTTTTCCCTCGCTGCAGGAAGGGTTCGGCCTCTGCGTCCTCGAGGCGATGGCCAGCGGCATCCCGGTGATCGCCCCGCACGGCGCACCGTTCGACGAATACCTGCAGGCGGATGATGCGATCCTGGTCGATCGACACAACGACATCTCGATCGCGGACGGGATGCTGCAGGCCCTGCGGCCGGATGCCGCTCGGCGCGCGCATGGCAATGGTCCCGCCCGGGCGAAACATTTCGACTGGCGGAAGGTCGCCGCCGGTCACGCCGTCCGTTATGCACAATTCCAGCCGGAGAATGCCGAGCATGCCTGAGATGCAATTCCAACTGCGCTGGCCGGACGGGTCCGAGAGCCTGTGCTATTCGCCGTCCCTGGTAATCGAGCAGCACATGTGCGAAGGCACGAGCTATCCGCTGGCGGATTTCCTCGAACGCGCCAACACCGCCCTGAGGATCGGCAGCGACCGCGTGCGGGAGAAATACGGCATGCCCTGCTCGCGCGCGATCAGCCAGCTCGACCAGATCAACCGGCGCGCCACGTCGTTCACAAGTGACGAGGCAGCGTCCGTCACCGTCCTGAGGTTCCTGAAATGAGCGAGACGCAGCATGACGTCGTCATCATCGGCGGTGGACAAGCGGGTCTTTCGGCAAGCTGGCAACTGACCCAGCGCGGCATCGACCATATCATCCTCGAGCAGCACGCGCCGGCCTATGCCTGGAAAGACGAGCGCTGGGACACGTTCTGCCTGGTGACGCCGAACTGGCAATGCACCCTCCCCGGCCACAGCTACGCAGGCAAAGACCCATACGGCTTCATGCTCCGTGACGAGATCGTGCGCTACATCGAGGATTATGCCGCGTCGTTCAACGCCCCGATACGCAGCGGCGTCAAGGTGCTGTCGCTGCAGCCGGCAACGCCGAAGGAGGGCTACGTCATCCACAGCTCCGAGGGCTCGATATCGGCGAGACAGGTGGTGATCGCCACCGGCGGCTATCACGACCCGATCATGCCCCCCTATGCCGCCGCCATCGATCCCGGTATCCTGCAGATCCACTCGCAGGATTATCGTAATCCGCAGTCGATGCCGGAGGGTGCGGTGCTGGTGGTCGGCACCGGCCAGTCCGGCTGCCAGATCGCCGAGGATCTGCATCTCGCCGGCCGCGAGGTGCATCTGTGCGTCGGCGAGGCGCCACGCGTGGCCCGGCGCTACCGTGGCCGCGATGTCGTCGAGTGGCTGCATCTGATGGGCTATTACGACATACCGGTCGACGAGCATCCGCTTCGCGAAGGCGTGCGCGACAGGACCAACCATTACGTGACCGGACGCGACGGCGGCCGTGACATCGACCTGCGCCTGCGCGCCACTCAAGGCATGCAGCTCTACGGCCATCTGACGGACATGCAGGGCAGCAGGGTCAGCTTCTCGCCGGACCTCGCGCGCAACCTCGACGCCGCCGATGCGGTCGATGCCGGCATCAAGCGCAGCATCGACGCCTGGATCGACAAGAAGGCGATCGAGGCGCCGGTCGAGGCCGCCTACATCCCGCTCTGGACACCGGCCGAGGAACGGCTCTCGCTGGATTGCAGCAGGGCCGGCATCACCAGCATCGTCTGGTGCATCGGCTTCCGGATGAATTTTCGCTGGGTGCAGGCGCCGGTGTTCGACGAACGCGGTGCGCCAAGGCATCATCGCGGCATCACCGACCAGGAGGGGCTGTATTTCCTCGGCCTGCCCTGGCTGCATAGCTGGGGATCGGGACGCTTCTCCGGCATCGCCCGCGACTCCGAATATGTAGCCGCCGCGATCGCCGAGACGCTACAGGCAAGTGAGCGTCTGCCAGCTTGAGCAATCGCCTCGCCCGCGCCGATGTAAGCTGGCTGCCGGAACTGGGACGGATCTCCGGCCCGATCTACCACGCCATCGCCAACGCCATCGGCGAGGCCATACGCAACGGCGGCCTGCAACCGGGCGACCGGCTGCCGCCGCACCGCACGCTGGCCGCAGCACTCGCCGTGGATGTCACCACCGTCACCCGCGGCTATGCCGAGGCGCAGCGGCAGGGCCTGGTGGAGGCCACCGCCGGCAGCGGCACCTTCGTTCGTGCCGAGGCCCCGGTGCTCGGCCAGACCGGCGAGCGCGGCATCATCGACCTGACCATGAACCTGCCGCCGTCGCTGCCGGGCTTCCCGCTCGGCCGCGTCATCCAGGACAGCGTGGCGCGGCTGATGCGCCAGCAGGACGTGGGCATGCTGATGTCCTATCGCTGGGGCGCCGGCACCGCGGAGGATCGTGCGGCCGGCGCGGCCTGGCTGCGGCCCTGCCTCGGCCGCATCGATCCGCAGCATCTGCTGGTCTGTCCCGGTGCCCAGAGTGCCATGCTCACCATCCTGACCACGCTGACCCGGCCGGGAGACGTGATCCTGAGCGAACGCATCACCTACCCCGGCATACGCGCGCTGGCCGCCCAGCTCGGGCTGATCCTGCACGGCGTCGATGGCGACCAGGAAGGGCTTCGTCCGGACAGCCTGGAGGAGGCCTGCCGCCGCTTCCGCCCGCGGCTGCTGTATGTCAACCCGACGATCCAGAACCCGACCACGCTGACCATCACCACGTCTCGCAGGCGCGCGCTCGCGGAAGCCGCTAGGCGCCAGGAACTGCCGATCCTGGAAGACGACTCTTATGGTCTGTTTCCCTCGGAGCCGCTCCCGGCGCTGGCGACCTTCGCCCCGGAACTGACCTATCATGTCGCCACCGTCTCCAAGACGTTGGCGCCGGGCCTGCGCATCGCCTATCTGCTGGCCCCGGGCCAGTCCCAGACCATGCGCCTGACCGCCGGCCTGCGTGCCACGGCACTGGCAAGCTCCGGCCTGCTGAGCAGCATCGTCACCGCCTGGATCAAGTCCGGCCAGGCGCTGGAGATACTCGCCGCGGTGCGGGCGGAAGCCGTCGGACGACAGGTGATCGCCCGCTCGTTCCTTTCCGAAGCGGATGCCGACGCCCATCCGGAAGGCCTGCATGTGTGGCTGCGGCTTCCCGCGCACTGGCAGGCGCCGACCTTCGCCGCCTATGTCCGCAAGCAGGGG
>CAXSEE010000056.1:0-21980 GCA_964235615.1 uncultured Acetobacteraceae bacterium | reverse complement strand
TACCCATTCTTGAAATGCGGGGCGTCGTCAAGCGCTACGGGTCGGTGCTGGCGCTGGCGGACGGCGAGTTGAGCTGTCGCGCCGGCTCGATCCACGCCGTCATGGGCGAGAACGGCGCCGGCAAGAGCACGCTGATCAAGATCATCTCCGGCGTGGTCGCGCCGACAGAGGGCGAGATGCGGCTCGACGGCGCACCGGTCCGCTTCCACGGTCCCGCGGAGGCGCAGGCGCGCGGCATCGTCTGCGTGTTCCAGGAATTGTCGCTGATGCCGGACCTGAGTGTTGCCGACAACATCTGCATCACCTCGCCGCCACGCCGTTTCGGACTGATCGACCGCCGTGCGCAGGACCGGCAGGCGGAGCGTCTGCTGGCCCTGGTCGGCTGCGAGGGCATCGACCCGCGCGCCCGCGTGCGCGACCTGCCGCTGTCGCGACGGCAGATGGTCGAGATCGCCAAGGCGCTCGGCCGCAACCCGCGCCTGCTGATCCTCGACGAGGCCACCTCGGCGCTTACCGCGGAGGATGTCGTCCGCGTCGTGGCCCTGCTCAAGCGGCTGCGCGACCAGGGGATGTGCATCCTCTATATCTCGCACCGGATGCACGAGATACGCGAGTTGGCCGATACCTGCTCGGTCTATGCCAATGGCCGGCATGTCCAGACGTTCGCGCGCACCGATCGCACCGAGGACGAGATCGTGCGCATGATGATCGGCCGCGAGCTGTCGCAGGTGTTCCCGCAGCGTCCGCCGCCGCCACCGGCCGGCACCCCGCCCATTCTGGAAACCAGTGACCTGACATGGGAAGATCGTCTGCGCGGCATCTCGATGTCGGTGGCGCCGGGTGAGATACTCGGCCTCGGCGGCCTCGACGGCCAGGGTCAGCGCGAGTTCCTGCTGGCCTTGTTCGGCTGCCTGTCCGGCGTCGGCGGCGAGATCCGCATCGACGGCAAGCCGGTGCGACCGGGCAGCCCGGCGGCGGCGAAGGCGGCACCGCTGAAGCTCGCGCTGATCCCCGAGGACCGCAAGACCGAGGGGCTGATGCTGCCGATGTCGGTAGCCGACAACCTCACCGCGGCGACCTTGTCCGCCGTCAGCCATGGTCCGTTCATCGACCGCCGGCGTGAGGCGACCGCCGTCCGCGACATGATCGAGCGCATGCGCATCAAGGCCGTCACCGGCCTGCCGGTCGGCACCTTGTCGGGCGGCAACCAGCAGAAGGTGGCGATCGGCAAATGGCTGATGGCGGAGCCGCGCATCCTGCTGCTCAACGATCCGACCCGCGGCATCGACGTCGGCACCAAGCATGAGATCTACCGGCTGCTGCGCGAGCTCGCCGCGGGCGGCACCACGATCCTGCTCTACACCACGGATTATGACGAGCTCATCGGACTGTGCGACCGGGTCCTGATCTTCTACGACGGCCGCATCGTCCGCGCATTGTCCGGAGAAGGCATCAGCGAGGAAGCCATCATCGCCGGCGCCCTGAACATCGCGGGTAAGTCCGCCACAGCACCCGGGGCGCAGGGTGCCGCCAGCCCCGGGCGCGCGGCATGAACACCCCCGCTTTCCGACACACGTTCCAGCGCAACTTCGGGCGCATCCTGCGCCACAACGCGGTGCCGATGCTGGCCGGGCTGATCTTCGCCGCCATGTTCGCGCTCTATCTGGTGCTGCAACCGCGCGGGGTCCAGGTCGGCGTGCTGGTCACGGCGGCGAACAAGGGCGTGCTGCTGGCGCTGATCGCGATCGCGCAGACCTTCGTCGTGCTGACCGGCGGGATCGATCTTTCCGTGGGCGCCATCGTCGTGCTTGGCAACTGCCTGGCCTCGAACCTACTCTCCGGATCGCCCGGACATATCGGCTTCGGCGTGCTGGCGGTGCTGGCCTGCGGGGTCGCGGCCGGCGGCGTCAACGCGCTTGCCGTCGTGGCGGGGAGGCTGCAGCCGATCATCGCGACATTGGCGACCAGCACCATCTTCTATGGGCTGGCGCTGCTGCTGCGTCCCAACCCGGGCGGCGACATCGACGATGATTTCGCGAGTGCCGCGACCGGCGACGTGTTCGGCATCCCGGTCTCGATCCTGCTGCTGGGCGTCGTGCTGCTGGGCTTCTGGCTGCCGTTCCAGCGTTCCATCACCGGTCGCGGGATCTACGCGGTCGGTTCCGCGGAAGCCTCCGCCTATATGTCCGGCGTCAAGGTCGGCCGCGCCAAGGCTGCGGCGTATATGCTCAGCGGCATCTTCGCCTCCCTGGCCGGGCTGTTGCTGACCGTGATCGCGGAGTCCGCGCAGGCCAGCGCGATCCAGGCCGGCGACTTCACCCTGAACGCCATCGCCGCCGTGGTGATCGGCGGCACGTCGCTGTTCGGCGGCGTCGGCGGGCTGGTCGGCTCGATCATCGGCGCCTTCATCCTGCGCACCATCGGCGACCTGCTGTTCGTGCTCGACGCCTCGCCGCTGTGGCAGCCGCTGTTCCAGGGGCTGATCCTGCTCGGCGCGGTCAGTCTCGGCGCCCTGCCCCTGCTGCGCGTGCGCAACCGGCTGGAGACGTATCGATGAGCCAGCCGGGGAGCCAGCCGGGGTCGATGAGCCAACCGGTCGTCGTCCATCCGGAGCCGAAGCGGCGGCTCAGACTGCGTTCGGCCGACCTGCCGCTGCTGATCGCGAGCGGCTTCATCATTGTCATCCTGCTCGCCGGCTCGCTGTATAATTCGAGCTTCCTGTCGCCGCATTATCTGCTGCAGCAACTTCAGGTTGCGTCATTCCTCGGCATCGTCGCCTTCGGGGCGATGCTGGTGATCCTGCTCGGCCATATCGATCTTTCGGTGCCCTGGACGCTCGCCGCCGGCGCGATGCTGGCCACCGGCCTCGCCAGCCCGTCGCTCGGCGGCCTGGCGGCGATCCCGATCGCACTGGCAGTCGGTGCCGTCGTCGGCCTGGTGAACGGGCTCGGTGTCGCCTATCTGCGCGTGCCGTCGATGATCTTCACCCTGGGCATCAACGCGGTGCTGCAGGGACTGATGGTGCTCTATACCGGCGGCTCGGCGCCGCAGAGTTCGGCACCCGGGGTCGCAGTCTGGATGACCAGCGGCCGCCTCATCCCCGGCATACCGAACGCCATCCTGATCTGGGCGGCGGTCGCGGCAGGGACGGGCGTGCTGTTGCGCGCCACGCGGTTCGGCCGCGCCGTCTATGCGATCGGCAACCGTGAACGGGCGGCCTTCCTGTCCGGCATGCCGGTGCGTCTGACGGTCGTGTGCTGCTTCATGCTGGCCGGCTGCGCCAGCACGTTGGCCGGGCTGCTGCTCACTGGCTATGCCGGCAAGGCCTACCAGGGCATCGGCGACGCCTACCTGTTGCCGGCGATCGCCGCCGTGGTGCTGGGCGGCACCAGCATCCTCGGCGGTTCCGGGCGTGTGAGCGGCACCGTCGTCGGCACCATCCTGATCGTGCTGTTGCAGAGCATGCTGGCGGTGATGCAGATGCCTGAAGCAGGCCGCCAGATCATCTACGGGCTGGTGATCTTCGGGATGCTGCTGCTATACGGACGCGACCGCCGCCTGCACGGCTGAGCGGTCAGTTCCAGGACGCGATCCAGACAGCTTCGGCATGGTCCAGGGCCTGCTTCGAATGCAGTTGGGCGTTCTGGGCCATGAAATAATCACCGTCGCTGATCGTCCGCAGGCGCCGGCGGCGACCCGCCTGCAGGTAGTTCTGCTGCTGGTCCTGATAGGCACTCGCCGCAGCGCGATAATTGATCTCGATATCGTTCATGATGAGCTCCTATTCAGCCAGTATCATACGCCTCTCGCCGCAGTTTGTTTCATGTTCAGCGAAGTTCTGTTGGAGGGTCTGACGTTTGCGAGACGCATAGCCAGCCACTGTAATTACTGGAGGTGGGTCATTTCGATCGGTCGAAAATCTTCTATGACAACATGCTGAAGCGATCGACATCGTTGCATGAAGCAACGACAAGGGCCGTCCGGAACCGCGTCCGCGATATCACCTACACGACCGCGGTTGGCAGCTTCCGTCCGGCAAAGAAGGCTTCCAGGTTTTCCAGCATCAGGTTGCCCATCGCCTCGCGGGTCTCGGCGGTGGCGCTTCCGACATGCGGGGCGAGTGCGACGTGCGGCAGGCTCAGCAGCGCCTCCGGCACGTGGGGTTCATCGACGAACACGTCGAGGCCGGCGCCGCCGAGACGGTGGTCCACCAGGGCCGCCACCAGCGCCGGCTCGTCGATGATCGAGCCGCGCGCGATGTTGACCAGCACGCCGGTCGGGCCGAGCGCTTCGAGCACCGCCTGATCGATCAGGCCCTTCGTAGCCGCCGAGGCCGCGGTGGCGATGAACAGCACGTCCGACACCGCCGCCAGCGAGCGCGCGTCGGGATGATAGGCGTAATCGACAGTCTTCTTCGTCTGGCTGGTGTAGGCGATGCTGCCGCCGAACCCGGACAGGCGTGTGGCGATGGCCTGCCCGATCCGGCCTAGCCCGACGATGCCGTAACGCAGACCGGACGCGCGGCGCGCGATGGCGGGCTGTGCCTTCGGCCAATGGCCGCTGCGCACATGCAGCTCCGCCGCCGGCAGCGCGCGCATGGCGTTCAGCATCAGCGCGATCGCCAGGTCGGCGACATCGTCGGTGAGCACATCGGGCGTGTTGGTGACACGTATGTTGCGGGCCCGCATCGCATCGAGATCGACACGGTCGAAACCGACGCCGTTGATGGCCACGATCTGCAGGTCCGGCAGGCGTTCGGCCATGTCCGTGTCGATCCCCAGATGCCCGCCGGTCACCACGGCGCGCACTCCGGCGGCATGCTCGGCCAGCCACGCCTCCCGAGACGCCGGCTCCGGCCAGCGATGCACATCGTAGCCTGCGTCCAGCTTGGCCTGGGTCGATGGCAGCACCGCGCAGAGTTGCAGCAGCTTGACGCTCATGATGATGTTCCCTGTTAGAGTACGGACAGCACGCCGCCGTCCACGTAGATCACCTGGCCGTTGACGAAATCCGAAGCGCGGGAGGCGAGGAATACCGCGGCCCCCGCCAGTTCCTCGACACGGCCCCAGCGTCCCGCGGGCGTGCGTGCGCGCAGCCAACTGTCGAACGCCGGGTCCTCGCGCAGCGGCCGGTTCAGCTCGGTCTCGAAGTATCCAGGCCCGATCGCATTGATCTGCAACCCGTGTTTGGCCCAATCGGCGCACATGCCGCGCGTCAGCATCTTCACCGCCCCTTTCGATGCGGTGTACGGCGCGATCGTCGGCCGTCCCACCTCGCTCTGCAGGCTGGCGATGTTGATGATCTTGCCGCGTCCGCGCGGGATCATGCGCTTGCCCACGGCCTGCCCGACGAAGAACACGCTGTCGAGGTTGGTACGCATGACCTCCCGCCAGGTTTCCACCGGGAAGTCGGCCAGCGGCATCCGCCTCTGGATGCCGGCGTTGTTGACCAGGATGTCGATGGCGCCGGCTTCCCGCTCGATGCGCGCGACGCCCGCCTCCACCGCGTCGGGGTCGGTCACGTCGAACACGCCGAGGCCATCGTCGGCGGCGAAGGCGGCTTGCCCGAGACCGCGGGCGGCCGATTGCAGCTTCGTCGGATCACGGCCGTTGAGCACGACCCGCGCGCCGGCCTCGATCAGCCCCTGCGCGATGGCCAGCCCGATGCCCTGGCTGGAACCGGTGATCAGGGCGAGCCGGCCGGTCAGGTCGAACAGGGTCGAGGCCATGCTGCAGTTTTCCTGGGGTATCGAGGCGCTAAAGAAGGGCTTCCGCCGTGCCCGAGGCGGTGGCATACCGATGTGTGCGGTAACACTGCAATAGCCCGACATCAAGAATGGGCAACGCCAGAAACAAACAGGGAGAGGAACAGGATGCTGGCTGCTGTGCTGCATGGCGCCCATGATCTGCGTGTCGAGGAGCGTTCGGACCCCACGATGAAGCCCGGCGAGGCACGCGTGCGCGTGGCCTGCGGCGGCATCTGCGGGTCGGACCTGTCTTACTTCAACAAGGGCGGCGTCGGTGATTTCCGTGTCCGCGAGCCGCTGACCCTCGGTCATGAAGTTTCCGGCGAAATCGTCGAGCTGTTGCCGAGTCCGGACTGGCCGATGCCGGCGGGTGTTGCCATCGGCACGCGGGTGGCGATCAACCCGAGCCGGCCGTGCCTGCATTGCCGCTTCTGCCGCTCGGGTAGCGCCAACCTCTGCCGCAACATGCGCTTCCTCGGCAGCGCCGCCCTGACGCCGCATGTGCAGGGCGGGTTCAGCGAATTCCTTACCGTCCGCGCCGACCAGTGCGTGCCGGTCCCTGCCGACATGCCGTATCGCATCGCCGCCTGCGCCGAGCCGCTGGCGGTCGCCTTGCACGGGGTACGCCGGGCCGGCCCGATGCTGGGCCGGCACGTGCTGGTTGCCGGAGCCGGGCCGATCGGGCTGCTGTGCCTGGCCGCGGCCCTGCATGCGGGTGCCGCCAGCGTCACCGTGACCGACCTGTTCGAGCCGCCGCTGCTGATCGCGCGCGCGATGGGTGCGGCGCAAGCTGTCGACGTGCGGGCGGAACCGGACCGCCTCGCGCAGTTGGCCAGCGCCCATGGCGGCTTCGACATCGCCCTCGAGGCGACCGGAAGTGCCGCTTCGGTGATCGGCATGCCGGCCCTGATGCGCCCGGGCGGACGCATCGTGCAGCTCGGCATGCTGCCGCCCGGCGCGGTGCCGATGCCGGTCAACCTGCTGATGTCGCGCGAGATCGACCTGGTCGGGTCGTTCCGGTTCCATGAGGAGTTCGATATCGCGGTCGAGGCGCTCGCGTCCGGGCGGATCGATGTCACGCCGATCCTGTCGGGCACATTCCCGATACGGGACGCCAACGCGGCGTTCGAGATGGCCGGCGACAGGCAGCGCGCGATCAAGGTGCATCTGGATATCGGCTAGAGGCACCACGATGCCGATCCCTCTGCTCTCGTTCGAGACTGTCACCAAGCGCTTCGGCGGCACGCTGGCGGTCGATGACGTCTCGCTCACGCTGGCGGGCGGAGAGATACTCGCCCTGCTCGGCGAGAATGGAGCGGGAAAATCCACGCTGATCAAGATGCTGGCCGGCATCCATGCGCCGGACGGCGGACGCATCCTGTTCCGCGGCGAGCCATATCATCACCTGCAAACGCGCCACTTTCAGACGGGGGGCGGCGACCAACAGAAGATCGCCTTCATCCATCAGGATCTCGGCCTGATCGACTGGATGACGGTAGCCGAGAACATCGCCCTCGGCGTCGGCTACCGTCGCCGGTTCGGACTGATCGACTGGGCGGGCTCGCGACGGCATGCGCTCTCGGTGCTGGAGACGATGAGTGCGGACATCGATCCCGATGCGCGGATCATGCATCTTTCCCGCACCGAGCGCTCGCTGGTGGCGATCGGCCGCGCGCTCGCCGCCAGGGCCGAAGTGCTGGTGCTCGACGAGCCCACCGCGAGCCTGCCCGCCGACGAGGTCGAGCGCTTGCTCGGTGTGCTGCGCGACCTGCGGCGCACCGGCATCGGCATGATCTATGTCTCGCACCGTCTCGACGAGGTGTTCCAGGTCGCGGACGAGGTCGCGGTGCTTCGAGACGGCCGGCTGGTCGGCCGCAAGGCCGTCGCCGATACAAGTCCCGCCGACCTGGTCACGATGATCGTCGGAAGGCCGCCCGAGCAGGTGTTCATCCAGCCGGGTCCGGCCGGTGCCGCCGTATGCCTCACCCTCGATGGATTGCAGGCCGGGGATGCGGGGCCGGTCGACCTGACGCTGCATCAGGGCGAGATGGTCGGGCTGGTCGGATTGCGCGGCGCCGGCCAGGACGCCATCGGACGGGCGCTGTTCGGCTGCTGCGCGGTCGAGGCAGGCCACATGCAATTGGCCGGGCGCGCCTATCAGCCGACATCTCCGGCGATGGCCATGCGCGCCGGCGTCGGACTGGTCGCCGGCGAGCGTGTCGCCGAGAGCCTCGGCATGGCACTCACCGTGCGCGAGAACCTGTTCCTCAACCCGGGCGCGCGCGGTCATTCGCTGCTCGGCCCGCGGTCGCTGTCGAAAGAGAGCCGCGATTGCGTGGAGGCCGGCGCGCGCATGAGCCTGCGTCCGAACGATCCCAGCCGCCCGGTCGAGACCTTGTCCGGCGGCAACCAGCAGAAGGTCGTGCTGGCGCGCTGGATGGGGATCGCGACGACCTTGCTGATCCTCGAGGAACCCACGGCCGGCGTCGATGTCGGGGCCAAGGCCGAAATCTACGGGCTGCTGCGCACGGCCTTGCAGGAGGGTCTCGCGATCATCGTGGTGGCGACGGACTTCGAGGAGGTCGCGAAGATCTGCCACCGCGCGCTGGTGTTCAGCCAGGGCCGCGTCACCGCCGAGATCGGCCGCGACGAGCTGTCCGTGGGCAGCCTGCTGCAGGCGGCCTCGGCGGGCGGAACACTCGTGCCGGTTAAGGAAGGGATAGCCGTATGAGCAACATGCTGAAATCGACGGCGCTGGAACCGGCACCCGGGACGCTGGCCGGACTTCCGCTCGGCCACCGGGTTGCGGGACTGCTGCCGGTCTACGGGCTGGTGGTGCTGACGATCCTGCTGGCGATCCTGTTCTCCGCGCTGCTGCCCGACACCTTCCCGACCTGGCTCAATGTCCGCTCGATGCTGAGCGACAAGGCGGTGGTGGCGATGCTGTCCCTGGCCGCCACGGTGCCGATGATGACCGGCAAGATCGACCTCACCGTCGGCTACGGCGTGGTGCTGTGGCATATCCTGGCGATCTCGCTGCAGATCAGCGGCGTGCCCTGGCCGCTGGCGGTGCTGATCGTGCTGTTGCTTGGCGTGGTGTTCGGGCTGCTCAACGGCCTGCTGGTCGAGGTGGCGCAGATCGACAGCTTCATCGCCACCCTGGGCACCGGCACCGTCACCTATGCCCTCGCCCTCTGGTGGACCGGCGGACGCCAGATCATCGGCCGGCTGTCGCCCGCGTTCTTCCGCATCGATACCGCCAGCGTGCTCGGCATCTCGATCCCTGCCTTCTATGTCGCCGGACTCGCCGTGCTGCTCTGGATCATCTCGGTCTATACGCCGCTCGGACGCTATCTGTATGCCATCGGCGCCAACCCGCGCGCCGCCGAGCTGAACGGCATTCCCACGCGGCGCTACGTCATGCTGGCCTTCATGACCTCCGGGCTGATCACCGCACTCGCCGGCGTGGTGCTGGCGGCACGGCTGCGTGTCGGACAGGCCAGCGTGGGGCTGGAGTTCCTGCTGCCGGCGCTGGTCGGCGCGTTCCTCGGTTCGACCACGATCAACCCGGGACGGGTCAATGTCTGGGGCACCGTCGTCGGCGTGGTGATCCTCGCGATCGGCATCTCCGGCATCGAGCAGCTCGGCGGCGCCTTCTGGGTCGAGCCAGCCTTCAACGGTGCCACGCTGCTGATCGCGATCGGCCTCGCCGGCTGGACCGGGCGGCGCCGGGTGCAGTTGCGCGCCGCGCGGCCGGCGCCGAAGTAATGGATCGGCACCGCCGAACGCGGGCCTTCAGGGGGAAGACTTCATGACCCGGTATGAGATAGTTCGCAGCAGCATCATGATGTCGGCGGTGCTGGCGGCGTCGGGTGCCGCGCATGCCCAGGATGCGGTCGCGGCGGCGAAGGCCGTGGTCGCAGCCGCCACAGCGCCCTCCTCCGCCTGGGACGGCCCGACCACCGGCCCGAAGGCGGTCGCCGGCAAGACCGTCGTCTATATCGCCGCCGACGAGCGCAACGGCGGCATCCAGGAGGTCGGGGACGGCGTGAAGCAGGCCGGTCAAAGAATTGGCTGGACGATCCGCGTGCTCGATGGCCAGGGCAGCGTCTCGGGCATCCAGTCGGCCTTCAGCCAGGCGATCGCGCTGAAGCCGGACGGCATCATCATCGGCGGCTTCGACGTCATCCAGAGTGCTGCCGAGATCAAGCAGGCGATCGCCCAGGGCATCAAGGTCGCGGCCTGGCATGGCGGCCCGAAACCCGGTCCGATGCCGGACTACCAGATCATCTCCAACATCGGCAGCGACAGCGCGCGCGTCGCCAAGGTGGCGGCCGACTATGCCATCGCCATGAGCGAAGGTCATGCCGGCGTCATCATCTTCACCGACAGCGCCTATGCGATCGCGCTGTCGAAGGCCAAGATGATGCGCGACGAGATCAAGACCTGTCCGGGCTGCACGGTGCTGTCGTTCGAGGACACGCCGCTGGCCGACACGTCGACGCGCATGTCGCAGCTCACCACCTCGCTGCTGCAGCGCTACGGCGCCAAATGGACCTATACGCTGGCCATCAACGATTTGTATTTCGACTTCATCGGGCCGCCCCTGATCTCCGCCGGACGCGACGGCGCCGGACCGCCGGGGAACATCAGCGCCGGCGACGGCAGCAACTCCGCCTACGAGCGCATCCGCTCCGGCCAGTATCAGGCGGCCACCGTCCCGGAACCCCTGCTGCTGCAGGGCTGGCAGGTCGTCGACGAGCTCAACCGCGGCTTCGCCGGCCAGCCGGCCTCCAGCTACGTGGCACCCGTGCATCTGGTGACGTCGAAGAATGTCGATCTGGATGGCGGCAAGAAGGATCTCTACGACCCGGACAATGGCTATCGCGACGTCTACGCGAAGATCTGGGGGAAATGAGTTGTCTGGGGGAGTGGGCCGATGAGCGACTTCGAGATCGTCGACAAGCGTTTCGGGCGCTACATCCTTGGCAATGCCGGCCTGGAGCGGATTGCCGAAGGCTGCCGCTGGACCGAGGGGCCGGTATGGTTCGGCGACGCCGGCTGCCTGCTGTTCAGCGACATCCCGAACAACCGCATCCTGCGCTGGATCGAGGGTGTCGGCGTGTCGGTCTATCGGCAGCCGAGCCAATACGCCAACGGCGGCACCCGCGACCAGGAAGGCAGGCTGATCTCCTGCCTGCATCACGGACGTTCGGTCGTGCGCACGGAACATGACGGCAGCCTCACGACCCTCGCCGACCGCTTCGAGGGACAGCGCCTGAACTCGCCGAACGATGTCGTGGTCAAGTCGGATGGCTCGATCTGGTTCACCGACCCGCACTATGGCGTCATCATGGATTATGAGGGCGAACGGTCGGAGGAGGAGCTGCCCTGCCACGTCTACCGGCTCGATCCGCGCACGGGCAAGCTCACCATTGTCAGCGACGAGTTCGACTGCCCGAACGGGCTATGCTTCTCGCCAGACGAGAGCCTGCTCTACATCGCCGAGACGGGCCGCATGCACGAGGATACCGCTCGCCGTCAGATACGCGTGTTCGATGTCGCTGACGGAGGGGCCGGCAAACTCTGCAAGGGACGCGCCTTCTACGCCCCGTCGGTGGGAGCGGCGGACGGCTTCCGCTGCGACGAGGACGGCAATGTCTGGACCAGCGCCGGAGACGGCGTGCATTGCGTCAGCCCGCAAGGGGAATTGCTGGGCAAGATCCGCGTGCCGAAGACCGTCTCCAACGTCACCTTCGGCGGCCGTCACCGCAGCCGCCTGTTCATCTGCGCCACCAGCGAGGTCTACGCGATCTACCTGCATCGTCGCGGTGCGCCTCCCCCTTGAACTCCCCTTCTTGAACATCCTCCCTTGAAGATGGGGCCGCCGGCCCGGAAGGCGACGTTGCGCGACGTGTCGCAACTGGCCGGCGTCTCGCGCATGACCGTCACCCGCGTGTTCATCCGGCCGGACCAGGTGCTGCCGGAGACACGCGCCCGCGTGCAGCAGGCGGTGATCCAGCTCGGCTATGTCCCGGACCGGAGCGCCGGCGGGCTGGCCACGCGTCGCAGCGGCTTCGTCGGCCTGGTGCTGCCGACATTGGCCAACAGCAACTTCGCCGCACTCGCCGAAGGGCTTACCGAGGCGCTGCACCCGGCCGGATACGAGCTGCTGATCGGCTACACGACCTACTGCCCGGCCGAGGAGGAGCGTCAGGTGCGCGCCATGGTATCGCGGCGCCCGGAGGCGCTGATCCTGACCGCGTCTGCCCATGGCGAGGCGATGCTTCGGCTGCTCGCCCATGCCGGACCGCCGATGATCGAGATCGCCGAGCTGCCGGAACGTCCGATCGGGCACGCGATCGGCTTCTCGAACCATGCGGTCGGCATGCCGACCGACCTGATACGCGCCGATGGCGAGATCCCGGTCTCCTTCGAGCAGGGCGCACGGGCCATGGGCAGCCTGCTCGACGATGCGCCGGACGTGGATGCGGTGTTCGCCGTATCGGACCTCTCCGCCGTGGGAGCCTTGATGGAATGCCGCCGGCGCGGCATCGACATACCCGGGCGACTATCCCTGATCGGCTTCGGCAATTTCGAGATCGGCCAGCAGATGGTGCCACCGCTGACCACCATCGACGTTGACTTCACCGGGCTCGGCAGACACGCCGGGAGAATGATCATCGACCTGCTGCGTCATGGGCTCGCGGGACAGGACACCAGTGTCGATGTCGGGTTTACATTGATCCCGCGCGGGACCACCCGTGCGGCTGGGTAGCATCGGCAGCGGAGGAAGAGGGCATGGCTGAGACATCCGATTGGCCCACCGGGGATCCGCACGCTGAACGCAGCCGGATCGCGCTGGTGACCGGTGCGGGCAGCGGCATCGGCCGCGCGGTGGCGCTGGCGCTGCTGTCGGACGGCTGGTCGGTGGCGCTGGCCGGACGCCGGCTCGCGGCACTCGAGGAGACTTCCGCCCTGGCGCCGGAGGCGGCCTCGCGCACGATGCTGCAGTCCACCGACGTGTCCGATCCGGCATCGGTGGATACGCTGTTCGCCCGCGTGGCGAACCGCTTCGGCCGGCTCGACCTGCTGTTCAACAACGCCGGCATCAGCCTGTCGGCGGCTCCCGACGAGTTGAGCTTCGAGCAATGGACGTCCGTCATGTCGGTCAACCTGAACGGCGCCTTCCTGTGCGCGCAGGGGGCGTTCCGGATGATGCGCCACCAGGTCCCGAACGGCGGCCGCATCATCAACAACGGCTCGATCTCCGCCCATGCGCCACGGCCGAACTCGATCGCCTATACCGCGACCAAGCATGCCATAACCGGCATGACCAAGTCGCTCTCGCTCGATGGGCGCCGGCACAACATCGCCTGCGGGCAGATCGACATCGGCAACGCCCTGACGTCGATGGCGGCACACATGCAGTCCGGCGTGCCGCAGGCCAGCGGCGAGATGGCGGTCGAGCCGGTCATGCATGTCGATGACGTTGCCCGCACGGTGCTGTTCATGGCATCGCTGCCGCTCGACACCAACATCCAGACATTGACGGTCATGGCGACCAATATGCCGTTCATCGGTCGCGGCTGAAGCCTCGATCCCGCTGTAGGAGAGACTCTCGATATGACCCATCCCGCGCTGCACCCTGGCTGCACCGCCGTCGTCACCGGCGCTGCCAGCGGCATCGGTCTCGCCGCATCCCGCCAACTTGCCAGGCTCGGCCTGAACCTGGTGCTGGCCGACCTGCCCGGTCCGGCATTGGATCAGGCGCTGCATGACGTGACTGCCGTGGCGGCGCAGGCAGCACAGGTCGTCGCGGTTCCGACCGACGTCTCGCAAGCCGAGGAGGTGATCGCCCTGCGGACCGCCGCCTTCGACCGCTTCGGCGGCGTCTCGGTGCTGATGAACAACGCCGCCGTCGGCTCCGACCCCGGCAAGCCTTGGGAGAATGCCGACGCCTGGCACGGCTTGATGGCGATCAATCTATGGGGCGTCGTCAATGGGGTTCAGGCTTTCACCGGCGCCATGCTGGCCTCGGGAAAACCCGGACTGATCATCAACACCGGCTCCAAGCAGGGCATCACGCTGCCGCCGGGCAACAGCGCCTATAATGTCTCCAAGGCCGGAGTGAGGGCCTTCACCGAGCTCCTCGCCCATGAGTTGCGCGAGGCTGGCGGCACGGTGTCGGCGCATCTTCTGATACCGGGCTTCACCCATACCGGCATGACCGGCTCCGCGGAAAAGCCTGACGCCGCCTGGACTGCGGGCGAGGTCGTGCAGTTCATGCTCGACAGCCTCGACCGCGGCGATTTCTACATCCTCTGCCCCGACAATGCCGTCCCCCGCCACGTCGACGAGCGGCGCATGCAGTGGGCGATCGGAGACATCGTCGAGAACCGCCCAGCCTTGTCGCGTTGGCATCCGGACTATAAGGAGGCGTTCGCCAGCTTCATGGGCTAGTTTCGGCGATCTCCAGGAGGACCGGGTGATGAGCGAATGGGGCAAGATGAGCCATGCGGCGCGTGATGCCGCCTACAATAACGGGCAGCACGTGGCGGACAGCGCGGCGCTGAACAAGGCTCGGGTGGACGCCTCGGCGACCTTCCGCAGCACCGTGCCGGGTCGCCTGGATATACCCTACGGCGAGGCGCCCCGGCAGAAATGGGATCTGTTCCCGGCCGAAGACCCCGACGCGCCCTGCTTCGTCTTCATCCATGGCGGATACTGGCAGTTCAATTCGCGTGAGGATTTCGGCTGCCTTGGCGCCGGGCTGCGCGCGCATGGCTGGTCGGTCGCCTTCCCCGGCTACACGCTGACGCCGGACGCCTCGCTGACGCAGATCGTCGCCGAAATCCATGCGGCGCTGGATTGGCTGGCCGCCCATGGCCCGGAGCACGGCATCGCCGGCCCGGTGCTGCTCTCCGGCTGGTCGGCGGGCGGCCACCTGACCGCAATGGGCCTGAACCACCCGCGCGTGGCCGCAGGCCTGGCTATTTCAGGGGTCTACGAACTGGGGCCAGTGCGGGACACCTACCTCAACGTCAAGCTCCAGCTGACGGACGGTGAGATCGAGGCATTGTCGCCGCTGCGGCTGCCGGTGGTGCAGAAGCCGATGACCATCAGCTATGGCTCGGCCGAACTGCAGGCGCTGGTCGATGACAGCCGGGGGTTGCATGCCCGCAGGGCGGCGGCGCATGCCCCGGGCGCGCTGTTGCCGATCGCCGGGGCCGACCACTTCACCATCGTCACGCAATTGCAGGAGGCGAACTCGCTGCTGGTGCGGACCGCGCTGGATTTGATGATGCCTCGCTAGAGTATGATCGCTTCTGGTAGATGAAGCGCGCATACTCCAGCTCGATATTTTGAGAGGCTGATTCACGATTCAGGTCAAGTGACCTGAAGCGATCAGGCCCTAGACCGTACCCAGCATTCCGCCATCGACGAAATAGGTGGAGCCTATGCTGTAGCTCGCCTTTTCCGAACAGAGGAAGACGAAGAAGTTAGCGATCTCCTGAGGAGTGGCGAAACGCTTGTTCGCCGCATACTGGTCGGCGATCGTCTGTAGATGGCCTTGCCAGTCGCCTCCGGTATCGGCGGTCAACTGCTTGGCTGTCTTGACCCAGTCCGGTGTCAGGACCAGTCCGGGGTTCACGCAGTTGACACGGATATTATCCTTCGCCACCTCCGTCGACAGCGTCTTGGAGAACATCATCAGCGCGGACTTGGTCACGTTGTAGATCGGCTCGTACCAGAGCGGCTGCGTGGCACAGATCGACGCATTATGCAGCACGACGCCGCCGCCGCGCTGGCGCATCGACGGCACGATCCCACGCGCGAGACGTACCGCCGCCATGACATGCAGATCCCAGTAATGCTGCCATTTCTCGTCCGGCGCCTCCATGATCGTCTCGTTGGAACCGGCTCCGGCATTGTTGATCAGGATGTCCGCGCCACGGAACTCGGTCTGCGCCGCTGCCACGACAGCCTCTACCCCGGCGGCCGTCCCGATGTCGCAGGCGACCCCGTGGGTGCGGACGCCGTGGAGCTTGGCGATCCGCGCCACCTCGGCCTGCAGACGCTCCGCCCCCCGCGCTGCCAGCACGAGGTTGACGCCTTCGGCGGCCAGTCCTTCGGCGATCGCGAGCCCGATCCCGATGCTCGCGCCAGTTACGATAGCAACCTTCCCGGTCAGTTCGAGGTCCATGGCTTCCTCCAGGAAATTATTGTCGAATTGATTGCCATTATCCTACGGCACAAAACAAGATCGTTCAGGGCGTGGAACTTCTCGACCGCAACACGGCTGCGTCCGACACGATCCTGACCATCTCGGCGAAGCCTTCCGCGGTCCATGCCGCACGTCCGACGAACAGGCCATCCACGTCCGCAAGTGCCACCAGTGCCGGACCGTTGCTTGGCGTTACCGATCCGCCATAGATCATACGGATGCCGGCTGCTGCCTCGGCGCCATAGCTTCCGGCAATCTCGGCCCGCAGCGCCGAATGCCTTGCGGCGACGTAATCCGGTGTTGCTGCCTCCGCTTGTCCGATCGCCCAGCGCGGCTCGTAGGCCAGGATGACTGAAAGGACCTCCCGGGTTGAACGGCCACCGAGCACGATGTGCAGCTGGCGAGCCAGCATCTCGTCCCCGCGGCCGGCCTGCTTGTCCTCGGCGGTCTCGCCGATGCAGAGGATCGGTGTCAGACCGACCTGCAGCGCCGCGTCGACCTTGCGCCTTACCAGATCATAGGTCTCGGCAAAACAGGCAAGCCGTTCGGAATGCGCGAGCTCGACATAGCGGCATCCTGCCTCGATCAGCATCGGAGCCGAGATCTCGCCGGTCCAGGCGCCCGCCGCGTCCCAATGCATGTTCTGACCGCCGACGGCGACCGCCGATCCCTCCAGGCCCTCGCGCGCGGCATGCAGCGAGGTGAAGGGCGGAAGCACGAAGAGGTCGATGTCCCGGTGCGGGATGTCATCAAGCCGCCTGCGCAACAGCCTCGCATAGTGCCGCGCGTCGGCGGCGCCGATGTTCATTTTCCAGCCAGTACCAACCAGCAATCTGCGGCTCACCCAGAAATCCTTCCCGATGGAAACTTCAGATCGGCATTCCTGCCTCGATCTCGCCTTTATGTCCTTGGACAGGATATACCTGCCCATGGTCAGAATTGAATTAAATGCGAAACCGTATATAGTAGAGTCGGTCGGACCATCAATTTGGTAATCAAGACATCACGACAGCAGGAAGATATTATGGCGCGTGCAACAAATACGAAGCCTTCCCGGAAGCCGCGCACGATGGTCGCCGCGGAGGAACCGAAACGCAAGCCGGGCCGTCCATTAGGATCGACCAACGCAAAAAAGCCGGCACCACCCTCAACCAAGAAGACGGCGGCTCTCAAGCTGGCCACTCGCGCTCCGAAGCCGAACAAGGCCGAGCTGGAAGCCCAGGTTAGCAAGCTAGAGCGCAGCGTCTCCAGGCTCCGCGAAAAGAACAAGGAACTCAAGCTGGCGATGACGACGGCGCAGGATCACGCGGATACGCTGGAGGCTCAGCTCGCAGCGGCCCCTGCGGCCGAAGCTTCGAAGCCGTCACGCAGAAGCTCGCGCAAGGTCGCAGAGTCCGACACTGCTTCATCCTCGAAAGACGTCCTCTCGTAAGGCTGAGGTTAGCATGGTCGGGTCCCATCGCGGGAAGGTGAGAGGGAGCCCGATCGATCATCATCCGCTCCTGCGGCTGACAAGGGCGACTGAGGCCCAGTATAACAATCCATTCCACCGTCTGCATCTTGCGCGCGATGCGGCGAGTGGAGGCAGTTGTGGAACCGGTCTACATCCTTGCCGTAGGCCCATGATCATTGCCCGATGATATGCTGGCGCCGGTTCGGGAGAGCCTGGCGAACGACATCCCCCTGCAATGGGCGAGGGTCAACCACCTGCCCTCCTATGTCTATTTCAACCACTCGATCCGTATCGCCGAGGGTTTCGGCTGTTCGAGCTGCCATGGTGCAGTCTCCACCATGCAGCTGACCTTCCCAGCATAATCCTTCAGGTGTGAAGTTCTGTCTCTCCTGTGATCCTACGCCTCAGAAGTTCGTGCGTCCGGCTTTCGAGATCTGGAATAGAGGCTGGAAGGGGGCGCCTGATCAGGCATCCACCGGTGCGGAGCTTGTCAGGCAGTATCACAAGGCGACGCGGATCCATGCGACGAGGAGGTGCCGTTGGCTGAGGCGCTGGTCATACTCGAAATAGATTGTAGGATATGGCTATGGAAGATGTCTGGAACTATCCGCGACCACCGGCACTGCAGCCTGTGCCGGCCCTGATACGGATCCTGTTCGCCGGGCAGCGGATCGCCTCCACCAAAGCCGCGTTTCGTGTGCTCGAAACCAGCCATCCTCCGGTCTATTATCTGCCGAGAGATGCCTTTACCGATTGCGAGCTGTTGGCCGCTCCCGGCGGAAGTTACTGCGAGTGGAAAGGCCAGGCGCAATACTGGACGATACAGGTCGGAGACAAGCGAGCCGAGGCGGTTGCCTGGAGCTATCCCGATCCGACATCACGATTCCGGTCGATCAAGGACCATCTCGCCGTTTACGCCGGTCCGATGGACGCATGTTTCGTCGGTGACGAGCAGGCGACGCCGCAGCCGGGCGGCTTCTATGGCGGCTGGATCACCAGCGATCTGAAGGGGCCGTTCAAGGGCGTGCCTGGGAGCTACGGCTGGTGACCCCGGTAAGATGATCCATGGCACCGTTTACCATGGTTGGCGGAGAAGGTGGGATTCGAACCCACGGTACGCTCACACGTACAACGGTTTTCGAGACCGCCCCGATCGACCACTCTGGCACCTCTCCTGCAACCTGACCTGATCGAGCAGGCAAGCGGCGGGGCGCGTTATAGGGGTGCGAAGGCCAGAGCGCAATCCTGTTGACAGCGAAAAAACCTCCACTATAAGCACTCATCCCTGCACCGGTCCGACGCCGGGGCGTTGCCGTGTTTGCACGGCCCATAATCAAGAAGCGACTGGGTCGCGTGCTTGCCTCTAGCGGGGCCGCATGCGGCCAAGAGATCGGAAAGCAGAGAGAACCATGTTCGCAGTCATCCGCACCGGCGGAAAACAGTATCGCGTCAGCCCCCAGGAAGTCCTGAAAGTCGAGAAGCTCGAAGTCGAGGCTGGCTCGACCGTCACCTTCACCGACATCCTGGCCGTTGGCGGCGGCGAAAGCGGCACCACCATCGGCGCCCCTTTCGTGCCCGGCGTGACGGTGACCGCCACAGTGGTCGCCCAGGACCGCCTGGATACGGTCATCATCTTCAAGAAGCGCCGCCGGCAGAACAGCCGCCGACGCAACGGCCATCGCCAGCCCGTGACCGTGCTGCGCATCGCCGACATCATCACCGCCTGACGCACGGAGACTGAGCGATGGCACATAAGAAAGCTGGCGGCTCGTCGCGCAACGGCCGCGATACCGCAGGACGCCGCCTCGGCGTCAAGAAGTTCGGCGGCGAAAGCGTGATCGCCGGCAACATCATCATCCGCCAGCGCGGCACCAAGATGAAGCCCGGCCGCAATGTCGGTCTCGGCAAGGACCACACGATCTTCGCCCTCATCGACGGGCACGTGAAGTTCGAGACCCGCGCCGAGGGCCGTGTGCAGGTCAGTGTGGATGCGGCAGCCGCGGCAGCACCCGACCTCGCCATCGCTGCGGAATAGTCAGCCAATCCCCTCCCTCCCGTTCGACAGAGTTCCGGATCAGGGTCGGCCAGCCAGTGGCCGGCCCTTTTTCGTATCCGAGCTTTTGTTCCGGATCCGGTTATTGTCATGAAGTTTCTCGACCAGGCCAAGATCTACGTGAAGTCCGGCGACGGCGGTGACGGCGCGGTAGCATTCCGGCGCGAGAAATACATCGAGTTCGGCGGTCCGGACGGCGGCAACGGCGGCAGCGGCGGCGACATCATCTTCAAGGCTGCGGCCAACCTCAACACCCTGATCGACTTCCGCTACACCCAGCATTTCCGCGCCCGCAAGGGCGGCAACGGCTCGGGGTCGGACCGCACCGGCGCCGGCGCCGACGACGTCGTGATCCAGGTCCCGATCGGCACCCAGATCTTCGACGACGACCGCGAGACCCTGCTCGCCGACCTCGACGAGCCCGGCAAGACCGTGCTGCTCTGCCGCGGCGGCGACGGCGGCTTCGGCAACGCCACCTTCAAGAGCAGCACCAACCGGGCGCCGCGACGCGCCGACAAAGGCTGGCCGGGCGAGGAACGCTGGATCTGGCTGCGTCTCAAGCTGATCGCCGATGCCGGCCTGGTAGGGCTGCCCAACGCCGGCAAGTCGACCTTTCTCTCAGTGGCCTCCGCGGCGCGGCCGAAGATCGCCGACTATCCCTTCACCACCCTGCATCCGCAACTGGGCGTGGTGCGCCTGTCGGTCAGCGAGGAGTTCGTGCTGGCGGACATCCCTGGCCTGATCGAGGGCGCGCATGAAGGTGCGGGTCTCGGCGACCGCTTCCTGGGCCATGTCGAGCGTTGCGCGGTGCTGCTGCATCTGATCGACGGCGCCGCCGGCAACGTCGTGCAGGCCTGGCGGACCATACGCGAGGAGCTGGTGGCCTATGGCGGCGGCCTTGCCGAGAAGCCCGAGCTGGTCGCGCTGAACAAGACCGACGCGATGACGCCGCAGGAGATCTCGGCAAGACGGCGGGCGCTGGAGAAAGCCACCGGCGGCGAGGTGCTTACCCTCTCCGCCGTGAGCCATGCAGGCCTGCCCGAGGCATTGCGGGCGTTGCAGAACCGCGTCAGTGCTGGTCGCGCGGAGCGCGTCGGCCAGCTCGTTTGAGCGTGGCGCCTCAACTCGGCGAGGCCAGGCGGCTGGTCGTCAAGATCGGCAGCGCGCTGGTGGTCGATGCGGCCGCGGCGGCGCCACGCATGGCCTGGCTGCTCAGCGTGGCCGCGGATGTCGCGGCGTTGCGCGCGCGGGGGATCGAGGTCTGCGTGGTCTCGTCCGGCGCCATCGCCCTGGCTCGCCGGACGCTCAAGCTGTCGCCGGGCCGGCTGCGTCTCGAGGAGAAGCAGGCGGCGGCGGCCGTCGGACAGATCCGCCTGGCGCAGGCCTGGAGCGACGCGCTTTCGGCGCATGGGCTGACCGCGGCCCAGCTGCTGCTCACCCTGGACGATACCGAGGACCGGCGGCGCTACCTCAACGCCCGCGCGACGCTCAGCACCCTCGCCTCGCTCGGCTGCGTGCCGGTGATCAACGAGAACGACACCGTCGCCACCGCCGAGATCCGCTTCGGCGACAACGACCGGCTGGCGGCCAGGGTGGCCGAGATGATCCAGGCCGACCAGCTCGTCCTGCTGTCCGACATCGATGGGCTGTACACCGCCGACCCTCGCCAGCATCCCGACGCGCGGCATATCCCGCTGGTGCCGGCTTTGACCCCGGAGATCGAGGCGATGGGCGGCGCGCCACCGCCCGGTTATTCCTCCGGCGGCATGCGCACCAAGCTGCTGGCGGCCCGGATCGCCACCCAGGCCGGCTGCGCCATGGCGATCGCCCTCGGCGGCTCGCTCCATCCGTTGCAGGCGCTGCTGGACGGCGTACCCTGCACCTGGTTCCTGCCGGCTCCGGAAGGCCGTTCGGCGCGCAAGCGCTGGATTGCCGGCGGCCTGCGGGCGGCCGGACGCGTGCGCATCGATGCGGGTGCCGCACACGCATTGACCAGCGGCAGCTCCCTGCTGCCGGCGGGTATCAACCTGATCGAGGGCGACTTCGAGCGGGGCGACCTGATCGAAATCATCGGGCCCGGCGACCGGCTGCTGGCGCGCGGCCTGTCGGCGTATGGCAGTGCGGATGCACAGCGCATCGCGGGACATCGTTCCGGCGCCATCGAGAAGCTGCTCGGCTGGCGCGGCCGCGACGAAATGGTGCATCGCGACGATCTAGTGCTGTTCTGACGACATACTCGGTTTGTTACTGTATCGATTCTAGGCGTCTTGTCGTAATTCGATCATCAGCGGATCATTTTATACCAACCGGCCTTGAGCTCGACCTATGAAAGACCAAGGCTCTACCCTGGCCCCACTCAAGGCGTGGCCTTGAGAATCCAATCATATGAATAAATTGGTTTCCAAAGGCCAAGGCCTTTGGCGGGTCTGGGCAGAGCCCAGCCTTACCTTGCAACGGTCAATCTCACCGCCGGTTGGAATGAAACGCATCAACCCGCAGC